>CAYTWE010000014.1:0-45248 GCA_964440985.1 uncultured Lentisphaeraceae bacterium | reverse complement strand
GCCTGGACGCTCTCGCTCCTGCACGACGTGATGGTGCGTCCCTGCGGCATCGTCAGCATCCCGCAGGTCGCCGACGTCTGGAAGGCGCTGGACGACTTTGGCGTCGGCGACGCGACGTGGACGCCCTACTGGGAAAAGCCCGTGCCGGGTCTGCCCGAAAAGGTCGAGGCGAGCGTCTACCGCAAGGGCGCGGACACGCTGATGGTCGTCTCCAACCTGTCGGACGAGAAGGCCACGACGGTTTCCCTGCCGCTTCCGGCGGGCGCGACGCGCGCGTTCGACGCGCGGAAGGGGACGGCGTTGGCGGTTGAGGACGGCAAGGTTCGCGTGACGTTGCCGCCGTTCCGCATGGCGATCGTTCGCTGGGCGGGAGCGGCTTGCGACAGCGCGACAAAGCGGTAGTCGTGTCATGGACGGTCGTTCCCGTCGCTTGACAGGCCCGTTGAGCGGTCTGTATAATACCTTATCATGAACATGGCGGAAAGGATTGGGAGACGGGTTCTTGGCCCTGTGCTGGCGCTGGCTGTCGGCTGCTCGACGGTTTTCGAGGCGCGCGAGTCGCAGCGGGCCTTGGTGTCAAAAGGCGAGGATGCCGCGTGTGATGCGGTGTCCTCGCCCGTCGATTTTCGCCGCGCGTCATTGGAGGGGCTTGTCGCTTTCGCGCTCACCAATCGGCCGTCGGTCGTTTCGAAGACGCTGGCGGTGCGCGATGCGCGCCTGGCGCTCAAGGCCCTTGCGGCCGATGCGCCGGTCGTGAGCGACACGCCGTGGACGGCGCCGAAGCTTGCGGTGTCCGGCGGGCACAGCGAGGCGGGAACGGCCGCGCGGCTGGACGACGGCGACCTTTGGCGGACGGAGGGCAATGCGTCCGCCGCGCTGTCGCTGGAACTCCTCGTCTACGACTTCGGGCGGAATGCGGCGCAGGCCCGCGCGCAGGCCGAGCGGGTCGTCGCCGCCGAGCTGGCGTTGGCGGACGAGCGGTTCACGGTCTTCCAGGCCGTCGCCGAGGGCTATTTCGATTTCTGGGAGCGTCGGGCGCTTCTGGCGGTCGCGCAGACGAATGCGCAGCAGTACGCGGTGCACCTCGCGCAGGCGGAGGCGCGGCGCGAGGCGGGCGCGGCCAATCGGCTGGACGTCCTGAAGGCGCGGCTTGACCTGGCGCAGGCCGAGCAGGACGTCGTCGCGGCGTCGAACCGCGTCGAGACGACGGGCGCGACGCTCCTGCAGGCGCTGGGGGTCGATGCGCGGCGCGGCACGTGGCAGACGGCGTTCGGCGTCGAGTCCGCCGGGCTGGATGCGTTGCGCCAGGCCCTGGCGGCGACAGAGGAGGATGTGGGCGCGTCGTTTGCGTTCGCGCGCACGAATGCGCCGACGTTGCGCGTGTCCCGCGCGAAGCTCCGCGCGGCGTCCCACGACGTCGACGCCGCGATCGCCGACCTGTATCCGTCCGTCTCGGCCACGGCGTCGCTGAGCTGGACGGATCCGCTGTGGGCCTTCCGCTGGGGGCTGTCCGCGTCGCAGTCGCTCTTTCAGGGCTTTCGCAAGACGACGGCCATCGACCGGTCGGTCGTTGCACTGGAGCGCGCGGCGGCGGACGTGGACGAGGCGGAGCAGACGCTGTCGGTCGAGCTGGAGACGGCAATCGCGAACCGCGACAACGCGCGTGAGGCGTTGGCGAGCGCGCGCGCGTCCATGCGACGCGCGGCGGAGAACCTGGCGACGGTGCGCGAGCAGTTTGCCGTCGGCAGCGCGAGCCGCGTCGAGCTTTCGGAGGCGATTGCGGCCGATTCGCAGGCGCGCGGCGACGGCATCGCGGCGTTCTACGACGGGCAGCGGGCCGAGGCGGCGCTTCTGGCGCGGACGGGCCGCAGGCCTCTGTACCGCGAGGCGGTCGTGTCCGCCGACGGGCCGACGCCGTAGGGAAAAAGATTGTGACAACGGGAAAGTAGGGAGCGGATTGACATGAGCAGGTTTCAGTTGACGTGGGCTGTCGTCGGGATGGCGATGCTGTCGGGCTGTGGCGATGGCGGGCCGAAGCTGGGCGGCGGGCCAAACGGGCCGAAGTATCGCCTTGCGCCGATTACGCGCACGGATCTCGTGCGAACGGTCGAGGCGACGGGCACCGTACAGCCACGCAACACGCCGAGCGGCATTCCCGTCGGCGCGCAGGTGAACGGCAAGGTGCTCAAGCTTTTCGTGGACTACAACTCGACCGTGACGAACGGGCAGGTCGTCGCGCTGATCGACCCGCTCGTCTACGAGGCGACGTACCGCAACGCGGTCGGCCAACTGCACGGCAACCAGGCGAAGGTGAAGCAGTGCGAGGCGACGCTCACGCTCGCGGAGAAGACGCTCGTGCGCACGCGCGCGCTGTTCGCGAAGGAGATGTGCTCGGAGGCCGAGCTGGACGAGGCGGTCGAGGCGCGCGACAGCGCACGCGCGTCGCTCGACAGCGCGAAGGCCGCCGTCGAGCAGTCCGAAGCCTCCGTCTCGAAGGCGAAGGCCGACCTCGACTACTGCACGATTCGCTCGCCCGTGAACGGCGTCGTCCTCGCGCGCAAAGTCGAGGAGGGCGAGACGGTCGTCTCGTCGATGAACGCCGTGCCGGTGCTGACGATTGCGGAAGACCTGAAGACGGTCTGGGTCGAGGCGACCGTGCCGGAGGCGGACGTCGGCAACATCAAGGTCGGGCAGCCCGTCACCTTCACGGCGGACGCCTACCGCCGCCGCTTCAAGGGCAAGGTGCGTCAGATCCGCCTCGCGGCGACGACGACGAACAACGTCGTCACCTATCCGATCATCATCGAGGCGGAGAATCCGGACGAGATGCTGTTTCCGGGCATGACGGCGACACTTTCCATCGAGACGGCGCGCGCCGAGGACGCGGTCGTCGTCTCGGCGGCGGCGTTCCGCTTCCGCCCGAAGGAGGCGGATCGCGCGCCGGGCGAGGTGCCGCGCGGCCGCAAGATCTGGCTCGCGGGCGCGGACGGCAAGCTCGTGCCGCACCTCGTCAAGGAGGGCGTTTCCGACGACTCGTTCACGGAGCTCGTGGATGGCGCGGCGTTCGAGGGCAAGGAGGCGGTCGTCGGCTATCAGACGCCGACGACGCTCGCCAAGCCCGCAGACGCGGCGAACAACCCGTTCATGCCGAAGCGCCCGAAGCGCGGCACGGCCGGGACGGCTCCCGAACCGAGGAAAAAATGAGCGGCGCAGTCGTCGCAGTCTTCACGAACCGGTGACGAGGGCCACGGATGTCACACCTCATCGAAATCAAGGACTTGTACAAGACGTATGCGGTCGGCGACGAGCCGGTGCACGCGCTCGACGGCGTCAATGCGACGATCGACAACGGCGAGTTCGTGGCGATCATGGGCGCGTCCGGTTCGGGCAAGTCGACGATGCTCAACATCCTCGGCTGTCTCGACACGCCGACGTCCGGCTCGTATCTTCTGGACGGGATTGAGGTCGCGCGGCGGTCGCGGCGGGAACTGGCGGTCATCCGCAACCAGAAGCTTGGCTTCGTCTTCCAGAACTTCAACCTCCTGCCGCGCACGAGCGCGCTTGAGCAAGTCGAGCTGCCCGACCTCTACATGGGGCGGCTCACGCGGGCGCGCCGTCGCCAGCGCGCCGTCGAGCTGCTGCAGCGCGTCGGTCTCGGCGGCCGCATCGGCCATACGCCGGCTCAGCTTTCGGGCGGCCAGCAGCAGCGCGTCGCGATCGCGCGCGCGCTGATGAACGAGCCGCCGGTCCTCTTTGCGGACGAGCCGACGGGAAACCTCGACACGAAGAGCTCGGTCGAGATCATGCAGCTCTTCACCGAGCTTTCGCGCGAGGGCATTACCATCATCATGGTCACGCACGAGGACGACATCGCCGCCTATGCGACGCGGCATCTCGTCATGAAGGACGGGCGGCTCGTGAAGGACGACCGCCGCTGATCGGGGAGCGCACGACGATGGGCTACGCGAGACGAAGGACAGCGACAACGGGCGCGGCGACGGCTTCTCCGACGGCCGTGCCGGCCGCCGCCTCGACGGCGAAGCCGTCTTCGTCCGCGTCGATCTGGAACATGCAGCTCGGCGGAGCGAAGGCGAAGACCGACATGAAGCGCGTCGAGGTCTTGCTCTTCGTCTCGGAGCTCGCCGACCTTCTGGAGGCCGGCATGACGCTCGGACAGGCCCTGCAGGCGCTTGCGAACCAGGGCGAGGAGAGCTCGGCGCAGCGTCACGTCTGCCAGGATCTCTGCGACCGCATCGTGCGCGGCGAAAGCTTCTCCGATGCCTGTGCGCATCATCCGAAGACATTTCCGCCGCTCTTTTCGAACATGCTGCGTGCGGGCGAGGCGTCGGGCGCGATGATCGAGGTTCTGCGCCGCCTCGGCGAACACTACGAGCGTGACGACAGCATGCGCGGCAAGATCAAGAGCGCGCTGACCTATCCGGTCATCGTCCTCTGTTTCGGCGTGCTCGCCGTCATCGGCGCGCTCGTCTGGATCATTCCGCAGTTCCAGAAGGTGTTCGACTCGTTGGGCGCGGCGCTGCCGCTGCCGACGCGCATCCTGATCGGCATGTCGGACGCGCTCATCCACTACGGCTGGCTCATGGCGATTGGCGCGGCCGCATTCGCCTGGTGGTTTCGGAAGTGGTGCCGGACGCCGGCGGGCGTGCGGGCGCTCGACGGCTGGAAGCTCCGCGCGCCGCTCATCAAGGGCATCGTTGCGGCGGGCGCGTACTCGTCGCTCGCCTACACGCTCAAGACGCTCCTCACGAACGGCGTCAACGTCCTTCAGGCGCTCAAGATCTGCGAGGAGACGTGCGGAAACGCGGTCATCGGCGACGCGCTGCGAACGGCGCGCCAGCGCGTGACGGACGGCACGTCCATCTCCGGGCCGCTGGCGTCGTCGGGGGCCTTCCCCCGCATGATGACCGACATGCTCGCCGTCGGCGAGCAGGCGGGCGACATGGCCGCGTCGCTGGAGCACATCGGCAAGCGGTACCAGAAGGACATGGATCGCAACATCGTCGCGTTCACGAATGCGCTGGAGCCGATTCTGATCGTCGCGATCGCGGGCGTCGTCGGCTTCGTCGCGATCGCGATCCTGATGGCCGTCTTCAAGGTCTCCTCGTCCATCGGCTGACCCGCGCGAGTTTTTCGGTGCTTTTCGCACGGCGGATTTTGCTATAATACGGGCATGAAACGAAAGATCGTCCTCCTCGCGAGCCTGGCGTCCGGCATCCTCGCGGCCATCCTGACGCGCGTCTACCTGTCGGCGAAAGACGCCGAAGTCCAGAACCTGAAGAACGCGATCAACAGCCGCTACGGCACGCTTGAAGTTCTCTGCTTCCGAAAGGACGTGCCGTCCGGGACGATTCTCGCGAAAAGCGACTTGGGCCTCAAGACGGTGCCGGCGCTCGGCATGCGCGGTCAGGCCCTGGAGCTGGAGCACCTGGGCGACATTCTCGGACGGAAGACGCTGCTGGGGCACCGGGAGGGCGACGTCGTCTTCTGGGCTGACGTCGAGGGCGGCAACCCGGCGGCGACGGGTCTTTCGGCGGACATCAAGAAGACGATGCGCGCCGTTTCCATCAACTGTTCGGGCGCGGCGAGCGTCTCGTCGATGGTGAAGCCGAACGATCACGTGGACGTGATCGGCACGTTTGACTTCGACCGGGGCGGCGTCGGCAAGAAGAACTTCGTGACGTGCACGATCCTCCAGAACGTCCTCGTCCTGGCGACGGGCGCGCGAACGGCGAAGACGCACGCAAAGGATCTGGGGCTGTCGACCGGCTACTCGACGGTCACGCTGGAGGTCACGCCACGCGAGGCCGAGATGCTTGCGTTCGCCGAGCAGATGAAGGGGCGGCTTGTCCTCTCGCTCCGCAACCGCAACGACACGTCCTACGAGAAGGAACTGCCGAAGGTCGATTTCGAGAAGATCCAGGGCGAAATCGAGGAACTGAACCTCAAGCGGCAGAACCAGCGGCTGACAAACCGGTAGGAAAGGAGGCGGGGACATGACCCTGACGACGCTCATCGACGGCGTCCGCGAGACGCGAGAACTTGCGGACGGCGCGTATCTCATTGGCCGTGGCGAACACTGTCCCATCCGCTTCCCCTTGCCGGACGTGAGCGAGCGTCACGCGATTCTGACCGTGCGCGGCGGGCGCGTCCTCGTCGAGGACTTGCACAGCGCGAACGGCACGTTCGTCAACGGCGTCGCGATTGACCGCGCCGAGCCGCTGGACGGCGGCAAGGTCGTCCAGGTCGGCAGCGGCATGCTGCGCGTGAGCGAGGCCCCAGCGACGGAAGCCGCAGACTTCGGAGCCGAAGCGGAAGCGGATGAGGGTGACGCGGCGCCCGTCCCGCGTCCGGACGTCGCCCCCACCGCGCCGGCGCCCGACCCGGCCCGCGCGCTTCGGCGCAATGTCCAGAAGCAGATCCAGCACGAGCTCCTGAAGCGGATGGACTTGAAGAAGCTCACCGTGCAGGGCGTCGGCCGCGAGGGGTTGGAAGAGAATGCGCGCGCGAAGATCCGCGCGATCATCGACGAGGTCGTCGCGAACGGACGCCTGCCGGAGGGCATCGACCCCGTGCGGCTGGAGGACGACGTCTTCAACGAGGCAATGCGCCTGGGACCGCTCGAAGACCTTTTGGCGGACGATTCGGTTTCCGAAATCATGGTGAACGGCCCGGCGAACGTCTATGTCGAGCGGCACGGCAAGCTTGAGCTTTCCGACTGCCAGTTCTCGGACGATGCCAGCGTTCTCGCGGTCATCGAGCGCATCATCGCGCCGCTGGGCCGGCGTTGCGACGAGTCGCAGCCCTATGTGGATGCGCGCCTTTCGGACGGCAGCCGCGTCAACGCGATCATTGCGCCGCTCGCGCTGTCCGGCCCGACGATCACGATCCGCAAGTTCGCGAAGAAGGCGCTCACGCCCGAAGACTTCATCCGCTTCGGCACGTGGACGCGCGATGCGGCGGAGTTCATGCGCCTCTGCGTCGTCCTGCGCAAGAACGTCATCGTCGCCGGCGGCACGGGCTCCGGCAAGACGACGCTCCTCAACCTCCTGTCTGGATTCATCCCGGCGAACGAGCGCATCGTGACGGTCGAGGACGCGGCCGAACTTCGCCTCCAGCAGCCGCATGTCGTCCGTCTGGAGGCGCGCCCCCCGAACATTGAGGGGAAGGGCGCCGTCCCGATTCGCGACCTCGTGAAGAACTGTCTGCGCATGCGGCCCGATCGCATCATCGTCGGCGAATGCCGAGGCGGCGAAGCCCTCGACATGCTGCAGGCCATGAACACGGGGCACGACGGTTCGCTCACGACGGTGCACGCGAACTCGCCGCGTGACGTCATCTCGCGTCTGGAGACGATGGTGCTCATGAGCGGGATGGAACTTCCGAGCCGGGCGATTCGCGAGCAGATCGCGAGCGCGGTGGACGTCATCATCCACGAATCGCGGATGAGCGACGGCTCGCGCAAGGTGACGGCCATCACGGAGGTGACGGGGCTGGAGGGCAATCAGATCGTCATGCAGGACATCTTCGCGTTCCGCCAGACGGGCGTGGACGCGCAGGGGAAGGTCTTGGGCGAGATGCGGCCGACGGGCGCCGTGCCGACCTGGCTTGACCAGCTCAAGAGCCGTGGCCTCCAGGTGGACATGAAGATGTTCCAGGACGACGACTGAGGGTGGCGCGTTTCGGCTGCCGCGCGCGCGTTCTCGTTTCCGTCTCTTGCGGTTAGCGGACGATTTCGACGCCGTCTGGCGCGGCAATCGTCACGTCCAGCGTCCCGTCCGCCCGCCGCGCGGCGCGCACCTTCACCGCGCCGCCGTCCGGCAGGGCCATTGCGCCTTCTGCCCAGGCGAGATCGCCCAGGCAGGGCTTCACTTCGACGCGGCGGCAGCCGTCGGCAATCGGTCGAATGCCCAGGACGCGGTTGATGCACCAGGCGGCCGGCCCGGCCGACCAGCCGTGGCAGAGCGAATGTCGGAATCCCGGATAGCAGAATTCGCCGAAGTCGCCGTGGACGTCCTTCTTGCCCGCGACGGGCAGTTCGTCGATCCGGAAGCAGTTGTTCGTCCAGGCGAGGTCGAAGTTCTCCCAGAAGCTCGTCGCGCCGACGTCCAGCATCCCGCCCCAGTAGTCGCGCACCGTGTCGAGCGCGCGTTGCCCCTCGTCCGCCGCGCTCATCGCCTCAAGCATGTAGTAGCCGTAGAACGTCGAGACGCCTTGGTGGCCGTTCCGTCCGAGCACGTCGCGGAAGAGGGCCTTCGCGTCGGCGCAGCCGCCGAGGGCCAGCAGGGCGGCGGCGGACTTCGCGCCGTGCGCGTCCGCCGGCACGCGGCGCGCGGCCTCGGCGCGACGGCGCCAGTCGGCGGCGGACGCATGGTCGCCGAGGCGGTCGAGCAGATACGCGGCATCGTCGAACGCGAGGGCCGCGAGGCCCTGCATGCCGGCCGCGACGGCCGCCGGGTTGTGCTGGGTCGGCCAGTCCAGGAACTTGCTGGCCGTCCACGCGCCCGTCGGCGAGACGGCGGCGGCGACGTGGTCGAGCGTCGCGCGGAAGTAGGCCGCATGCCGGGCGAGGAAGTCCGTCCGTCCCGTGTAGCGGCACCACTCGGCGAGGTTGCGGATGAACCACAGCGTGTAGGGGGCCATCGTGTTCATCCACTTGTCCGGCGGCGTCGTGGCAATCGCGTAGTCGAGCGACTCCGGCAGGATCTCCGCCGCGCCGAAGACGTTCAGGATCGCAATCGTCTCCGGGTGCATGTCACCGATCCAGACAAGTCGGTCGCGCTTGACGCCGTCCCACAAGTAGTCCTGACAGCAGAGGTGGACGGTGCGCACGGCCGTCTCGAACACGCGGTTCAGCCGCGCGTCGGACGAGCGGAACCCGCCGATGCGGCGCATGGGGCGCATGAGGGAGATGGCGCGCACGAATTCGAGGCCGAGTTCGCCGCCGCTGACGAGGTCGAGGCGGACGAAGCGAAAGCCCGTATTGCCGACTTCCAGCGTGCCGAACGTCGGGACGGTCACGACGAAGTCGCGCATCGCATGGTCGTTCGACGCGCCGCGCTCGCCCAGGTCGCTCATCGCTTCGGCGACCGACTCGCCGAAGCGCACGCGCACGCGCGACCGCACCGTGCTGCCGGGGCTGATGCCGAGCTGGAGGCCGCCGTGCAGTTCGCGTCCGAAGTCGAGCACCAGCCCCGCGTCGTGCCCCCCGTTCCGAAGACGTGCGCCGTTCGCCGTCCCGAACACGCCCTCGCAGACCTGGCCGCGCTTGGGCAGGAGCAGACGCTCGGCGTTCTCGACGCGCGCGCGGACGCGGAATGCGCTGGCGGGCGCATTTGTCGCGACCTGCCAGACGACGCGGACGGGATAGACGTAGGTGCGGACGCGCGGGTCGGGCGTCTCGCCCGCGTGGGCGCATGAGACGGTGAAGGCGACGAGGAGAAGACAGACGGCGAGTTTGGCCATGGTTCGATTCCTTTTGTTTGATCAGGATTATAGCAGATTCTCCGTGATTCGTGGCTGACCTTGGCAACGCAGAGTGGATTTTGCTATAATCACGCAAAGAAGAGGGAAGAGGACCATGCATCGTGCGTTTTTGTTGGCCGCTGTTTTCGCCTGTGCGCTCGTCGGGGCGCGAGCTGCGCTTCCGCCGCTGGCGGGCGGCATTGCCGTGTCGGCGGACGCTGCGTCGGGCGTGTCGTTTCGAGCCGAGGGGCAGACGCTGTCGTTCGCGCCGTTCAAGCACGTCGTCGCGAGGGACGGCGTTGCGCCGCGCGTCTCGTTCCGTGTCGTGGATGACGCGCTGGTCGCGGACGTGTCGGGCGACGCGGCGAACTTCGGGACGCTTTCGTTCGGCGCGTGTTCGGAGATGCCGACGGGGCTTTACTTCGGCTACGGCTACTACGTGGCGAACCCCGGCCGGCTGAATGTGCCGCTGAATGGACATCAGAACGCGACGCGCTTCGTCGGCTTCGAGTTTGCCAACGGTTTTTCGCTCGTCCTCGCGACGACCACGCCGCCGGACAGTCTCTACATCGACGAGGCGAACAAGTCGTTCGGGTTCCGCCTGTCCCAGCCGACGTCGTTCACGTTCGTGCCGGGACGGAAGGGCGCGTTCGATTGCGCCCTGCGTTACCGCCGCCATTTCACGACGCCCGCCTCGCCGGGCTTCGCCGCGAAAGCAGGGCGGTTCGTCGTGGATACGTGGAACGGTACATTCGCCCAGCAAGAACGCCTCGTTCGTCGTGCCGCCGACGACTACGGCGTAGCGGATGCGCTTTTCTACGTCCACTGCTGGCAGCGGTACGGGTTCGACCGCCGTCTGCCCGAAGTCTATCCGCCTTCGTCCACGTTCGGCTCGGCGGCGGACTTGAAACGCCTCTGCGCGTCGGCACACGAAAAGGGCTGGCGATTTGGCGTCCACTTGAACGTGATTGACTGCTATCCCGAATCGCCGTGGTTTGACTGGACGCGCATTTGCCATCGCCGCAATCCGAAGACGGGCGTGCTGGAGCCGATCAAGGCCTGGTTGAATCCGCCGTGCGGCGACCAGAGCTATCGTCTGCTCCCGCGTGATGGCGCGGACTCGATTCGCTACCAGATCGACCAGATGCACGCGGACGGCTTTACACCCGACACGGTGTTCATCGACGTGACGGGCAGCGGTTCATCGCTGGCCGCGACGTGTTTCGACAAGGTCGGCCGCGTCCATCCGCTGATCGAAAACTGCGCGGGGAACGCGGCGATGTTCGACGCGGCGCGGGCGGCCGTGGCCGCCCGTTCGGTGCAACCGGCATTCGTGTCGAGCGAGGCGCCGGCGGACTACATGGCCGGCCACCTTGACGGTGGCGACTGCCAGTGGATGCACCTGACGCGCGAGCCCGGCGCCTATCGTTGGATGACCGTGGGCGGCACGGGACAGATCGAGAAAGTCCCGTGGTTTCCGCTCGTCTACCACGACCGGATGTCCTTGCACGGCGTGGGCTACAGCGCGCGGTTCGAGGGTGCGCGTGGCGAGGACTGCCACGGCATCGATTCGGACGACTACCTGACGTGTGAGATCATGAACGGCCACGCGCTCATGGCGGACTGCTACAACCGCGACGCCTACAAGGCCGAGGCGGGGATTCTCGAACCGCTGGACGAGGCGCGGTGCCTGCGGCAGATCGTCCGCAAGTACTGGCTGGCCCAGCACATTGCGCGGGAACTTGCCACGGCGACGGTCTCGGACGTCGCGTTCGTCGATCAGGCGCGGGCACGTCTGCGGATTCGCTGGTCAACGGGGATGACCGTCCACGTCAATCGCGGTACGGAAGATTGGCACGTAGCCAACGCACGAGGCGACGGGAAGGCCGTGACGCTGCCGTCCTATGGCTTCGTCGCGTTCAATCCGGCGACGGGCAATTACGCCGCCATTTGCCGGCGCGACGGGCGCGTCGTGGAGGAGTCGTGCCAGAAGGACGGCGCGAAGACCATTCGCTATGCGAACACGCGCGGGGAGGATACGGCGGTGAACCGTCTGCCCGTCGCGCCGCGTTCGAGCGTGACGATGGACGGCGCGTCGTACACGGTGACGACGGCGTGGGAGGTGCTGCCCGGCCAGGAACAGCCGAAAGGAACGTACCGCATTTCCTGGTGGCTGCTTGACCCGCAGTTCCGCGAATACAGCCCTGCGTCGGACGCCGTGTGCGTCGCCTCTGCCGTCGCGCCGCTCGACCGTCCCGTGACGGCGGCGTTTACGTGGCCGGACGACGTGAAGGGGGAGCGCGTCCTTCACGTCGCGGTGTCGCCGGCCACGGCCGATCCGAACGATGTCGCGGCGCGATTCAAGTTGCTGGGGACGGCGGCGTTCTACAAGCGTTATCGCCAGGGCACGTTCGCGTCGGGCGCGCCACGCCGCTACACGCCGTACGACTGCCCCGACCGTCCGCTTTGGGGACGGCTGTTCCCGGCGGCCGAACCCGTCGATTTCGGCTGGATCACGTTGCGCGGCGCGTGCCGTCTCGTCGTCGAGCCAGGCCGTCCCGATGTTCGCCTTGACTTGCCGAGGTTGCCTCTGAAACAAGACACTGGCCATTGAAAGGATGCGAATGATGAAACAAGTCACACAAGCAAATGTCCTGTTTGCCGCGCTTGGCGTGGTGGCGGGGGTGCTCCACTCTGTCGCGTGGGGCGCTGATGCGGCGACGCGCACGCTCACGCTCGAATCCTATCGCGACAAGATGAAGGGCGCGTGGGTCGGCCAGATGGTCGGCGTCTCCTGGGGCATGCCGACGGAATTCCGCTGGAAGGACGCGATCATCCCGGAAAAGGACGTGCCGAAATGGACGAGCGACTTCCCGCTGAAGTGGGCCTACAACAACGACGACCTCTACGTGGAGATGACGTTCCTCAAGACGCTGGCGGACTATGGCCTTGACGTCTCCGCCCGTCAGGCGGGCATCGACTTCGCGAATTCGGAGTATCCGCTCTGGTGCGCGAACCGTGCAGGGCGAACCAACCTGCGGAAAGGCATCGCGCCGCCGGACTGTTCGCATCCGGCGTTCAACCACTGCCCCAACGACATCGACTACCAGATCGAGGCCGACTACGCCGGCATCATCTCGCCGGGCTGCCCGCAGGAGGCGATTCGCCTCGGCAACCTGTTCGGCCGCCTGATGAACTACGGCGACGGCGTGTGGGCGGGGCAGTTCATCGGCGCCGTCTACGCGGAGGCGTTCTTCACGGCCGACGTCGGGAAGCTGCTCGATGCGGGTCTCGCGGCGATTCCGCCACAGTCCGACTACGCGCAGATGGTGCGGAACGTCCGCGCCTGGCATCGCGAGGCCCCTGCGGACTGGACGGCGTGCTGGCAGAAGATCCGCACGACTTACTCGAAGCGGCACAATGCGGCGCTGAAGGATTCGAACGGCGACATTGACGTGCGGCTCAACGGCGCGAGCATCGTCCTCGGCCTCCTCTACGGCAACGGCGACCTCGACAAGTCGATGGAACTTTCCATGCGGTGCGGCTGGGATTCGGACTGCAATCCCGCGAACGTCGGCGGCATTCTCATGGCGGTCTGCGGCTTCAAGGCCCTGCCCGCCAAGTACGTCGAAAAGCTGGACTACACGCGGGTCTTCTCGCACACCGCCTACAATCTGCCATCCCTCTTCGCGGCGAGCGAGAAACTTGCGCGTCAGGTGGTCGTGCGCCACGGCGGGCGCGTGGAGACGGGCGCCGACGGCGTCGAGCGTTTCGTCATTCCCGTGAAGGCCCCCGTGCCTGATGCGTGGACGCCGTCCTGGAATGCGTCCGCGCCGGCGCAGGTGCGCTACACCGAGGCGGAGAGGGCCCGCATCCGGAAGGACGGCAAATTGTGACAAGCTGCGCCACGTGTTCCCATTCTTGTATCGACGCCATTATGCTATAATACGCGGCATTATGAATATCGTCATTCTTTTGGGTGCACCCGGTTCGGGAAAGGGTACGGTCGCAGCCAAGCTCGCGGCCGAGAATGCTAACCTCAAGCACGTTTCGTCAGGCGATCTCCTGCGCGGCGCAGTCGCCAAGGGTACCGAGGCGGGCGTTGCCGCCAAGGACTACATGGAGGCCGGAAAGCTCGTCCCGGACGAGCTGATAGCGACCATGATCAAGGACGTGATCGCGGAGTCGACCGGCGACGTAACGATGCTTCTCGACGGTTTCCCGCGCAACGTGGCGCAGGCGGAGATTCTCGACAAGACGGGCGCAGAGATACGCTCTGTTGTGCTCATCGACGTTCCGGACTCCATCATACAGGATCGCATAGCGGGCCGCAGGACGTGCCCGAAGTGCAAGGCTGGCTACCATGTGAAATCCCTTCCGCCGAAGGTCGAGGGCAAGTGCGACAACTGCGGTGCGGATCTCGTCATCCGCAAGGACGACAATCCCGACACCGTGAAGGATCGTCTTGACGTGTACCATCAGCAGACCGAGCCGCTGATTGCGTACTACAAGGCGAAGGGTCTGCTCCGCATTGTGGACGGCAATAATGCGCCGGAAAAGAACGCTGAGGCGTTCAAGGCCGTGATGTGAAAGTAGACATCAAGACAAAGGAGCAGCTTGCCCGGATGCGGGAAGCCTGCCGCATGAGCGCAGAGGTGAGAGACCTCTGCGCCAATGCCATCGTGCCTGGAATGCGCACACGCGACATCGACGAGATTGTGCGCCGGTACTGCGCGGAGAGAAATGTCGCAGCCAGCTTCTACAGGTATGACGGCTTCCCTGGACATCTCTGCGTGAGCGTGAACGACGAGGTGATACACGGAATTCCCGGCGATCGCGTCATACAGCCGGGAGATATTGTCAAGACAGATGTCGGTGTACGCTTTGGCGGCTACAACGGTGACACAAGCCGTACCGTCATGGTTGGCGTCACCGACCCTGAAGTCATCCGCCTTGTCGAGACAACGAAGAAGTGTCTTGCCGCCGGCATAGCCGCCTGCGGCCCCGGGGTGCATCTCGGAGATGTCGGCTACGCAATCCAGCGTGTCGCGGAGG
Organism: uncultured Lentisphaeraceae bacterium; assembly: GCA_964440985.1. GTDB lineage: Bacteria > Verrucomicrobiota > Kiritimatiellia > RFP12 > UBA1067 > UBA1731. Next base: position 30,710 of record CAYTWE010000014.1, on the reverse strand, counting down.
AGGCCGGCTTCGGCATAGTCCGCGACTGGATCGGACATGGCGTGGGCAGGGACGTACATGAAGACCCGGAGGTGCCTAACTTCGGCAAGCCCGGCACAAAGCTCGTCCTGAGACCTGGCATGACGATAGCAATCGAGCCGATGATCACGATGACGCTCGCCGGCGCGAAGACGTATGTGGACAGATCGAACGGATGGACTGTGCTCACCAGGGATCATTCGCTTGCCGCCCACTGGGAGCATACCGTCGCCATCACGGACGACGGATGCGAGATCCTTACCGTCCCTGCGGACTACCCGTGACCGCATTTCCGAGACACGCCTGTGACTACGCCGAAAGGCTCGCCGAGATCTGCGAGCCTTTCCGGCTGCAGCTTGAGCCGGATGCGCGGGAGGCGGAGGACGGCGGACATTCGACAGATCCGTTCGGCGAGACGTCCGAGGCGGTTGGAACGTATGGTCTGAAGCAGCGTTTCGCCGACCGGGTGCTCGTGATGGCGAGTGACAGCTGTTTCATGAACTGCCGCCACTGCACACGCAAGGGTATGCTTGGCGCGGCGGAGGTCGTCCGCACGGACGAGGATCTGCAGGGCTGCGTCGGCTACGTGAAGGCCCACCCTGATGTGCGTGACGTGCTGATATCCGGCGGCGACCCGCTGGTGCTTCCGGATGACGAGGTAATGCGTTTTGTGGATGCGTTCTCTGGTCTTGAGCAGGTGGATGTGGTGCGCGTGTGCACCCGCGCCCCATGCACAAACCCCGGTCGCGTGACAGACGCGCTTGCGCGGAGGTTGAGGGGCTGCGGAAAGGTGTGGGTGAACACGCAGTTCAACTGCGCGGGCGAGCTTACAGACGAAGCCGCCGCCGCCTGCGGGAGGCTTGTGGATGCCGGAATCCCTGTTTCATGCCAGACGGTTCTGCTTGCCGGCGTGAACGATTCCGTGGAGGCGATGCTTGCGCTGCTCCGTGCGCTGCAGAGGGCGCGTGTGCGTCCGTACTATGTGTTCCAGTGCGATCCTGTCGCCGGGGTAGAGCATTTTCGCGTGCCGCTTGAGAAGGCGAAGGAGATCGCCGCAGGATGCGCGGAGCGCATTGGCGGTCTTGCCATGCCGCGTTTCGTCGCCGATGTCCCCGGCGCCGCAAGAAAGATTCCGATAGAGGAACTGTAATCAGCGCCGTCTTCGGTGCGGCTTCTCCGTTGCGTCAAATTTGATGCGGGCATGAAAGTGTAACCGCACAAGCGCGGTGTTTTTTGATATAATCTCGCGCCGGAGAGATGAAACTTTCATGAAGGTGAGAAAAATCGACGTTGACAGAGGTGTCACGTTCGGGAACGGTGGTTTGACGTTCATAGCGGGACCGTGCGTAATCGAGAGCAGAAAAATGGCTCTCGACCTTGCGAAGCGGCTCTCTGACTTGTCGTCCAGGCTTGGTGTGCCCTACATATTCAAGGCGAGCTTCGACAAGGCCAACCGTACGAGCGTGGATTCGTTTCGCGGTCCCGGAATAGACGAAGGGCTTGACATACTTGCCGAGGTGCGCGAGCGTTTCGGCGTTCCTGTGCTTACCGACGTCCACGAGCCATGGCAGTGCGCCCGCGTTGCGCAGGTCTGCGATGTGCTGCAGATTCCGGCTTTCCTTGCGCGTCAGACAGATCTCGTTGTCGCCGCTGGGGAGACCGGTGCAGTCGTCAACGTCAAGAAGGGGCAGTTCATGGCGCCGGAGGACATGGCGCAGGTGATACGGAAGATTGAGTCCACCGGAAACAGGCGCATTGTGCTTTGCGAACGCGGGGCAAGTTTTGGCTACCGCAATCTTGTTGCCGACATGCGGTCACTTCTGATAATGCGTGAACTCGGATATCCGGTGGTGATGGATGCCACGCATTCGGTGCAGCGTCCCGGAGGTCTCGGCACGGGTTCCGGCGGAGACGGACGCTTCGCCCCTGCGCTTGCCCGTGCTGCGGTGGCGACAGGCGTGGACGGTGTGTTCATGGAGACGCACATGAATCCGAGGAAGGCTCTTTCGGATGCGGCCAACGCGATTGCGTTCCGTGATGTGGAGAGGCTTTGGCGCACACTTGTTGCGATAGACGGAATCGTATCCGGCGAAAAGGGCGGAACGCCGGGCGGGAGGCGGAAATGACGAAATTCCTTGCATCTCTTTTGCTGGCGTTTGCGTCTGCGGGCGTTTTGGCGTTCGATTCCGGCAAGTGGCTGGCCGAACGCGGAGATGACTCCGACATGCTTCGTCTGCAGTCCGAGTATGCGGAATGCGTCAAGAAGATCGATGCCCCGGCGGAGAATGTCGCTCTGCCGCTCGAATACTACCCCAACGGAATCGTGAAGAGCCGGCTCAAGGCGCAAAAGGCCTACATGTTCGCGGACACCGGTTTCATCTGGGGCGAGAACATCAAGGTCGAGCAGTACAAGGAGGACGGTCGTACTGTCGAAGCGTATCTCACGGCGGATAACTGCATAGTAGACCGCAAGTCGAAGTCCGGATGGGTCGAGGGGAACGCCCAGATGGACTGGGACGGAACAAGCATAAGGGGGCGCGGCATATACTTCTCCTTCGACCGTGAATTCATCAAGATATTCTCTCAGACGGAAATCCGCACGAAGGCGCTGAAGCTGGGTGCGGGGAAGGTTTTGTACAAATGAGCAAAGGCATTTCAATCAAGGGCACACATACATCGGGGACGCCATCTCTTTGGGTGCTTCTGGTGTGCATCGCCATGGCGTCGCCCGCCGTGTCGGATACGGCGGCGGATTCAATAATGTTCCGGAGGCAGCCAGCCAAAAAGGCGGTGGCGTCCGCACTGACGGATGATGCATCCCGGAAACCTGCAGAGACGGCATCTGCGGTCGCTGTTGAACCTGAGAATGTCGCCGGCTCCGCCGCCGTTGATGCGGACAGCCCGGCTGCCGTTGAACCCGTTGTCGTTGAAGTTGAGAAGAAGGCGGAACCCAAGCCGGAAGAGAAGGCCAAGACGTCCGGCGGCAAAGGCAAACCTGCGGCGGCCAAGCAGCCGGAGCGCGATGCGATCATCACGGCAGACCGCACGGACTACGACCGCAAGGAGGGAGTTGTGCTGTTCGACCGCAATGTGCATGTGGACGATGCGCAGTACCAGATGCATGCAGACCGTCTGTTCCTTTTCCTTGACGGAACGAACGACCTGAAGAGGCTTGTGGCGATCGGACACGTAGCGATAACGAACGACGACAAGCGTGCCTACTGTGCGCGTGCGACGTTCAACAAGAAGCTTGGACGCGTTGTGATGTACTCAAGCGACGAGATAACGGCGGAGCTTTCCGAGGAAGGCAAGAAAGGCTCCAACGTCAAGGGCGAGAAGATAACGTTCTGGCTTGATTCCGAGCAGGTGGAGGTCGAGAACCCTGTGATAACCATGCCGGGCGGAATTGGCGGCCAGGGCAGCGTGAAGAAACTTATCGGGAAATGAAGATGGGCGATCCTGTCATAGACGCGATGAACGAGATGGTGTCGGAGCGGGGCGAACCAGACCTCGAAGCCACCGGTCTCGTGAAGATATACGGCGACCGCACGGTTGTCAACGGCATGAACGTAAACTGCCGCTGCGGTGAGATCGTGGGGCTTCTCGGCCCGAACGGCGCGGGGAAGACCACCACGTTCTACATGATAGTCGGTCTTGTGAAGCCGGACGAGGGCAAGGTGACGTTCCGTGGACAGGACTTCACCAAGATGCCTGTGTTCATGCGGGCGCGTCGCGGCATCGGGTATCTTGCGCAGGAGGCGTCCATATTCCGCAAGCTTTCGGTGTGGAACAACGTGATGGCGATACTTGAGACGCTCAAGATGTCCGGGCGCGACCGCAAGGCGCGTTGCGAGGAGCTGCTTTCGACATTCGATCTCATGAAGGTGGCCAAGCAGCCTGCATACACCCTGTCCGGCGGGGAGCGGCGCAAGCTTGAGATCGCCCGGGCGCTGGTGCGCCGCCCGTCGATCCTCATGCTCGACGAGCCGTTCGCCGGCGTCGATCCGCTCGCGGTGAACGACATTCAGGACATCGTCCGCCGTCTGCGTGATCAGGGGCTTGGGGTGATCATAACCGACCACAACGTCCGCGAGACGCTCAGCGTTGTGGATCGGGCTTATCTTGTATATAACGGGCGCCTTCTCAAGGAAGGCACCTCTGGTGAACTGGTAAACGACCCTGAGGTTCGCGCCAAGTACCTTGGCGAGGATTTCAGGATGTAGCAACAAAAAACAAGGAGGAATACGAGTATGGCAAGCATAGAAATAACGATGCGTCATTCCGGCGTACGAATCGAGGATTTGAAGAAATATGCGCAGATGCGCATGGAGAAACTCTGCAAGGGATACCCGAAGGTGACCAAGGTCACGTGCGTGATCGACATCGACGTCAAGAGGCACATGTACATGGCCGAAGTCGTCGCCAACCGTCTCGGCACGACGGCCGTCGGCGCCAAGGAGTTCTCCGAGTCGGCCAAGAGCGTAATCGATACGGCGGCGGCCCGCGCAGAGCGTCAGCTGCTCAGGATGCGCGTCAAGGCCCGCAAGGGCAACGTCCGCGCCGCCCGCAAGGGATCGGTGCGCAACTGACCGGTGACGGACAGGAGACCGGTGCATGGGCGGGACTGACAAGAAGGGAGCGGCGACGGGGTTCACCCTTCGGCAGTTTGTCGAGGCGGGGAAGGATCGTCTCAAGCTTTCGGTCGTCGTTGACGCGGGACTGGATCATCCGGTCGTCGAGCCGATGATGTACCGTCCTGGTCTTGCCCTCACCGGTTTCTTCGGCAATTTCGCCGACAAGCGCATCCAGGTTGTCGGGAAGGCCGAGAGGGCCTATCTCGCGAGCCTTGACAGGGGGGAGCGCGTAAACCGTCTGCGGGCGCTGTTTGAACATGGTGCATACTGCATTGTGTTCGCCGCCGGGATGGAGGTTTCGGAGGAGATAAAGGAGATTGCACTCCAGGCGGGGTGTCCGATCCTTTCCTCTCCGCTGCTTACGCGCAACCTCGTCCACGCAAGCACGTTTGTGCTTGAGGCATTATCCGCCCCGACGGTCAGGATGTACGCCACTACCGTGGACGTCTCCGGCCTCGGCGTGATGATGCGCGGCGCACCGGGACTTGGCAAGTCCGAAACCGCGATAGGTCTAATCAAGCGCGGCAACGCGCTTGTCGCCGACGATTTCACGTGTCTCCGGAAGGATGTCGCAAACAACGTTCTCTACGCTTCTGCGTCGAGTGCGACGCGCAACTACATGGAGATCCGGGGGATCGGGATCATAAACGTGCAGAGCGTCTTCGGCGTGACGGCCGTGCGCGATGAGATGCGCCTTGATCTGCTGATCACCTTCAAGAGCATGGAGGAGGTCAACGGCGAACTTGACCGTGCCGGTGTAGACCGTCTCACCGCCGACATACTCGGCGTGGCCGTTCCGGAGATCGTGATTCCGGTCTCCGCCGGACGCGACCTCGTAAATCTCGTGGAGATTGCGGCTCAGCAGCAGAAGCTCAGGATGGCCGGCTACGATGCGGCGCACGAACTTGATGAACATTTGAAAAGGAGGGCTCTATCATGAAAGAGACCAGGGAATTCACGCTCATGAACAAATACGGGCTGCATGTTCGCCCGGCGGGACTTTTCGCGAAGATCGCTTCCCGCTACGATGCCGACGTGCAGGTTGAGAAGGACGGCAACGTCGTCTCCGGAAAATCGATAATGGCGCTCATGACGCTTGAGGCCGTGCATGGTTCGGTGCTCAAAGTCACCGCCGAAGGTCCCCAGGCCAAGGAAGCCCTTGACGATCTTGAGGGGCTTGTGGCCCGCAAGTTCGACATACCTGACGAGCAGTGAGCGATGCGGCACCAGAGATGAACGGCATGGTCACCGTGTCCGGCACGGCGACCAGCCGCGGCTTTGTCTCTGGCCCCGTTTTTCTCTATGTAGGCGACCACGAGCTTGCGCTGCCGGAGTATGCGCTGCCCGCCGACCGGGTTGGCGCGGAGCTGGCGAGATACCGCGAAGCGCGGGCTGAGACGCGCAGGCAGCTTGAAGGCGTGGTGGCCGACGTGACGGCCCGGATGACCGGCGCCGAGGCGGACATCTTCAAGAACCATCTTGTCATCCTTGAGGATGAGGTGATAATCTCATCCGTCGAAAAGCTGATACGCGAAAAGCGCCTCAACGTAGAGGCGGCGGTGTACAGGGTGATGGCAGACTTCCGGGCGACGTTCGCAAGGATGAACGACCCGTACCTGCGGGAAAGGTCACGTGACCTTGACGACATTGAGAGGCGGCTGTTGCGTGTGCTCTCCGGCCGCGCCGAGTCAGCTCTGTCAAACATCAATAGTCCGGCGATCATAGTCGCGGACGACCTTACGCCGTCCGAAACCGTCATGATGCCGCGCAGGATGATACTCGGCTTTGCGACGAACCGCGGATCGGTAACGAGCCATGTCGCACTGCTTGCCCGTGCGATGGGCATACCTGCGGTGACGGGGCTTGGAGACATAACGTCCCGCGTAAAGGCCGGCGACCGCATACTTCTCGACGGCACAGGCGGAACGGTCACGATAAACGCCGATCAGGAGACCCGCGAGCAGTTCGCCCGTCTCATATGGCGTGAGCGCGAGCTGATGGCGAAGCTTGAAAGTCCGTGCGGGAAGACGGGCGACGGACTTCACGTGAAGCTTCTTGCAAACGTGCAGCCTGGCATGGCGTTCGGTTCGCTTGGAACGTACGGGGCGGAGGGGATTGGACTGTACAGGAGCGAGTACCTTTGGCTTGGCGGCGCGGACGAACCTACGGAGAACAGGCAGACTGATGCGTATCGCGAGGCCGCCGAGGCGGCTGCCGCGCTCGGTGACGGGGCGCGGGTTGTGTTCAGGGTGCTCGACATCGGCGGCGACAAGATGATGAAGGGAGCAAAGGGCAGAGAGGCGAATCCGTTTCTCGGAAACCGTTCCATAAGGTTTCTCCTTTCGCGTCGCGACGTCTTCCGTGCGCAGCTTCGCGCAATTCTGAAGGCGAGCGCCTATGGCCCGTCGGCTATCATGTATCCGATGGTGGCCACGATCGAGGAACTCCGCCAGGCGAACGCCGAACTGATCCAGGCAATGGAGCAGCTCAGGATGGCGAACATCCCATTTGATGAGAAGCTGCCTGTCGGATGCATGGTGGAGATTCCGTCCGCCGCCCTCAACGCACCGCTCTTTGCGAAGGAGGTGTCGTTCTTCTCGATAGGGACGAACGACCTCGTGCAGTACACGATGGCTGCGGATCGCGGCAACGAGCAGGTGGCGTATCTCTACCAGCCGACAAATCCATCGGTTTTGCGTCTGGTGGACATGACGGTCGAGGCTGCAAGGAACGCCGGAATCCCGTGTGCGGTGTGCGGCGAATCCGCGAGCGATCCGGTGATGGCGTGCATCTGGGCGGCGCTTGGCGTTGATGAGCTTTCGATGAGCGCGAGCTACATACCGGTTATCCGCAGGACTCTCGCTTCAATGTCGCCGTCCGATGCGGCAGAGCTTGCCGCCAAGGTGCGGGCAATGTGCGAGACATCCGGTTCAAAGGAGATTTATGACCATGTGCGCAGTTTCCTCAAGGGGAGGATTCCGGATCTCGATGAGCTGCAGAAGTTCTTCGTGACCCCCGTGGCCGAGAAAATGGCATTGGGAGATGTACCATGAGCGAACGCAAGACGAAGAAAAGGGCAACATCCAATCCGAAGAAGCCGCGCATACTGATTGTGACCCCGGAGATAACCTATCTTCCGGAGGGTATGGGAAACCTGGCCGGACAGATGAGCGCCAAAGCCGGCGGCATGGCGGATGTCTCCGCCTCGCTTGTGGCTGCGCTTTTCGACCTTGGCGCAGATGTGCACGTTGCGCTTCCGCATTACCGGAGGATGTTCCACGAGGAGACGGCGAAGCTTGTCGCCGATGAACTTCGGGTGTACAAGAGCCGTATGCCGAACGAGCGAATACATCTTGCCGAGGACAGGTGCTTCTACTACCGCGACAGCGTGTACGCAAAGGGCGACGGAAACGCGAAGCTGTCGCTTGCGTTCCAGCGCGAGGTGATAAACAACATCATGAACACGGTGCAGCCGGATCTCATCCACTGCAACGACTGGATGACGGGTCTGATACCTGCGGCGGCGCGGCGCGAGGGCATACCGTGCCTCTTCACCGTCCACAACATCCACACCCACAAGATGACGCTTGCGCAGATAGAGGATGCCGGAATAGACGCAGCGGAATTCTGGAGCAACCTCTACTATTCGCGTCCGCCGTACAACTATGAGGAGTCGCGAAACTCTAATCTTGTCGATCTTCAGGCCTCTGGCGTGTTTGCCGCCCATTACATCAACACCGTGTCGCCGACGTTCCTTCAGGAGATAGTGAACGGATGGCATGGTTTCATTCCGGACTCCATTCGCAGCGAGATCCGCAGCAAATGCTACGCCGGGTGCGCCGAAGGCATACTGAACGCCCCAGACCCGACGGACAATCCGGCCATTGACGAGAAGATCCCGTTCAGGTACGGCCCGGCGGATCACGCAGAGGGCAAGCGCAAGAACAAGATCAGGCTGCAGCAGGCGCTTGGACTTGAGGAGAACCCCGACGCTCCGATATTCTTCTGGCCGTCGCGTCTTGATCCCGTCCAGAAGGGGCCTCAACTTCTCGCCGACATCGCATACCGCTTCATCGACAAGTACTGGAACGAAGGGGCGCAGCTGGCGATAGTCGCAAACGGCGCGTTCCAGCAGCCGTTCTGGGACATAAGGGAGTTTCACGGTATACAGGGACGGCTTGGAGTGCACAACTTTGACGCGGCTCTGTCGCAGCTTGGCTTTGCAGGTTCGGACTTCATGGTGATGCCGTCGCTGTTCGAGCCGTGCGGCCTTCCGCAGATGCAGGCGCCAATCTATGGTTCGCTGTCCATCGCCCACAACACCGGAGGACTCCACGACACCGTTGAGATGCTGGATGTGGAGAACCATCACGGCAATGGCTTCGTGTTCGACACATACGATTCCAACGGGCTGTTCTGGGCCATGGATCGGGCCATGGACTTCTGGAGGCTTCCGCGTGATATCCGTGATGCCGAAGTCGCTCGCGTCATGTCTGAATCTCTGCGCAGATTCAACCATGAGGCGTGTGCACACAGGTACATAGAACTTTATGAGAAGATGCTGAACCGTCCGCTCGTGAAGGATTTCAGCAAACGGTGATGGACGGAGACGTTTCGGTGAAGGCGCTTGAAGTTGAGGATGTCGTAAAGGAATACCGGATTCCGGGTCAGCCCGCAATCCGTGTGCTTGATGGTGTGACGTTCTCGGTGGATGCCGGTGAGCACGTTGCGGTTATGGGGCGCAGCGGAGCCGGCAAGACGACGCTCCTGAACATTCTCGGCGGACTTGACAGGCCGACATCCGGACGCGTCGTCTGCACCCGGAACACCGGATTCGTGTTTCAGGGCTTCAGGCTCATGCCGGAGCTGACAGTTCTCGAAAACGTGCTGCTTCCATCTATGGCGGGAATCAAGTCCGCGTATGTGCCTCATGCGTCAGAACGAGCCCGTGGACTTCTCGGAAAGGTGGGGCTTGCCGACAGGGCGGAGCATTTGCCTGCGGAACTTTCCGGCGGCGAGCAGCAGCGCGTCGCCCTTGCACGTGCGCTGATGTGCAGCCCGGAAATCATATTTGCCGATGAGCCTACAGGGAATCTCGATGCACTGACAGGCTCTGAGATCCTGAAACTGCTGTTTGGTTTCGGCGAAAAGCCGTTTGCGCTCGTCATGGTCACGCATTCCGCAGAGGCCGCCGCTATGTGCGACCGTACGCTTCATCTTGAGAACGGACGCTTCGTCGAACTGTCGCAGTAGACTGGTGAAGGGTCTTGTGTATGTCATCAGGATTCCAATGCCGCCATCAGTTTCTTCTCGTTCATCGTCGCAGTAGACTGGTGAAGGGACTTGTGTATGCCATGCTTCCTCTTGCACATGTCATCTGTTTTTTTGGATGACATGTTGTGAGGAAACTCCCTTCATGCGCGATTTGAGGGCGTAATGGGCTTTCCTTTTCCGTCGCGTCAGGCTGGTTCCGGCTCTTCTTTTTCCAGTCGCATTTGCCGCCTTCGGAACAAATGGATGCGACTATGGTAGTCGCATTTACTTTGACAAGTCACAATTCTGAATTTTGTTTTTAAGACCTCTTGCGCCACGCTGTCGCATATGGTATAATGTGTGCCGTTTTTTGAGCCTATTGCCTCATGGTGTAATGGTAGCACCGCAGATTCTGAATCTGCTTGTTAAGGTTCGAATCCTTATGAGGCAACCATTTGGCGGGGCGCAAAATCCCAGCAATCCCTTCTTCCGGTGGAACAGGCATGTCCCCCCTTGTGTACCCCTTTCGTGGTTGTGCGGGCGCACCTCCGGGAGTTCGACGGCTATGCGAAGGCCGCGTTCGGGGACGTGAGGCGGCAGTGCGTCGAATCGCTCGGCGCGGTGGAGGCGCAGGCGAAGCGTCTTATGGGGCAGTGCGTGAGGTGCGGGGATGCGGCCTCATGGAGCGCAATCCACGACAGGCTCGCGATCCTCAAAGGGGTTGTCGGGAGCATCCTGCGCGACATCGACCACGCCATGCCCTGACAGGGATTCGGGCGTGGCCCTGAACCAGCAGTCCGCACCGGCGCGCGCCTCTCCGGTGGCGACTGCGGTCGCCCATGCGAAGGAGCAGGTCACGCAGTCCTTGACGCAGACGCAGGCGGATATGACGCCTTCCTCCTCGCAGCACCTGCGGTAGAGGAGGAACTTGCTTTTTGCGTTCCCGTCGAAGGGTCCGAGGACGGCCCCCCCGGCAGATGACCATCTCCCGTCCGCATTCCCCGATGCGCTAGGGCCGGCGAAGTGGAGGCGATGTGGCGGGCGGGAAGGTCACGCCGCAGGTTTTGAACTGGGACGTCGCTGGCGCGGGCCTCGACAACATACTGGTCGCCGCGAAGGGGAAGGGCGTTGACATCCCAGGCGGGAAGATGTACAATCGGTCGAAAAAGCAAAACACAAGGAGAACATGAGATGGATGAGGCGATAAGGTTTCTTGAGGTCAGAAGAATCAAGGGAAAGATAGATGATTTCGGTGGGTTCAGCGTCGATGTGGAGACGGAGAAGGGGCTGTTCAAGGTATGGACGGACAAGCTGCACCATCCTGAATGGTACGGCATGGTGAACATAAGCTTTGCCGACAAGAGCATAGCCTTTTCGCACGAAGACGGCGTACACGGGTCTGCTTGGACGGATGACGAGCGGATCATAGCCGCATTGGCCAGGCTGACGTCCGATGAGACGGACTTCGTGGACGTCGAGAATCCCACGAAGGAGGATGCGAGGAAGGTGTATGAACGCCTGAAGATCCCGAATGCGCCGGGCGGGGGAGGATGGAAGACTCGCCTCGGTATATTCGGGGGAGCCGAATACCTCGACCGGAACGGCAGGGTCATGGACGAACACGACAAGGAGGTGGAGCGGTTCATGGCGGACGGGATGACGAGGGAGCAGGCGGAAATCCGTTGGCAGGGTTATAATGGCTGACTTCGAACTGCCAAAGAGACGACAAGACAAGAAGGGGACAACGATATGTGGCTGTATTGCAGGAGCGGGTTCTTCAGCGCGGTGAGGCATTTCGAGAAGCCGGACACAATGCACGTCAGGGCGCGGTTTGAGGGGGATCTCGAACGGCTGTGCCGTGCGCACGGCGTGAAGTGCGCGGTTTCGGTGACGCCGGGCAACGACTACCGGTACAGGATGGACTTCAGCCGGAAGGAGTGGTCAAGGATAGTCGCCGAGGAGGCGGACGCGATAGACTACGAAAACTTCAAGGACGCGGTGCATGACGGCACGGCCCGCGACGCCGCATACATGGGCGCGTGGAGCGCGATGCGCAGCGGGCAGGAACGCGTTGACGTGGACGCGGCGGCGGCATTGCGCACGGTGCCGGAGCGCGACAGGCGGCGGGTGGCATCGGACGCGATTCGCAGGGACGCGAATGGTTGACGGTTTACAGGGAAAACAAAGGGGAGACGCGGCGTCGTTTCTGCACCCCGAGACAAGGGTGACGGTCACGGCTCTGTGATTGCCGATGCCCTGCGGTGCGTCTCCGAACCCGAAGACCCTGCATCCTGCGGATACCGTGGTTTTTCCGCGTGGATGACATACCGTGATTCTCATGACATTCGCCCCCTCACTCTTTGCCGCCACTATACCACATCCAGCAAGGTGCGGGGTTTACGGCGGCGGCAAGGCGCAGGAACGTGGCTTGTCATACTTTGTTGTCGGCATTCAGTGCGCACATCCATTCGGATGTTTGGTATAATTCACACAGTTTTTTCGGGAGAAGATTTTACCTATGAAGTGGACAAAGACGTTCATCCAGACATTGAGGGAGAACCCTCAGGATGCAGAGATAGATTCGCACAAGCTGCTCGTTCGCGCCGGAATATGCCGCAAGACGGCGTCCGGGCTTTTCACGTTCATGCCGCTCGGAATGCGCACACTGAAGAAGATTGAGCAGATTGTGCGCGAGGAGATGGATGCCGCAGGCGCAATCGAGATACTGATGCCGGCGCTGCAGCCGGCCGAACTGTGGCAGAAGACCGGCCGCTGGGATACGATGGGCGCGAACATGTTCCGTCTCAAGGATCGCGCCGACCATTCGATGGCGATGGGACCCACTGCGGAGGAGGAAGTCACAGACTTGATGACCAATGCGATTTCGTCCTACCGTCAGTTGCCGATCACCGTATACCAGATCCAGACGAAATTCCGCGATGAAACTCGCCCGCGCTTCGGTCTCATGCGCTCCAAGGAATTCATAATGAAGGACGCATACAGCTTCGACGTTGATGCGGAGGGCGCGGACAGGAGCTACTGGAACATGTACCGGGCGTACGAACGCATCTTCGCCCGCTGTGGTCTCAAAGCCACGCCGGTGCAGGCAGACGGTGGCGATATGGGCGACAGCATGACGCACGAGTTCCATGCGCTTGCCGATGCGGGCGAGGACGGCATAGCGTGCTGTCCGGCCTGCGGATATGCCGCAAACCTTGAACGCGCCGAGCGCATGCTCGCAACGACGCAAGCCGGTGCTGACGGAGTTTCTCCTGCGATCGAGGAGGTGCACACTCCCGGCGCAAAGACGATCGAGCAGGTTTCCGCATTCATGGGCGTGCCGGGGTCTGCGTTCGTCAAGTCGCTCGTATACTGCGCGGACGGAAAGCCGGTGATGGTCTGTGTGCCGGGGGACCGCGAGGTGAACGACGTTAAGGTCAAGCGCTTCCTTGGCGCGAAGAGGCTCGAACTTGCCGGATTTGACATGGTGCTTGCCGCGTCAGGCGCGAACGCAGGTTCTGTCGGTCCGGTGAATCCGGCGGATTCCGCGCTTCGCATCATAGCTGACAGGTCGCTTGTCGGAGCGCATGGCCGCATAGTGGGGGCCAACAAGGACGATTACCATCTCAGGAACGTGGACTTCGACCGCGACGTGAAGATCGCCGAGACTGATTTCGCGGATCTCGTCGTATGCGGGGCCGGCGATGCCTGCCCCAAGTGCGGCAAGACCATGGAACTCAAGCGCGGCATCGAGGTCGGCCAGGTGTTCAAGCTCGGCACAAAGTATACCGAAGCGTTCCGCACAGTCTACAAGGATGAAGCGGCGGCCGAGAAGCTGTGCATCATGGGCTGCTACGGCGTGGGCGTATCCCGTACGCTGCAGGCCGTGATCGAGCAGAGCCATGACAAGGACGGAATCATCTGGCCGGCGTCCATTTCTCCGTATCAGGTCGTGATAGATCTTCTCGACCCGGCAGACGAAACGGTCGCAAAGGTTGCGGACGACATTGAGGCGCAGTTGGAGGCGAAAGGCGTCGATGTGATAGTCGATGACCGTGCCGACCGTCCGGGCGTGAAGTTCAAGGACGCCGACCTCATCGGTTTCACGGTGCGGGTTGTCGTCGGCAAGAAGGGGCTTGAAAAGGGCGGCGTTGAGATCAAGCGCCGTGCGGACGACAAGTCTCTCACCCGAATCGTCCCACCGTCCGAAGCGACGGATGCGATCGTCGGAATGTTGCGCTGAATGCCATGCCCGTATATGTATATGAAGCGAAGTCTGCGGGCTGCGACAGATGCCGGAGCGGCTTCGAGATCACGCAGTCCATCAACGATGCGCGGCTGACGGCCTGTCCGGACTGTGGCGCACCGGTTGTGCGCGTGGTTCAGGCCCCTGCGATAGGGCATTCCCGTACAGACCTTAACTACCGTGCGAAGCGGGCCGGCTTCCACGCCCTCAAGCGTGTGCAGAAGGGCGAATATGAAAAGATATATTGATTGAGGGTGGGCGATGAAGATACTGGTGCTAAACGGACCGAATCTCAACCTTCTTGGCATGAGGGAGCCTACGCTCTACGGCAGCAGGACGTACGCAGACCTTGAACGCTTCATACGCGCCTCCGCGACAGATGCGGGGGTTGACGTGGAGGTGCGCCAGTCCAACCACGAGGGAACCTTGGTCGACCTGATTCAGTCTGCCGCCGGTGTGTTTGACGCGCTTGTCGTGAATGCAGCGGCGTACACGCACACCTCCGTGGCCGTGCTGGATGCGCTCAAGGCTGTCGGACTTCCGGTTGTGGAGGTTCATCTTACGAACCCTGCGAAGCGTGAGGGATTTCGCCATACGTCATTCGTGAAGCCCGCTTCGATGGCGACGTTCGCTGGTCTCGGATTCGGGTCGTACTCCCGTGCCATACGGTTTCTTGCGGAAAGGCTGTCTGCACACGCAGACTGACAGATTGGAGGAGCGCAACACATGAAAAGGGTTCTTCTCTTTGTTTCGGTGAACATCGCAGTGATGGTCACGCTCATGGTCGTGCTTAACGTCCTGCTGGCGCTGGTCGGCCCTGAGGTGAGGGAATCGCTGTACCGCGACGGCATCGATGTCTTCGGGATCGGGCTGTTTTCGCTCGTGTTCGGCATGGGCGGCGCGTTCATATCGCTGCTCATCTCCAAGCCGATGGCGAAGCTCTCGACAGGTGCGCAGGTTGTTGACGGTTCGGAGAGCGAAGACGCCCGCTGGCTCGTGTCGACCGTGGAGCGTCTTGCCCGTGCTGCGAACGTCAAGATGCCGGAGGTCGCGATATACCGCGGCGCGCCGAACGCATTTGCGACAGGTGCATTCAAGAACAGCGCACTCGTCGCGGTCTCCGACCAGATTCTCGCCAAGATGTCCCGCTCGGAGCTTGAGGCCGTTCTTGGACATGAGATGAGCCATGTCGTGAACGGTGACATGATAACGCTCACTCTCGTCCAGGGGGTGCTCAACGCGGTGGTGCTGTTTTTGGCCCGCATCATTGCGTACGTCGTCGACAACGCGCTTGGTGAAAAGCGTCGTCGCGGGACATCCGGCATGTATTTTCTCGTCATGTATCTCATGCAGATACTTCTCGGTCTTGTGGCGTCCATCGTGGTCTGCGCATACTCGCGCCGCCGCGAATACGCCGCCGACGCCGGCAGTGCGCGTCTGCTCGGTACGCCGCAGCCGATGATCGCCGCCCTTGGACGTCTTGGAGAATTGAGCGGAGAGCCGCTCCCGGAGTCGCTCAGGGCGTTCGGCGTGAGCGGAAAGGCGCGCAAGACGAGCCTGTTCGCCACGCATCCATCCATCGAGGAGCGTGTGGCTGCCCTGCAGCAGCTGAACGGACGCCTTTGAGGCATGACTAAACTGTACGATGCACTCAACCACTGTGGTATAATTCAGAACATGGAAACAGCAGAGATAATTCACGGACTTGCGGTCAGGGCGCGTGCGGCGGCGTTCAAGATGGGGGCGTTCCCCACGCAGAGGAAAAACGAGGCGCTGCTCGCGGTCGCTGACGCTCTTGAGGCGATGAAGCCGCGGATCGATGCGGCGAACGCAGAAGACGTGGCGGCGGCGAAGGCGAACGGGATTTCGCCGGCGATGATAGACAGGCTTACGCTTACGGAGGCGAGATTCAAGTCGATGGTCGATGGCGTCCGCCATGTCGCGACGCTTCCCGACCCCGTTGGTGAGCTGTTGTGGGAGCGGGAGCGTCCGAGCGGCATCCGCATCAGGAAGGTGCGCCAGCCGTTCGGCGTAATCGCAGTTGTGTTCGAGTCCCGCCCGAACGTGTTTGTTGATACGGCGGCGCTCTGCCTCAAGACGTCGAACGCAGTGATTCTGCGCGGCGGCAAAGAGGCGTTCAAGTCCAACCAGGCGCTGAATGCGGCGGTGCGAGCCGGACTTGAGAAGGCCGGGCTTCCTTTGGATGCGGTGCAGATGGTTGAGACGACGGACCATGCCGGCGTCACCGCGCTCGTGCGTTCCGTCGGTCTCATCGACATAGCCATACCGCGTGGCGGCGAACGTCTCATTCGCGCCATGTGCGAGGCTGCGCTCATACCGGTTCTCAAGCACTACAACGGAATATGCCATGTCTATGTGGATGACAAGGCGGATCTCGGCATGGCGCTCTCGATTCTCGACAACGCCAAGACGCAGCGTCCCGGCACGTGCAACGCGGCGGAGTGTCTTCTTGTGCATGAGAGGCTCGCTCCGCTGTTCATGCCGATGGTGAAGGCGTGGGCGGCAGACAAGGGCGTGACGCTTCACGATGACGGCATAGGTGTGGAGTACCTTTCGCTTGACCTGAACGTAGCGACCGTGAAAGGCGTTGAAGAAGCGATAGCGTTCATAAACGAACATGGTTCGCATCATTCGGACTGCATTGTCACGAACGACGAGGAGCGGGCGAACCTCTTCCTCCGCGATGTCGATTCTGCGGCGGTGTACTGGAACGCATCCACCCGTTTCACCGACGGTGCGGAGTTCGGCATGGGTGCGGAGATCGGCATATCCACCGACAAGCTCCACGCCCGTGGTCCGATGGGGCTTGAGGAGCTTACGACCTACAAGTACACCATAGTCGGCGACGGGACAATAAGAAAATGATTCCTCCTGCCGACCAGCTGGAGCGCCTGTTCAATGCCAATTCGATGAAGCGGCTTGGCATCGGGTCGCGCCGCGTCTGCTTCGAGATCCCCGGCACTGATCTGTGCGTGAAGTGCTACCGCAGCGAAGCCGAAATTGCGCTCGGAAAGCATGTTGAGAAGGAAAGCGGTACGTTCAAGCCGCTTCGCAGGTCGGTGATCTCGGAGATACGCAGGCACAGGTTCTCCAATTGGGGGAACACCTCCTGTCAGGAGTGGCGATATCATGCGGAGTTGCTCAAACGGGCCTCGAAGGAGCTTGTCGAAGTGTTCCCGGACACTGTGGAGCGGGTGATGGTTCCCAGTCGCGGGTGGTGCATTGTCGAAAGCGTGGTGCGCAACTTCGACGGCTCTCCGCTTCGGAAGCTGCATGAGGTTTGCGCTTTGGTCTCCGATGCCGGCCTGAAGCGCAGGTTGATGGATGCGCTGTATTCCCTGCGCGATCTGCTACTTGAGAATTCGGTGCGGTTCTACGATCCCCAGAACATCTGTGTGCAGTGGATTTCCGCAGATGAGTTCCGTCTCCGGATTGTTGATTTCGAGCCGGCGTCGCGGGCGTTGATTCCGCTTGAAGAGCATCTGCCGATCCTGGTGCGGCTGAAGCTTCGCCGCAGGTTTGCCCGCTATGTGAAGTATCACGCATCGTTGTCGTCCATCGACCGAAACCCCGCATGAACAACCAAAACCAAAAAGGAGCGATGAAATGAACAATCACGCATCGTTGTCGTCCATCGACCGAAACCTCGTACCTGAGCGCGTGAACGTACTTTGCATGAAATGGGGAAGGTACTATACCGCAGATTATGTGAACAGGCTGTATGCCGGAGTGAAGCGCAACCTGCACATCCCGTTCCGCTTCGTGTGCATCACCGACGACGCCACCGGTTTCGTTCCGCAGGTCGAGGCGGTTCCGTTCCCGGATGATCCGCAGGTTCCCGGAAGCAATGGCGGATTCCGTCAGTGGCCCAACATATTCGCCAAGCTTGCCGTATTCAAGGATGGCTTCGCTGGACTTTACGGCCCTACGCTGTTTCTTGACGTGGATCTGCTCGTGACCGGACCGCTTGACCGCTTCTTCACATACCGTCCGGGTGAGTTCTGCATCATCCACAACTGGTTGGAATGGCGCAAGACGTTGTTTCGCCGGATTCCGGACATAGGGAATTCATCGTGCTTCCGCTTTGAGGCCGGGAAGTCGAACGGTGTATGGGAGACGTTTGTGCGTGAGAAGGCCGATCCGGCGAACCGGGCGCGTTTCATGCGCGGCTCACAGAAGTTCCAGACATATGCGATGATGAAGACGGGTCGAGTGAACTGGTGGCCGTCAAGCTGGGTGTGCTCATTCAAGAGACGTCTCGTCCCTGTTTTCCCGCTCAACAAGATATTTGCTCCATGGCGTCCGCCGAAGAGCGCTTCCGTCGTTGCGTTCCACGGCGAACCTGACATTCCGCAGGCCGTTGCCGGCTACCGCTTCAAGAACGGGAGTCCAGTCAAGCCGCATCTTACGTGCCTACCTGCAAAATGGATTGCGGATTATTGGCATGAATGATTGGGAAATGGCAGATGGAAGGAATGCGCACAAGCGAAACGCTGAACCGCCGGAACACGGCGTTTGACAACCGTCTCAGACCGTCTGAGTTCGCCGAGTTCGTCGGGCAGCAGAAGATCCGCGACAGGCTCATGCTTGCCGTGCAGGCGGCGAAGGAGCGCGGAGAGACGCTTGATCATGTGCTGTTTTCAGGTCCGCCTGGGCTTGGCAAGACGACGCTCTCGTATATTCTCGGAGAGGCGATGGGTGTTCGGGTGAAGACGACGTCGGGTCCGGTGCTGACGAAGCCGGCGGATCTTGCCGGGCTGCTCACGTCGCTTGAAGCCGGCGACATCGTGTTCATCGACGAGATACATCGCATGGCGAAGACGGTGGAGGAATACCTCTATTCTGCAATGGAGGATTTCGCCATCGACATAATGATCGATCAGGGGCCTAACGCTCGAAGCGTAAGGCTTGAGCTTCCGCGCTTCACCCTCGTTGGCGCCACGACTCGCATCGGTCTCATTGCCGCACCGCTTCGTGCGCGGTTCGGGCTTGTGAACCGTCTCGACTACTATGTTCCTCAGGATCTTGCCGAAATAGTGAAGCGGTCGGCGAGCAAGCTTGGGGTGGAGATCGACGACGCCGGAGCGCTGGAGGTTGCTCACCGTTCACGCGGAACGCCGCGCATCGCAAACAACCTTCTGCGGCGCGTGCGCGACTACGCACAGGTCAAGGCGGACAACAGGATAACCGGCGACGTCGCAAGGGATTCGCTTGAGCTTCTTGAAATCGATCCGCATGGGCTTGATGAAATGGACATGAGGATTCTCGAAACGATATGCGTAAAGTTTGGCGGCGGGCCGGTGGGCCTCTCCACGATTGCGGTCTCCGTGGGCGAGGAGCCTGATACTGTGGAGGAGGCGTATGAACCGTTCCTCATAATGGAGGGATATCTAGAGCGTACGCCCAAAGGACGGTTGGCTACGGATCTGGCCTTTTCGCGACTCGGAATCTCAAAATGATGGATGTCCGGCAAGGCGGTTTCCTTTCGGCTTTGTGTCCGGATGACGGCTTTTCAGCGACAAAGGGAGGTTAAAGACATGACAGGAGGCAGAAGAGGGTTCATCAAGGGGTTTGGCGGTCTGACGGCGGCGTCTGCACTCTGTGCAATATCCGGAAAAGCGGATGGCGCAGAGGCGTCGTGCCCGTCCGTCGCGTCCGCTTCGCATTCGCACACTCCCCTGCCAGACTGGGCGCAGAGGGCAATAGATGATGCGAAACGCCGGATCGATGATTGGCGGAAGATCGGCAGCGATGTCTCTCTCTTCGTTTCCATAACGGATGTGCATTCGTGCAAGCCGGATGTCACTGAGCCGATGGACTGGGCTGATTCAAAGAACCACATATTCATCGCGCAGGAGGCCGCAAGGCAGCTTGCCGCCGATGCGATGGTCGATCTCGGCGACGCCGACTACCAGCTTGTCGCCTGGCCTGGACAAAAGCCGCCGTCAGATGAAGTGGACGAACTCATCCGCAGGAGGGTGTCCGCCCAGTTCCGGATATACCGCGACTTCGAGCGTCCGGTGTTCTTCTGCCGTGGAAATCACGACAGGGGACGCACGGACAAGGAGATTTCCGCAGCTGAGTTCGGGAAGTTCAATGACCTTTCTGCGGCGCATGGACATTCCGCCGTGCTTGGCGGCGAGCATACGTACGGATATTTTGACGTGCCGTCGAAGAAGGTGCGCCTCTTCTTCCTTGATTCCAGCGAATTCGGGTACTATGGTTTCAGCAAGGAGCAGGTGGAGTTTGTGGCGAGGGGGCTTGAGACGCTTCCGGATGACTGGATTGCGGCGGCGGCTCAGCACTACTGCATCGCCGGAGAGATCGGCCGGTGGGTGAAGGTGGATAAGCCCATGGAACGTGTGTCTATGCCGGTGGATCCGCGCCGGGTCCGCAACGGGGATGTGCTGCACCGGGTGTTCTCCGCGTTTGTCCATTCAGAATCCGGAGAGCTGGGCGGCATCAGTTGGAACTTCGCTGGCAAGCCTCAGAGGCGTCTCGCAGGGTGTCTGTGCGGCGATTCGCATTTCGACAGCCTGGGAGTGGTCAATGGCGTCTGCTATGTCGTTTCGCAGGGATATGGCGGGTGCAATCCGAAATCGCTTACGCCTGGAGCCGTCATTACAAGGTACTGGAGCCGCAGGGAGACGCCGCTCATAGACGTGTTCGGAATGAAGCGTGTTGACGGAGTTGGCATTGCGCGTGTCTTCCGCATAGGCGCCGGCGGCGCCGCCCGCGACCGGGAATGGTATTTCTGAGCGTGACGGGCGTGAGACGCGTCATGCTGGATGGCTTTCTGCCTATGGCGGAGCAAATGTGCTATAATGGCGGCATCTTGATTGTCACATTGCTTGCAAACAGAAAAAAGGAGCAGATCTGATGGATGTCAGCCGCCGTAGTTTTATATCATCCGCCGCACTTGCCGCACCGGTTGCCCTTGCAGGCACAGCCCGTGCCGATGCCGCAGCCGGGAAACCTCTCAAGGTATGCGTATTCGCGGACATACATTATTTCCCTGGCGTGTGGACGAACACCGAGGACACGTCGTTTCTTGAGAAGATAATTGCGCGGGCGGAGAAGGCCGGATGCGACATGATGATCCATCTTGGCGACTTCATGCACGGTGTGCGCTCCAAGGAGTCGAAGGAGTACCTTAAGCTTTATCACGGCTCCAAGGTGCCGGGCTACCACATTCTCGGGAACCACGACCAGGACGGCAATCCGTACAAGGAGACTTGCGAGGCGTACCATATGCCTGACGGACACTACTCGTTCGACAAGGGAGGCTTTCGCTTCGTCATCGCCGATCCGAACTATTTCTGCAACGAGCCGGGCAAGTTCATCCACCACGACGGCGGCAACTATTTCAGCCGCGCCAAAAACTCCACGATCAACTGGATTCCGCCGGAGCAGATGGAGTGGCTGCGCTCCACGATTGTCGGCTCTCCTCTTCCGTGCATCGTTCTGTCGCACCAGAGCTTTGAGCGCGGACGCGGCGCACCTGTGATGAACAGGGGTGACGTGCGGGCGATATTCAAGGAGGCGAACGCAAAGCGTCCCGGGACTGTGAGGCTTGTCATGAACGGTCATCTGCACATGGATCATCTGCGTGTGCTTGACAACATCCTCTACTGGGACGTCAACAGCGCCAACTACCAGTACTATGGCAATAAGCACGGCAAATATCCTGCGGACTACATCAAGACGCATCGCCTCGCGGAAAACAACATCGGATGGAAGGAGCCGCTCTCCGCAATCCTTACGATATGGCCTAACGGGCGAATGAAGATCGAGGGTTCGCGGTCGGATTGGCTTTTTGGCGTTTCGCCGGTGATGGCCGGATATCCGCCGATCGACGCGGATGGCAGGGAGACGCTTCCCGTGATCCAGTCCGCCGATATGACATTCACATATTCCTGACCGACGCCATCTTCCGGTAGTGCGGTTTCGCTTTCGGCTGCTTGCCGCGCCATCCGCAGATCGGCTTTGAGTGTCGTTTTTATGGTATAATCTCCGCCGTTTGCGAACAGCGAGAGGAGAACGAAAAAATGGCGGAACTCATAGCGGCTTTGGATGTGCAGACGCGCACGGAGGCCGTGGAAAAGGTGAAACTCATCGGCGATGCGGTCGGCTTCTACAAGATCGGTCTTGAACTGTATACGGCGGAGGGGCCGGATGTCGTGAAGGCCGTGAAGGATCTCGGAAAGCGGGTGTTTCTCGACCTCAAGTTCCATGACATACCGCGTACGGTGGAACGGGCCGTAAGATCCGGCGGCAAGCTTGGCGTAGATCTGATGACCATCCACTCTGTCGGAGGCAAGGCGATGATAGCTGCGGCTCATGACGCCGCTGCCGAGTTCGGCGCTGCGGCGCCGAAGATACTTGCCGTGACTGTTCTCACGTCGCTTGACAGGCAGGATCTCGAGGATGTTGGAATTGCAGGGAGGACCCCTGCCGAACAGGTCAGGGCGATGGCGGAGTTTGCGACGGCGAACGGTGCGGACGGGCTTGTCTGCTCTCCGATGGAGGTTGGAGAGCTTTCGCGCGCCCTCAAGGACGGAACGCTTTTCATTACGCCTGGAGTGCGTCCGGCCGGTGCGGCTGTCGGTGACCAGAAGCGCATCGCCACGCCTGCCGATGCGGTGAGGGACGGTGCGACGCATCTCGTGGTGGGGCGCCCGATCCTCGGTGCGCCGGATCCGGCGGCTGCGGCTCGTGCGATACGTGCGGAGATGGACTCATCGGCTGTTGCGTAGGCCATGGGCAGCCTGATTGAGATACGCGATCTCAAAAAGATCTATTCCGCCGGCGAAGAGCCGGTGGCGGCGCTTGACGGCGTGTCTCTGACGATAGAGAACGGGGAGTTCGTCGCGATCATGGGGGCGTCAGGCTCCGGAAAGTCGACGATGCTCAACATACTCGGATGCCTTGACGTGCCGACATCAGGGAGCTATCTGCTTGACGGAATTGAGGTGGCGAAGCGGAGCAGACGCGAACTGGCGATAATTCGCAACCGCAAGCTCGGCTTCGTGTTCCAGAACTTCAACCTGCTTCCGCGCACGTCGGCGATAGAGAACGTGGAGCTTCCCGACATATATCTTGGACGCCTTTCGCATTCCCAGAGACGCAGGCGCGCCATTGAGCTTCTGCGTCGCGTCGGGCTTGGCGGACGCGGTACGCACACCCCGGCAGAGCTTTCCGGCGGTCAGCAGCAGCGCGTTGCCATAGCCAGGGCGCTCATGAACGAGCCGCCAGTTCTGTTCGCCGACGAGCCGACCGGAAACCTCGACACAAAGTCATCCGTGGAGATAATGAATCTCTTCACCGAACTTTCGCGTGAGGGGATAACGATCGTGATGGTCACGCATGAGGATGACATCGCGGCGTACGCGAAGCGGCATCTCGTGATGCGCGACGGGCATTTGATAAAGGACGACAGGCGGGCATGAACTTCGTGATGATATTCAAGGTTGCGCTCCTGGCGATAGTGCGGAACAAGACGCGCTCCCTGCTTACGTGCCTTGGCATTATAGTCGGCATTGCGGCCGTGATAGCGGTTCTCGCCATCGGCAAGGGTGCGTCCACGATGATGGTGCAGGAGATATCGTCGATGGGCAACAACCTCGTCATGGTCTTTCCCGAGCGGCGCAACCGCAATGCCGTCTCTGTCGGCATGGGGCAGGGGCAGACGATGACGGCGGCGGATGCCAGGGCAATCAAGCGCGAGCTTCCGCATCTCGTCTCCGCTGTCTCTCCGACGGTCAACGTGACGTGTCAGATGATATGCCAGGGCAAGAACTGGCAAAGCCGGGTGAGCGGCGTCTCCACGGATATGCCTGGCATCAGGAACTGGAACGTCGGGGAAGGGCGGTTCTTTTCCGAGGAGGAGGAGCGGACGTATCAGCGCGTGTGCGTGATAGGTACGACCGTGAAGAACAACCTCTTCGGAGATGACGAGCCTATCGGCCGGACGATTCGCATAAAGGACATGCCGTTCAAGGTTGTGGGCATACTCGAATCCAAGGGTGCGAACGGATGGGGACAGGATCAGGACGATACGGTGATGGCGCCGTACACGACGGTCGGTCGCGTTCTTCAGCGTTCGACGTTCAAGTCGATAAACATGATGAACCTTTCGCTTCATTCCATGGATGACCTTGTGGAGGCCAAGCGTGAGATAACGGCGTTGCTGCGCCAGAGACATCGGCTTGCGGACTATCAGGATGACGACTTTGAAACCCGCGATACCACCGAGATCATGAACACAATCGGATCGGTCTCCAAACTGATGACGATACTGCTTACGGCGGTTGCGGCCATCTCGCTTCTCGTCGGCGGCATAGGCATCATGAACATCATGCTCGTCTCCGTGACGGAGCGCATCAAGGAGATCGGCCTGCGCATGGCGATTGGCGCCACGCCGGTGAACATTCTCGGACAGTTCATGCTTGAGGCCATGGTGCTTTCCACTGTGGGCGGAGCGATCGGTGTCGGCGTGGGTGTCGGTGGCGCGAAGCTGATCGGCAGCCTTCAGCATTGGCCGATACTGATAGAGTGGTCGAGTGCTCTTGGCGCGTTCCTCTTTTCGTCGTTTGTCGGGCTGTTCTTCGGATTTTACCCGGCGTACCGCGCTTCGAAGCTCAATCCGATCGACTGTCTGCGCTATGAGTAGCTCGCACATGGCTGCGGCGCCTCTACAATCTACCCACTACCATCTACCAACTACCCACTACCCACTAAAACCACAATGAACCGGATCCTCAAAAACACGGTCACTGTAGGGGCGTTCACTGCGCTCTCCCGTGTGCTTGGCCTTGCGCGTGAGATGCTCCAGAGCCGGTTCATAGGCGCCGGAATGGAGCAGAGCGCCTTTACGCTTGCGTTCGCGATCCCGAACATGGCTCGAAAGCTGTTTGGCGAAGGTGCGCTGACCGCCGCGTTCGTGCCGGTGTTCAAGGGCGAGATTGAGGCTAACGCGATGGAAAGCGCACGCCGTCTTGCAAGAGCCGTGATGACAATGGCGCTCCTCATGGTCGGGGCGATCGTGACGCTGTCCCTGCTCGGACTTGAGACGGCGGTGCATTTCCGCGCCGGGCTGGAGATGTCTGAAAGGACGCTTCTGACCGTCCGGCTTGTGAAGACGCTTCTGCCGTACATGATCTTCATCTGCGGGGCGGCGCTTGGCATGGGCGTGCTGAACGCGATGGGGCGGTTCAAGGCCTCAAGTGCGATGCCGTGCCTTCTCAACGTGTTTTGGATCGGGATGCTCCTGTGGATATGCTTTCATCCGGAGTTGCGGCTTGACCAGCGTATACACAGGGTGTGCGTCGCCATACTTGCGGCGGGTGCGGCGCAGATGGCGTTCATGCTATGGCGGATGCACAAGGCGGGCGTATCGCCGCGTCTTGACTTTCGCGGATGGAACGACCCGAAGGTGAAGCTTGTGTGGAAGAACACCGCTGTCGCCGCAGTTGGCGCCGGCGCAGTTCAGATAAACTATATGCTTGATCAGGTTCTTGGGCAGGTTGCCGCGCCGTGGGCCGCAGGAGTGATCGGCTACGCCGAGAGGCTGATGGATCTTCCTCTCGGCGTGATCGGGGTTGCGTTCGGCACTGTGCTGCTTCCGACGTTCGCCGGCTTTTTCGCGAAAGGGGATGTCGACGGGGCGCGTGAGGTGTTTGTCTCGTCATCCATGCAGATGCTCTTCGTGATGATTCCGGCGGCAGTCGGGCTTGGCATTCTCGCTTTCGACGTGACTGCGGTGATATACCGTGGCGGCGCATTCGACAATCTGGCGGTCACGCGGGTTGCGCGGGCGGTTGCGGTCTATGCGGGCGGGCTTGCGTTCTTTGGATTGCAGAAATCGCTCGTACCGTGGTTCCAGGCGCAGAACGACATGAAGACGCCGCTTCGCGTTTCCGTATACACCGTGTGCCTGAATGCCGTGTTCAACATCCTTGCCGTCGTATGCCTGCCGGTGGAGTGGCGGCATGTAGGACTTGCCGCCTCCACTGTGTTCTGCGCGGCGTGCGGATGCGTAATTCTCGTGGTCATGGCTCACCGGCGGAACGGATCGCTTGGCTTGAGACGGTTGATTGTGCCTGTCTTGAAGATGCTGCTTGGTTCGGCGTTGATGACGGTTGCTGTGATCGCCGTCAAGTCGTTTACCGATCTGCCGCCCGTCATCTCCCTCTCTCTCTGCGTCGCTGCGGGCGGGTGTGCGTACTTTGCGTCGATGGCGGCGATGGGCATGAAGTGGCGGCGGCGCACGGCATCGTGACGTGGTGCGCCGCAGAATGTGCGCGTGTGCTATAATGTAAACTGTTTTCCCAAATCAGAAGACTGGAGCAAAAGAACATGGAAGTATCGGCAGATATCGCATATGTAGGCGTAAACGACCACGACATAGACCTTTTCGAGGGACAGTATGTGGTGCCGTTGGGGATGGCGTACAACAGCTATTTCATCAATGACGAGAAAACGGCGGTGATGGATACGGTGGATGTCCGGTTCGGCGACGAATGGCTTGAGAACGTGAAGAAGGTGTCCGGCGGCAAGGCGCCGGACTACCTTGTGATTCATCACATGGAGCCTGACCACTCCGCGAGCATCGCGAAGGCGCTTGATGTCTGGAAGGATACGACCGTCGTGTCATCGGCGCAGGCTTTCCGGTTCATGGAGCAGTTCTTCGGCGGCGAAATTGCCCCGAAGCGGCTTGTAGTGAAGGAGGGCGACGTGCTTGAGCTGGGGCGGCACAAGCTGACGTTTGTCGCCGCGCCGATGGTTCACTGGCCGGAGGTCATGGTTTCCTACGATGCCGCCGACAAGGTGCTGTTTTCGGCCGACGGGTTCGGCAAGTTCGGTGCGAACGATGTGGAGGATCCTGAAGGGTGGGATTGCGAGGCGCGTCGCTACTACATCGGAATCGTGGGCAAGTACGGTGCGCAGACGCAGGCGCTCCTCAAGAAGGCCGCCGGACTTGACATTCAGACCATATGCCCGCTGCACGGCCCTGTGCTGAAGGGCGAGGCGATCGCCCATGCCGTCAAACAGTATCTCACATGGAGTTCGTACGGAGTTGAGAGCGAGGGCGTGTGCATCGCCTACACGAGCGTGTATGGACACACGAAGGAAGCCGCCATGCTCATGAAGGAAGAGCTGCTCAAGCGTGGCTGCCCGAAGGTCGCAATGGCAGATCTTGCGCGTGACGACATGCCGGAGACGGTCGAGGATGCATTCCGCTACGGCAAGCTCGTGCTTGCCACGACCACGTACAACATGGATGTGTTTCCGTTCATGCGCACGTTCATCGAACATCTAACCGAGCGCACATACCGCAACCGCACGGTCGGCATCATCGAGAACGGAACTTGGGCGCCGAATGCCGCGAAAGTCATCAAGGGTCTCTTTGAGAAGTCGCAGGGCATCGAGTTCGCAGAACCGGTCGTCACGGTGAAGAGCGCCTTGAATGACGCATCACGCGCCGCGATAGCCGCTCTTGCCGCAAATCTCTGTGCTTGACGCATCACAACGACCGAACGGAGCAGAAAAAAAAAATCGCTTTGTCGCTCATGGCCGCCATGGGCGGCATGGTTTCGTCTGTTCCGTTCGGTGAGGTGTGCTGCTGGACTGGCTGAGATTGTGGACTTGTTCGCCCTACCATGCTGTGCAGGGATGAACCCGGCGGTCTGCCGCACCGTCCGATACGTTTAGCTA
The DNA here is from genome assembly GCA_964440985.1 of uncultured Lentisphaeraceae bacterium. GTDB lineage: Bacteria > Verrucomicrobiota > Kiritimatiellia > RFP12 > UBA1067 > UBA1731. The sequence goes on along the minus strand of CAYTWE010000014.1, from coordinate 2,822 downwards.
ATGCCGGCGCACGGAACGATGCGCTTGGTTCTGTCCAGCTTGGCTCGATATCCGTAAGATGATTTTTCCATTGCACTGATTCATGTGGTATAATTGCGACATGAAGACAGGTGAGTTGTATGCAGCGATATTGTCGGGCGGAAGCGGTGAACGGTTCTGGCCGCTTTCCACGCCGGATCATCCGAAGCAGTTCCTTTCTGTGTTCGGCGGCAAGTCCCTTTTGCGGCAGAGCGTTGAGCGCCTGAAGGGGCTTGTGCCCCCGGAGCGCATCTTGATCGTCACCGCGAAGAGCCTTGCAAAGGCAACATACAGGGAACTTCCGGAAATTCCCCGCCGCAACATTCTGCTGGAACCGTGCCGCCGCGACACGGCGGCGGCGGTGGCCACGGCGTGCACCGCAGTGGAGAGGCTTGGCGGTCAGGATGCCGTGGCGGCCATCCTGACGGCAGATCATCTCATGGGGGACGAAAAGGCGTTTCGCAGAATTCTCGCTGTGGCTGCGGATGCCGCCGCAAAGTCGGATGGCATAGTGACGATGGGCGTGAAGCCGACATATCCGGCTACAGGTTTCGGATACATCAAGGTGGGTGAACGGTGCGGCAAGGTGTTCCGTGCGGAGCGTTTTGTCGAGAAGCCCGACGTTGCGACGGCGAAGAAGTACCTCAAAAGCGGAAAGTATGTGTGGAACGCCGGAATGTTCGTCTGGCGGGTCTCCACCTTGAAGGCAGCTCTCGAACGGTATGCGCCGCAGCTCGTGGGCATTACGCCGAAGGACTACGAAAATCTGCCGAAGATATCGTTCGACTATGCCGTGATGGAGAAGGCGAAGAACGTGCTTGTCACGTCCGGTGATTTTGGTTGGGACGATGTCGGCACCTGGACTTCGGCCGGTCGCCACCTGAAAACCGACGGACGCGGCAATGCCGTACGCGGCAACGTAACGCTCCTTGACTGCGGAAATTCGGTCGCAGTTGCCGAAGGTGCGTCCGTTGCCGCGCTTGGGGTGAAGGACATTGTGGTTGTGACGACAAAAGATGCAGTGCTCGTTGCTGCCAAAGACAGGGTTCAGGATCTGAAAAAACTGCTTGCGGCAATAGCCAAACAGTGAGTTTTGTGTTGTGTGCCTCAATCCGGACATGATGGCTGCGCAGCTTTGTAAGACCGGCGAAAAAAAAATAGCAAAATACCCCTTGCGTTTGTCGGCGTGATATGGTATCTTACACACCTGTTTTCACGACACCACAGAGTGCGAGCTTAACTCAGTTGGTAGAGTGCCACCTTGCCAAGGTGGTTGTCGAGGGTTCGAGTCCCTTAGCTCGCTCCATTATTGATGGGTGTTGTGGAATCGGTGAAATGGGAGCATAGCTCAGTTGGTAGAGCAAGTGACTCTTAATCACTGGGTCCAGGGTTCGAGTCCCTGTGCTCCTACCATTTCCCCGAACCCGATGGCTAGGTAGCTCAGTTGGTAGAGCAACGGACTGAAAATCCGTGTGTCAGCGGTTCGATCCCGCTCCTGGCCACCAATTCCAATCTAACTCGGAGAGAACTCCGAGGTTTTCTTTTTTATGGATTTGCGTCTAAAGCCCAATACACGGGGCTGTTTTGCTTTTGACGAGTTCTCTGTCGTGTGTGCCATAGAACGCGCACCACGGCCTTTCTGGGGCGTTTCTGCCCGCGAAGTATCTCCGCCGCGTGACTTTAGTCAACACGACGGTTTCAAGGGAAAACGCCCAATTCTTCCCTTTTCTATGGAAACCACCTATCTGGTGTGCGCGTATTTTGTCATAGGCAGTTTGAGCTCAAAAGAGAACTCTACGCCGCCAGAGTGTGCAAATGCACACATTGCAAAAAAGGCATGGCCGTAAGACCATGCCTTGAGATGCTCTGATTGTAGAATGAGGCTATGCCAGTCCAATCTCCCGCTCCTGTTCGCTCCACAGGTCGCTCTTGATGCTGAAGAGCCTCTCCGTCGAGAAATCGTCGGGCAGCGTCTTGGCTATGACCGCCCGGAGTATCTTGGGCGAGAGGTTCGTGGGGCCGGAGCTGATGAGGTACTCCTCGTCGAACTTCGACCGTCCTTCGAGGATCAGCGTGTGCAGGGCGCGTCCCGTCTGGTACGCCGCCGTGTCCACCGGCTCGATCTCGCCGGACATCTTCTTCCTGTACAGGCGCGGGCACGCCCGGAAGTCGCCGAGCAGATGGCTCGACAGGAACTCGCCGCGCCGTGCGGCTTCATGGTATTCGTCGGCAGGGATGTCAACGATGAATGGGTATCTGTGCATGTTTTCGTTTTCCTTTCATTCCGGGCGGACAGCCCGCCTCGGCACCCGGTTCTTACAAAAAACTATCCATGCACAACCACAGAATTTTTCATTTGTTTATGTTGACACACCCGCACGGGGTACAAATTGAGCAAGGCGAGCTGAACCGAGCCGAGATTTTTTGACAGCAGAGTGGTAAGACGTGAACCTTGCGGTCGTTCTATCATCGTGAAAGGACATCCAATGAACAAACAAAGAAAAGACTGTAAAACGCACCCGAATGGGCGCAATGGGCCGCGAGGGGGCGGCGGCTTGTCAAGCTATTCGTCGGCATTACGCGGCTTGTCAACACCGCTTAACAATCCAAATCGAAGCGAAACCCCTATAAAATATGGGGTTGAGGAGGCGTTATGAGGTCGAGAGATGTTAAAAATTAAGTATTAACTTTTTGAATTTCGCTTACTTGCGGAATCCGAAATATGATATAATACGCAACACTACCATGTAACAGGGTTTCAAAAACTATGCGAACGGATAGCGTATTAGGCGGTTTTTCGGCCC
>CAYTWE010000013.1:22008-47029 GCA_964440985.1 uncultured Lentisphaeraceae bacterium | reverse complement strand
TTTTGACTTCTGATGCGCGATTTGATATAAATGCCTTTATGCAAAAAAAAAACCGATAGGAGTTTAGATTGTGATGTTTAAACGATTGTTTTTGTCTTGCTGCCGGTGGTTGTCATGTTCTATGGGTATCGTTTGTGTTGCCGTTGGACTGACTGCACTTGATTGCATGGCGGCGGCTGCGCATTGCGAAGAGGCGACCCTGTACGCTGAGAGCGGCGAAACGGTGAACGTTTCCACAAATGTCATTACCAGGACGCTTCAGAAAATTGGCGGCGGCACTCTCGTTCTTCCGCTTACACGGTTGCCGCAGGGTGTAGATGTGGATATTGCGGTGCGCGACGGTGCGCTTGGAGTCTCTGCGTTCGATCCGTCTGATGTCGATTCTCCAATCCCGAACGAAGTGCTTGCGAAGGCTGCGCTGTGGCTTGATGCGACGATGGACGGCAAAGTCGCGTACACTGCATCGAACGGCGTGGATTGGGTCGATGCCTGGTATGACGTTCGCGAGACCGGCAATTCCGATGTCGGCTACAGCCATCTCCGTGCGCTGCCGAACTTGGGGCCGACGAACATGCCGCCGCAACTTGTCGTAAAGGACGGCATCAAGTCGGTCTGGTTCGGCGGATATCCGTCGGGGATCTCGATGGACTGGTGCGGCGCAGACGGTTCCGTGAGGGAAATCACCGACATACGTCATGCGTTCATCATGTATGGCGTGTACGAGAGCCACGGTTTCGTGCTTGGCACGAGATCGGTTTCGCGTTTCCACATCATGGATACCACACGTGGACTGCCGACCTCTTCGATATGCGAGCCGTTCTGCACCGACGCCGGTGCGGCGTACTGCGGGCGCGTGTTCGTGAACGGTCGCCTTGTCGAGCCATGCATTACCGGACAGCTGAAACAGAACCAATTCCAGCTTCTTGAATACGACTGCTGCGGAATCCTCGGCTACGCATCGAACTTCTTCAACGACCGCAACTATTTCAGGAACAACCCAAGCTATCCCCAGAATGGAGGAAACCGCATCGGGGGCGACTACATTGCCGAAGCGCTCATCTTCACCAACGAACTCACGGAGATTGAAAGGATGTCCGTCGGAACGTACCTGATGAACAAGCATTTGGGTGGCGTAAGCCCGGTACCGAGCATTGCAGTCGCCGAGGGCGCACAGGTGGGCGTTGACGCCAAGATCCTTGACAGGGCGTCCGTGATGTCCGGAGACGGTGAAGTTAAGTTTGTCTGCGACGGCGGCGCTGTCACGATTCCTCCAATGGTCGGTTACGGCTTTTCGATGCCGACCGACATCTCCGGCGGCATATTCGGATTGAGCAACCGGCATATGCTGAAACTGCATGACGGCGACAGTCTCACGATTGAGCAGACCGGCTACGGCAACCCTGTCGCGTCCATTTCGGGTGACGCTGGACAAGGGCGCATATCCAAGGAAGGCAACGGCTCGGCGACTGTCTCGGCTCTGCCGGAGACGGTGACGTCGGTCGTTGTCCGCGCCGGCACTCTGCATCTTGCGGCGGTTGAGAAGAAGTCAGGCGTTCCGATCGGCGGAAGCGCAACCGCTGCGGTTTTTGAAAACCCAGATTTCGAGGTTGACGGCATTGATACGAATTCCGAATATCGGACAGAGCAGAATGTGGGCGGGTGGAATCTTGTCGGGGTGAAAAATGACTTGAACTGCATCATATTCATAAGCGGCGACGGGACAGGCGCCGCTTGGGGTTCATCGGGAGGCATATACGGCAGTCCACTGCCTACGCCAGACGGCGGGACGGCGATGATGTTCAAGGGCGACGTGTCGGCATGGACTTCCGTCTCCGTTCCATGCGACGGCATCTATGAACTGAGCTTCAACGCCGCCTCTCGCGTGCCATCCGGCTCTCTTCCCCTTGATGTCTGCATAGGAAAGGATGAAGACTCCCTCGTCAAGGTTGGAAGTTTCATGCCAACGCAGAAAAGCTACATGAAGTTCACGTTCACCGTGCCGTACCTCGATGCCGGCGAATACCAGTTCTGGTTCCGCTCCCGGCAGCTCGGCGAGGACAAGGCTGCCGCCGTCGACAACATTCGCATGAAACTTCTTTCAGGGTTGCCGTTGAGGTCGAACGTCATTCCCAACGGATCTTTTGAAGACATTGAGGGTGCCTACAATTCCGGCTTCAAGGTGAACGAGCTGTCCACCGACAACGTTGCCGCAGGATGGACGCTTACGCAGACGAACGGATGGGTGACCGGCACAGCTCCGTCGGCGGCGTTCACCACGCCTTCGGTCTCATGGGAGCACTTCGACTCTTCGCACAACCGTTCAGGCATTGTCCAGCTGATGCTTGACGGCTACGGCGCCAGAGCGGAGACTACGTTCACCCCAAGCATGGGCGGTCGATACAGATTGCGGGCCGCAGTTGCCAACAGACGGTATTCGAGCAATGACAACAAGGGCAAATACCTGAGGGCAAGCCTTGTCGCCGGTTCTGTCACGAACGATTTCGGAACGATCAACGTGCTGCCGTACCATTTGACAGAAACGGAATGGCCTGATGCCGTGACGGTGGTGGCCGGTGAGGAGGTCACGCTTATGCTCGAAAGCCGCGACACTACCGACCGCACACACACGCTTGTGGACGATCTCGTGCTTGTTCCGAGCATGGACGACGACGAACTTGTCTCTGACGGCGGATTTGAGCAGCCTGGCACATGGAAGGTGGATGAACTCTACCAAAAGCCTGACAGGATGAATGGGGCATCTCGCTATAACTATGCGTATTTCCCCAACGCATATGGACATTCGCGGTGCGAAGGCGAGTGCTGGATGGCGGTTGTGCAGAACGACATTGTATCGCAGCGGATTGAGTTCCCGTCCGCCGGCCTGTACAGGCTGCGTTTCTTCGCGCACTCTCGCGTTGACAATCCTGCGGGGCACGGATTGAATCCAGTGAAGGCGTTCTATGTCGCGGAGGGAAGCACGGAGACCAACTGGATTGCGGCGGCGAAGCCGTTCACGACAAATTTTGTCGAGCAGGTGCATACGTTCCTCGTTCCAGCAGCCTGCAAGGCGACGTTCGGATTCCAGGGCTGCTACGCCGCGAACGAGGGCGAGGCCGAGTATGTGGGTGTTGACCATACTACGGCCATCGATGCCGTGTCGATAAGGCGCGTAATCGGCGTGGGGGATGGACTGCCTGACGTCTCCGAACGGCTTTCCGTGAAGGTGGATGCCGGCGCAAAACTGTCCCTTGACTTTGACGGAACGCTCTACCTCAACGCGCTCTACCTTGGCGGCCATGCCGTTCGCGGCGAGGTCTCCGCCGAGACCCATCCCGAGTTTGTTGAAGGCCCCGGACGGATGTATGCTAAAATGCACGGTCTTACGATAACCATAAGGTGAGGATGCACGAATGAAGAAGATTTCCATGACATTTGCCGCGATTGCGGCGGCGTTTGCGATTGCGAACGGCATGATGGCCGCAGATGACCTTGAGAAGGGATTCCTTGCCCCGCCGCCGTCTGCGAGGCCGCACACCTGGTGGCACTGGATGAACGGCAACGTCACGAAGGAAGGCATAACGGCAGATCTTGAGGCGATGGCGCAGATCGGCCTTGGAGGCGCTCAGATATTCGATGCAGGATGCGATGTGCCGCCCGGCCCTGTGCGGTTCAACTCGCCGATATGGTTCGACACGATGCGTTTTGCCGTGAGCGAGGCGAAGCGTCTTGGACTTGAGATCGTGCATCCGAACTGCTCGGGATGGAGTTCTTCGGGCGGACCGTGGATAGCGCCGTCAAACGCGATGAAATCGGTCGTGTTCACCGAGGCGGCGGTGAAGGGGCCGGCGAAGTTTTCCGCAAAACTCCGTCAGCCGCATTCGCCTCGCGGGTACTACCGCGATTTTCGCGTTGTTGCGTTCCGCATTCCGCCGGCGGAGGTGGCAGATCGCGAAATCGTCCCATGCAAGATCGTAACCCCGCAGACGGATTCCGAGACGGAACTCGCAAAACTTACCGACCGCAACCTCGACACGTATGTGGAACTGGAGCGCAAGGAGCATGACAGGCATGTGTTCACGGTTGAGTACGTGCGCCCGGTGAAGGCCTCATGCGTCGCGTATCAGCTTGACGGCGGAGAGAACTGGGGCGAAAAGGCGGAGATTGAGGTGCAGATATCGTCGGACGGCAAAAATTGGCGGGACATGGGGCGGCGTCCGATATGCATCAGCGACGCCGGCGCCCACACTCGTGAGCATGGATGGCGGTTCTTCCCGTTCGAATCGCAGATAGAGGCGAGTTTCCTGCGCGTCCGTCTGCATCTCGCGAAGCGCGACGGCTACTCCAAGTTCAGAATGGGCGAACTCGGCTTCGCACGGCGCATGGCGGTGTCCGCGTTGAGGGGCAAGACGTTCGACATACGCATACCGGTTGCGTCGGATGCGGCGCCGACGACGTCCGACCAGGTTGTGCCTGTCGACGGGACGATTGACCTGACCGGCAGAATGGCGGCGGACGGAACGTTCTCGTGGGACGTGCCGGAGGGTGAATGGTGCATAATGCGCATTGGATATTCTGCAAAGGGCGCCAGCGCGGTGTGCGCCTCCGATGGCGGACGCGGACTTGAGTGCGACAAACTTTCGGCGGCGGTGCTCGACCATCATTTCGAATCGTATTTCGGACGTCTCTGCAGGGAGCTCGGCGAAGACCTCATCGGGCGCGACAGACCGGGCCTTACGGGGACGCTTGTGGACAGCTACGAGGTGGGAACGCAGAACTGGACTGAGGGCTTTGAGGATATGTTCAGCAAGATGGCCGGATACTCCATTGAGCCGTATCTTCCCGTGTTCGCCGGACGCATCGTCGGGAGCGTAGAGCAGACGGAGCGCTTCCTCTGGGATTACAGGACTGTGATATCAAGGCTCTTCGAGGAGAACTATTCAGGTGCGCTTGCCCGCAAGTGCCGCCAGTATGGCCTTGCGTTCTCGCTTGAGCCGTACGGCAGCTGCACGTCTGACGATTTCCTCTACGGCGCACACGCGGACGTTCCGATGGGTGAGTTCTGGGCGACGGGCGGGAACGGCGCCGGCGGACGCAGCCAGACTGCGATGCTTGCGGCGTCGATCGCCCACATCTACGGGCGCAAGTACATCGGCATGGAGTCGTTCACCTCCGGACCGCCGTGGCAGGGACGGTGGCGCAAGGATCCGTTCGGGCTGAAGGCCATCGGCGACCGCATCTACGGCTGTGGCGCAAACAGGCTTATCGTCCACAGGTTCACGCATCAGCCATGGGCGAAGGACAAGTACCTTCCCGGAATGACGATGGGCAGGTGGGGAATGCACTTCGACCGCTCCAACACATGGTGGGAGCATGGCGGCAAGGAGTGGATATCCTACCTCACCCGTACGCAGTACATGCTGCAGGAAGGCATCTTCTGCGCTGACATCCTTTTCTGCGGTGCAGAGGAGACACCCGCCGGATTCGAGGATGTTGAAAGCTCATTTGGAGGCTCAGTCAAGGCGGTGGAGAACAGATATGGATTTGATCTCTGTTCGCCGGCGGCGCTTTCTCTGCTGAAGGTGGAGGGCGGCAGAATCCTGTCACCTGGCGGCGTACGCTACCGGATGCTTGCTCTTCCGCCACACGATACGATGACGCCCGCCATGCTGCGCGAGATCGGGAGACTTGTGGAGGCCGGAGGCACGATCGTTTGCGAACGCCCGCCAGTGAGATCTCCGTCGCTTGCCGGGTATCCGTCCATCGACGGTAAAGTTGCGGCGTCCGCCGCCGCGATATGGGAGAAGGGCGTGATGCGTATGACGCCGGAAAAGGCTCTGAAGACGCTTGGCGTTGAGCCGGATTTCGATTGCGCAGACGAGTATTCGCTGAAGCGGCTGCTCGTGCATCAGCATCGACGGCAGGGCGGCACGGACTGGTATTTCATCGCCTGCGCTAACCCTGATTCGCCAAAGACGATCGAATGTTCGTTCAGGGTGTCCGACCGCATCCCGGAGATATGGGACGCCGAGAGCCGCACGGTCTCCGATGCGAAGACTTGGCGCGTCTCCGGCGGACGCACGTTCGTGAGCCTTCCGTTCTCCAATTCTGGCGCGCTCTTCGTGGTGTTCCGCAGACCGCGCGGCGAAGTGTCAGGCGCCACCGCGCCGAAGCCGCAGTCGCATCTCAAGGTGGTAAAGGCGGAGTACGGATCGTTCCCGGAACAGGTAGCCGATGTCACGCTGGCCGTTGCGGCAATGGTGGCCGGCGACAGGCTGAACGTGTTCGCCGACAACAGACTCACGGGTGGCGTCGATCCCGCGAGGAATAAACTCAAGGAGCTTCGCGTAACTTATCTTGACGGCGGGAAGGAACATACGGCTGTCGCAAAGGAATACAAGCGAATTGACGTAGTTGCGGCATCGGGTGCGGTCAATGGGCCGTGGCGCGTCGCATTTCCGCACGGCTTTGCGCCAAACGCCCACGCGAAGGGCGCAGATGAGCTGCTTATGTTCGACAAACTCATTTCTTGGACAGAACGCCCGGAGCGGGGCGCAAGATATTTCTCCGGAACGGCAACGTACTCGAAGACGGTTGAAGGCGTGAAGCGTCCCGTTGACGGCGGACGCCTCATCCTTGATCTTGGTGTGGTGAAGAACATCGCAGAGGTGACAGTGAACGGCAAGACGTATCCTGCGTTGTGGAAGCCGCCGTTCAGGGTAGACATAACGGATGCCGTCGACGGCTCGGAAACGGTGCGGATGGAAATCAAGGTCACAAACCTGTGGCCAAACCGTCTCATCGGCGACGATTCAATGCCGTTGGACTGCGAGTGGATTGAGCGTCCGCACTTCCGCAAGATCGAATGGGGGATAAAGGAGATTCCTGACTGGGTCAAGGAAGGAAAACAGTCTCCCACCGGGCGGCATACGTTCACGACATGGAAGCACTGGTCGAAGGATGACGAACTGCTGCCGTCAGGCCTTTTGGGTCCGGTGACGATTCGCTGATCCTGAGCGACGGCAAGCGGTTCTGCATTTCAACTTGTGCCGTGCAGGATGAGTTTGCGGGTGAAAATGTGATTTGCTATAATCACCGGCAACGTTCATAAACGATACAACCCAATCAAGGAGTTCAGATGAAAGTCTACATTGGCAGGGACAAACTTGACATGGCGCAGAAGGCGGCTGACATGGCCGCCGACAAGATCCGCAAAGCCATATCCGAAAACGGCGAGGCCAGGATTATCGTCGCGACGGGTGCGAGCCAGTTCGAGTTTCTGGAGGCGCTTGTGAAGGAGCCGGGAATCGACTGGACGAAGGTGACAGGGTTCCACCTTGATGAGTATGTTGGCATCCCCGTCACGCACAAGGCCTCGTTCCGCGGCTACATGCGCGAGAGGCTTGTCGCCAGGACGCCGCAGCCGATGAAGGTGTTCAACGAGGTCAACGGTGAAGCCGCCGATCAGGATGCCGAGATTGCGCGTCTTGAGGCTCTCATCCGCGCAGCGCCGATTGACGTCGCCTGCGTGGGTATCGGCGAGAACGGGCATCTTGCGTTCAACGATCCGCCGGCCGATTTTGACACCAACCGCGCCTACAAGGTTGTGCCGCTTGACCATAAGTGCCGTATGCAGCAGGTGGGCGAAGGATGGTTCCCGTCAATTGACGATGTGCCGACGCAGGCGTTCTCCATGACAATCAAGCAGATCATGTGGTCCAGGTCGATTGTCTGCACTTGTCCGGACGCCAGAAAGGCCGATGCGGTAAAGGGTGCGGTTGAAGGGCCGGTCACGAACATGCTTCCGAGTTCGATACTGCAGATGCATCCTGATTGCGGAATGTTTCTCGATCCGGCGTCGGCGGAGAAGCTTGCCGGATCCTATTCGTGACCGTCGATATACCGTATGACACTTAAAAGGAGAATGTGTGTTGCGCCTATTGCTGAAGCGGATGGGATGTGATACACTTTTGCGCATATGAAACTGAAGAAACCAGAGACGCCCGCAGATGATGTGCAGGCTTCGGCAACAGGTGGTGCGGTGATCGCCGCACGGTTCCAGCTCGATACCGATGAGCTTTCGCAGAAGAAGGGCGCATCGGCTGTTGGAAAGACGTCCACCCTCATTGCGTTGATCGCGGCGGTTGCGGCGTTGGGGCTTATCGGCTTTGCGGCGTGGATGATGTATTCCGACTGGGCTGTCGCAACCGTTTCCTGATCGGGGATTGCGCACAATGATACGGGATGTAATGAGGTCGCCGCGCGCGCGTGCGGCTGTCCGCCTTGCGCTTGATGAAGATCTCGCGAGCGTAGACCGGGTTAAGGGCGAGCCATGGTGCGACGCCACTTCGGAGGCCCTTGTCGATCCCAAGGCTGTTGCCGTCGGGGAGATATACGCGAAGGGCAAAGGCTGCATTGTGGCCGGCGCAACGGTGGCTCGCGCCGTGTTGAAGGCTGTGGACCCCAAGGTGTCGGTCAAGATACTGAAGGCGGATGGCTCTGCGGTTAATCCCGGTGAGCCGATACTGGTGTTCAAGGGCAAGGCGCGGTCGATACTTGCGGCGGAGAGAACCGCGCTGAATTTCATGCAGCGGATGTGTGCGACTGCGACGCTGACGAGGGCGTTTGTGGATGCCGTGAAGCGGTATGGCACATTGATTCTCGATACGCGCAAGACGACGCCCGGATTGAGGGTGTTCGAGAAGTATGCTGTGACTTGCGGCGGCGGAACGAATCATCGCATGGGAATGTACGACAGGGTGCTGATGAAGGACAACCACCGCAGGCTTTGGCGCGGCGGCAACCCTGACGAGCTTGACAAGGCGGTAGAGGCCGCCCGTGTCCGTTTCCCGAAGCTGGCCGTGGAGGTCGAGGTGGAGTCCCTGCGCGAATGCGCGAGTGCTCTCAAGGCCAAGCCCGAGTGGATAATGCTCGACAACATGACCGTCGCGGACATGAAGAAATGCGTCAAGTTGTGCAAGGGGATATCCAAGACAGAGGCGTCCGGCGGAATCACGCTAGACCGGGCGAAAGAGGTTGCCGCGACAGGCGTTACGGCAATCTCCCTTGGATGCCTTACACATTCGGCCGGATCGGTTGATCTCTCGCTTGAATGGAAAAGCGTCTGATCTGGGACTGGAACGGGACGCTGCTTGATGACGTCTCGGCGGCTGTCGGTGCGCTCAACAGGATGCTGCGTCTGCGAGGCGCATCTCCGATAACCGTTGAGCGATACCGGCAGCGGTTTGGATTTCCGGTGCGTCCTTTCTACGCCGAACTCGGCGTAGATCTTGATCGCTGGGACTGGGACGCGATATGCGAGGATTTCCACAGGTTCATCCTTGAGGAACCTCAGGCGATCCGTCAAGATGCCCGGATGGCGCTTGAGGCTGCTGCTTCTTCGGGGTATCGCCAGTGCGTTCTTTCAGCGCTGCGTCAGGACAAGCTGAACGATGCCATCACATCCAACGCCCTTGGTGGCTTTTTCGATTGTGTTTTCGGAGTGGACAATCTTGATGGCGCATCTAAGCTCGAGAGAGGCCGCGAGCTGATGGCGCATCTTGGCGGCGATGTCGGGGATGTCGTTTTCATCGGCGACACATTGCACGACGCCGAAGTGGCGCGTGAGCTTGGCGGACGCTGTGTGCTTGTCGGCTGCGGGCACCAGATGCCGGACAGGCTTGCCGCTTCGGGATGTCCCGTCGCCGCAGATCTTCTTGAGGCGGTCTCGCTCGCCGACCGCGCAATCCATATGCGGTAATGCATTCGCCGTGCGGTGAGGCGGCGAACTGTGGTAGAATATTTCGCCATGGAAACGCCAGTAAAGATTCTGCTCGACCGCAAGCGTGAGGGAAGGGAGCTTTCCGGAACGCAGATCCGTGAACTGATTGCCGCATACTCCAGGGGAGATGTGCCGGACTACCAGATGTCGGCGTTCGCGATGGCCGTGTGCTGCCGCGGAATGTCGCCATCCGAGATCCATGCGCTCACCGAGGCAATGCGCGATTCCGGCGAATGTCTTGACTGGTCGGATCTGCTGCGCCCGACGGCGGACAAGCACTCAACAGGGGGCGTTGGCGACAAGCTTTCGCTCGTGATCCAGCCGCTTGCCGCAAGCTGCGGAGTGGCAGTCCCTTCATTGACCGGACGAGGACTCGGCCTTACTGGCGGCACTGCGGATAAGCTTGAGTCGATTCCCGGATACAATGCTTCGCTTTCGCTTGTCGACTTCAGGCGTGCAGTCGCGGAGTGCGGCTGCTCCATGACGGTGCAGACGTCGGAGATTGCGCCGGCTGACAAGCGTCTGTACGCGCTCCGGGACGTTACCGGGACCGTGCCGTCGATTCCGCTGATCGTTTCGTCGATACTTTCAAAGAAGCTTGCAGAAGGCGCCGGGACGCTTGTCTTTGACGTCAAGTGCGGCAAGGGTGCGTTCATGAAGTCGCATGAAGATGCTGAGGCACTTGCCGCCGCGCTTGTGGACGGTGCGAAGCGGGCAGGACGCAAGGCTGCCTCACTTGTGACATCCATGGATGAGCCGCTCGGATTCGCTGTGGGGAATGCGCTTGAGGTAAGGGAAGCGATTGACGTCCTGAAGGGTGTTGGGCGAATGCCGTCCGACGTAGTGGAGCTGTCCATCGAGTTCGCCGCAATGATGGTCTCGCTCGCCAAGGGCTTCGACATCGAAAAGTCGCGTGACCGCTGCCGTGAAAATCTGTCGAACGGAAAGGCCTATGACGTATTTGCGAAGATGGTCGGCCTTCACGGCGGCGACCTTGCGCGTTTTGAGGACGAATATGCGCAAGGCGGCATGGCCAAGTCCGTAAGGCTGAAGGTCGAACGCGCCGGATACGTAAGCGCCATAGATGCCGAGCGTGTCGCACGAGTGGCGTTCATGCTTGGCGCAGGGCGCGGCAGGACGGACGACACGATTGATCCGGCTGCCGGTGTGCTTCTTGCCGTGACGCATGGCGACAGGGTTGAGCCTGGACAGGAGGTTGCCACACTGTTCGCAAAAGGGCGCAGCGCTTCGCTTGATGACGCCGCCGCTGAACTTGCGTCCGCATTTTCGTTTTCGGCGGACATTCCGCCGGCTCGACGTCTCATCCTTTAGCCTGCCGACAGACATCCGTATTTTCGTTCCGTGCGTTTTACAGTTTATGTAGCAGCGCACGGAATGTCTTTTCGCGCAATGTGTACGGATGGCGCATTCTCGTCGCCGCAATGTTGGCATGGCTCTTGCTTTATGTCCATGCGTGGAATGCGAAGGTCGCATTCGGCAAAAGGAGAACGAAGATGATGGAAGAAGCGAAGAGAATGACCTCGTTCGGCGACGATGTGTTCGGCGACGAGGCGATCCGGACGTATCTGTCGAAGGATGCGGCCAAGAAACTCCAGGCGACAATCCGCGACGGGAAGCCGCTCGACTCCTCAATCGCGGGGGAGGTCGCGCACGCCATGAAGAAGTGGGCGATGGATCGCGGTGCGACGCACTACACACACTGGTTTCTCCCGATGACAGGGGCGACGGCGGAAAAGCACGACTCCTTCCTTGAGCTGAAGGGCGGTGAGCCGATAATGTCGTTTTCAGGCAAGAACCTGATCGTCGGCGAACCGGACGCATCATCCTTCCCGTCGGGCGGCATCCGTTCAACGTTCGAGGCGCGCGGCTATACGGCATGGGATCCTACGTCGCCGGCCTTCATCAAACGTCACGGCAACGGCGCCACGCTCTGCATACCGACGGCGTTCTGCGCCTACACCGGCGAAGCGCTCGACAAGAAGACGCCGCTTCTCAGATCCATGCAGGCGCTTGACCGCTCAGTCAAACGGCTGATGAGGCTGTTCGGGCGTCCGGAGGCCCATGTCGGATGCACCCTCGGTGCTGAGCAGGAGTATTTTCTCGTGGACAGAAAATACTGGGAGCGGCGTCCAGACCTCGTGATGACGGGCCGTACGCTTTTCGGTGCGCCGTCCGCGAAGGGCCAGCAGCTTGAAGACCACTACTTTGGCACGATTCCGCAGCGCGTGCTCGATTTCATGAACGATGTGGAGAAGGAGCTGTGGAGGCTCGGCATTCCTGCGAAGACGCGCCACAATGAAGTCGCACCTGCGCAGTTCGAGCTGGCGCCGCAGTTCGAGGAGCTCAACCTCGCCTGCGACCATAACATGCTTGTGATGGATACGCTGCGCAACGTCGCGGAGAGGCATGGCTTCAAATGCCTTCTGCATGAAAAGCCGTTCGCCGGAGTGAACGGTTCCGGAAAGCACAACAACTGGTCGGTGAGCTATGGCGGCGTAAACCTGCTCGACCCTGGAAGCGACCCAGAGCAGAACGCAATCTTCCTTACGATGCTTTGCGCGGTGATCGAGGCCGTGGACAGTCATGCAGACCTGCTCCGCGCAGCCGTTGCCGGCGCCGGCAACGACCATCGACTTGGCGCGAACGAGGCGCCGCCGGCGGTCATATCCATCTACCTTGGCGACCAGCTCGCCGAAGTGGTGGACTGCATCGAGAAGGGCGTGGCCGCAAAGTCGAAGAAGTCCGCAAAGCTGAGAATCGGTGCGGATGTGCTTCCGCCGCTGCCGCGTGACGCCACAGACCGCAACCGCACATCACCGTTTGCGTTCACCGGGAACAAGTTCGAGTTCCGCGCACCCGGATCGAGCGTGTGCTGCGCCGGCCCGATGATGGTGCTGAACACGATCGTGGCAGAGGCGGTGGACCATATGTCGGACGCGCTTGAGGCGAGCGGCACCACGGGCAAGGCGAAGCCGGGGGAGCATACCGAAGCGTTCCACAAGGCGCTCCAGGAGATATTGCAGAGGACACTCGCCGCGCACAAGCGTGTGGTATTCAACGGCAACGGCTATGAGAGCGGCTGGATTGAGGAGGCTAAAAGGCGCGGATTGCCGAATGCGGCGAACACGCAGGAGGCCTTGGCCGCGCTCGGCAGGGAGGAGAACGCGGCTCTGTTCTCGAAGTACGGCGTAATGTCGGCGCGGGAGCTGGCGTCGCGTCTTGAGATCTTCCGTGACGAATATGCCCAGAAGATCAGGATAGAGGGAGTGTGCGCACGTGACATCGCAAGCGAGATGATCCTGCCGGCGGTCAAGGCGGAATACGCCGAGACGGTCAAGGCGTTCACACTTGCGGAGAAGGGCGGAATATCGAGCGGCACGGCGGCTCTCAGGGAGGATGCCGTGGAGATCGGCTCCGGACTTGATCAGCTCAAGTGCGGTCTCAAGAAGCTCGATGAGGCGCTTGCCGCCGCAAGGCCGGATGCTGTGCTTACGGCGATGACCGCGCTTCGCACAACGGTCGACAGACTTGAACACAGCGTCGCCGACGACAGGTGGCCGCTGCCGAAATACCGCGATATGCTGTTCCACTGCTGATGCGGAACTTCAGGTATGTCGGACGACATAAGGCACGAATGCGCCGTGGCGATGGTGGTCTTGAGACGACCGCCATCCGCCACGGGCGATTTTGGCGGAACGAAACTGTCGCTGCTCCTTGAGAAGCAGCACAACCGCGGACAGGATGGCGCAGGCGTCGCAATCCTGCGGCATGACCCAGAATTTGGAGTGCCGCCGTATCAGGTGTTCAAGTCAGCCTCGTCCACTCCGCTTGCGGATGTGCTTGGCGCAATCGCCAAGCGCACGAGAGGCAAGGTCGATGAGACTCCAAACACGGCTCAAGTCAGTCACGGCGGTTTCGGGAAAAATGCGGAAAGGGTATTTCTCGGACATCTCCGCTACGCCACCTACGGCAGGAACGACGTTGCGTTCTGCCATCCGTTTGTGCATGGGTCAAGCGCTCTTGCGCATACGTTCATGCTTGCGGGGAACTTCAACCTCACAAACACTGCGGAACTGTTCGAGCGGTACAGGAGTGGCGGTGCATTTCCGACAAGCCGGGCGGACGGCTATCTCATCACAGAACTTGTTGCGCACGGGATCGAATCGGGAAAGAACCTTGCCGATGCCGTTGCGTCCGCGCTTTCGTCCGCCGACGGCGCCTGGATGCTCGTCGGCGCAACAGGAACCGGAGAGGCATTCGCAGTTCGTGATCCGCACGGCATAAGGCCCGGCTATTTTCTCGTGAATGACGATGTGGTTGTAGTCGCAAGCGAACGTCCTGCCATACAGGCGGCGTTCGACGTGCCGCCTGAATCAGTCGAGGAGCTGCCGCCCGGAAAGGCTCTTCTCATCTCGCCGAATGGCGATGTCGCCTGGCACACGTCTGCGGATTGTTGCGGTGGGATGCCGGCGGACGCTGACAAGCGTTCCTGCTCGTTCGAACGGATATACTTTTCGAGAGCTAACGATGCCGATATCCATCGCGAGCGCCGCGCACTTGGCGCCGCGCTTGCGCCGCAGATACTTGAAGCGGCGGATGCGCCTATGGAGGACATTTTCTTCTCATACATCCCCAATTCAGCGCGAATCGCATTCCATGGACTTCTTGAGGAGCTTTTCGGGATGGCGCTCGTCCGGCATACGGTTCCGCGCTTCGGTGAAATCGCAGTCAAGGACGCAAAGTTCCGCACATTCATAGCAGATGCCGCGGCCCGTCGCGAATTCTACAGGCACGTATACGACGTCACGTACGGCCTTGTGCGTCGGGGTGTGGATACGCTTGTTGTGCTGGACGATTCCATTGTGCGCGGAAACACCATGAAGAACGCGATACTGCCGATGCTCGACAGGCTCGGCCCAAGACGCATAGTGATAGCATCGTCTGCGCCGCCAATCCGCTATCCGGACTGCTACGGGATCGACATGTCCACACTTGGCGAACTGGTCGCTTTTCGTGCGCTCGTCAATCTGCTCGGAAAGAATGCAGAAGGTGAACTGAGGGCGGCTTTGATGGACAATGCACAGAATCCGCTTGAGGCTCTCTATGCGCGGTTCAGCGAAAGCGAACATTCGCGTGAGATGGCGAGGCTTCTCACCCCGCCGGGCATGAAAGCGGAGGTGTCGGTTGTCTTTCAGACTGTTCCGTCTTTGCGGCGGTGTCTGCAGCGGACGGCGGGCGGCGGGCGTCCGTCGGCAGATGGGCATCCAATTCGCCGGTGCGCCGACGGCGGAGAGGGGCAGATCGGCGACTGGTATTTCACCGGCAGCTATCCCACTCCCGGCGGATACCGTGTTCTCCGCAAGGCGTTGCTCAACTATATGGAGCGGAACACGGCACGTTCATATTGACCGTGCATCGTCAATGCGAAACCAGACACGCTGAAGGATTGAGAGTGTGCCGATCCGCCGCACAAACTGTCAGAAGTAGTTTGAGAAGCACTGCGGCAGCGGAGCTTCAAACACTACTTGGCTGCGGGTTGCGGGATGCCGCAGTTCAAGCCGCCAGGCGTGGAGCAGCTGACGCTCCGGTCTTGGATGGATTGCGTTGTCCGCCGATCTGCGTCCATACGTATCGTCTCCGACGATAGGACATCCGAGCGACGCCATGTGTACGCGTATCTGATGCGTGCGTCCCGTCAGAATGTCACATTCAACGAGCGAAATCGCGGAGTGCGGGTCTGTGCGGCCTTCGCCTGTCGGTGTGTGCGCCGTGGCGAGCGTACGGTAGTCCGTTATCGCAAGTTTGCCGCCGTCCGTGCGTATGGCCATCTTCTTCCTGTTTACCGCGTGTCTTCCTATATGGTTCTCGATCCGTCCGGACGGCGGGGAGGGTATGCCATGCACCACGGCGCGGTATAGCTTCCTGATGTTGGAGTGCGTCGCAAAGTCCTTTACGAGCGCATCCATCGCAAGCTGCGATTTTGCTATCACCATCACGCCGGACGTATCCTGGTCGAGCCTGTGCACGATTCCGGGGCGTGCCACTCCGCCGATGCCTTTCAAATCCGGACAGTGGTGCAGAA
This sequence comes from uncultured Lentisphaeraceae bacterium, assembly GCA_964440985.1. Lineage (GTDB taxonomy): Bacteria > Verrucomicrobiota > Kiritimatiellia > RFP12 > UBA1067 > UBA1731. The sequence continues at coordinate 31,148 of CAYTWE010000013.1, read as the reverse complement.
TCGCGTTCACAAGAGTGCCTGTGAAGTGTCCCGGCGCAGGGTGGACGACAAGACCAGCAGGCTTGTCTATCACGAGAATGTCGTCGTCCTCGAAAATGACGTTCAGCGGAATGTCCTCCGGCTGCGGGATTGCGGGGACTGGCGGCGGAATCGACACCTCGAACTCGTCGGACGGTTCGACCTTTGCGCTTGGCTTGACGACCGGCGTTCCGTTGACCTTGACGAACCCCGATTCGATAAGCCCCTTTATCCGCGAACGCGAGAAGTCCGGATAGAGCGCCGTAAGCCGTATGTCAAGACGTTCGCTCACCAGAATTGCCACGCATTGCGGTATATTACGTGAAGTGCCAGAAGCAGGTTGGTCGTCACATGGGCGGCTATTGCCGAGCCGATGCCGAGCCGAATCGCCAGAAGACCGTAGACTGCGCCGGTGATCGCCGCCGCAAGCGGGCGGTCGTGTTCAAGCGTGAACAGCAGCACTGTCCAGAGAAATGCAGAAAGGTCGAACTGCGACAGCGGAACGGAGGAGATGTCGCGGCTGATCAGCCATCGGTACAGGAACGAACGGAAGAACAGTTCCTCCGCCGGTGCGATTATGAAGGCGCTGCCCGCAAGCTTTGCGATCGTGAGCGGCCAGCCGCAAACGTCCGGCGCATAAGGTGATGGCGATGGCGCGACTGGCGTCGGAAACGGCCATGTCGGCAGAACGATCCACAGCGCACAGATTGCCGCCCCTGCTGCGATGCCGGTCATGATGGCGATAAATGAGGATGCGCGTACGCCATCTCCGCGATTGTGCGACAGCGGAACGAAGCGTCGCCACACCATGAGGCAGACGAGGCCGACGGCGAGCGTCGCGGCCGATCTTGCGGCGTAGGCGACGGCGCTGGCTGGAAGCGCAAACATCAGCGCCATCCATGTCGCAAACGGCAGGATGAGGGGGAGTGACGCTTTCAGGTTGTTCTGCATTGGCGCGGATTATACCATTTTCGGATGTGATATAATCCTGTCCACGCGATTTGCGGGGAAGAATACACGGAAACACATGACAAGCATAAGCAAACTCCTCTTTGGAACAAATGAGCCAAACGATCGCCTGCGGTATGCAAAGGACATACACCGCAGGCCGATTGTCGTGTGGAACGTGACTCCTGAATGCAATCTCGCCTGTGCGCACTGCTATGCGTCCGGACGCAATGGCGCCGACAGCGTTCTGAACGGAGACGATGCCCGTCGCGTGATAGACGACCTTGCGGACTGGAAAGTCCCCGTGCTGCTGTTCTCCGGCGGCGAACCGTTCTGCCGTCCGGACATACGTGAGCTTTCGGAGTACGCGAAGTCGAAGGGACTGCGTGTGACGTTCTCCACAAACGGCACGTTGATAGACGACGATACGGCGGATTGGCTTGCGGCTCTCGGCACGGGATACGTCGGCATATCGATTGACGGCACAGAGGCAATCCATGACGGCTTCCGCCGCAGGCGCGGCGCATACGCCGCAAGCGTTGCGGCCATTCGACGGCTTGTCGCCCGTGGCGTGAAGGTTGGGCTTCGCGTCACGATGACGCGTCTCAACGTCGCCGCGATTCCGTCGATATTCGACATGATGCGCATTGAGAACGTTCCGAGGGTGTGCTTTTACCATCTCGTGTATACCGGGCGCGGACAGACGCTCATCGCGGATGACCTGTCGGCTGCTGAGCGCCGGGCGGCAATCGACGCCATCGTCGCCGAGACGGAGAGGGCATTTGCGTCCGGCAGACCGGTGGAGGTGCTTACGGTGGACAACCACTGCGACGGGCCGTACCTGTACATGAAGCGTCCATCGGAGCGCGTAATGGAGCTGCTGTCGCTGAACGGCGGCAACTCCAGCGGACAGGGCATTGCCTGCATATCGTGGGACGGAACGGTGTATCCGGATCAGTTCTGGAGGAATCATCCTGTCGGAAACGTGCGTGAGCGGCCGTTCTCCGAGATATGGGGCGCACCGTCAGAAGATTCCCTGCTGACTGCGTTGCGCAAAAAGAAGGAACTTGTTAAGGGACGTTGCCGCGATTGCCGTTGGTTGAATGTGTGCGGCGGCAATTTTCGTGCACGTGGCGAGGCGGCGACCGGCGACATGTGGGGCGAAGATCCGAGCTGCTACCTCAACGACGGCGAAAGGCGGCTTCCGGCTTGATGAGGCCGGCAGGTAATCATTAGCAGCCCTCCTGTTGTTGCTTTCGCTACTGGGAGTTTTGGAGTTCGGGAGATTCAAAGACGCTTCATCTCCGTTCCCCCAACTCCTCAACTCCGAACCTCCCCGCAGCGAAAGCAATTCGTCCTCAAGCGGTTTCATGTTCCATTTTGTTGTCGCATCGTTGCCTTTGGAAAGTCGTGTCAGTGTGCAGACTGAAAAGCCGATTGTCCGAAAACGCCATATCGCTATCCCGTTTAAAAGAGTACGGCGCACAATATATCAAATCGCCGTTGAAGAACCAAACTCCACGATGGAAAGGCCAGATTTTGCTGCTTGTCAAACCGATATTCGCGAGAGACGCGACAATGCGTCCGCTTTCGTGCTATAATGAACCACATTGTTTTCCGTATCTTTCAGATAATGCCGACATAAAGGGAATGCACATGAAGAAAAACGCCACTCCACTCTATAGGCTTGAGCCGACGACATCAAGGAGGAACTCATGATAGGCAAATGCATCTGCACGGCAGTGGTGTTCACGGCATTCGCCTGCGGCGCGTCCGCGCCGAAGATCCTCTTCGACACGGACATGGTGGAGGACTACGACGACGTCGGCGCGATGGCCTGTCTCCACGCGCTGGCTGACGAAGGAAAGTGCGAAATCCTGGCAATGGCCACCTGCACACGGGATAACCAGTCTGTGGCGGCGGTCGAAATCATCAATGCGTTCTATGGTCGTCCCGACATTCCCGTTGGCTGCGCGAAGGACGCCGGCGTGATCGGCGTCCCGGACGGCAATCCGGCGCGTCCAGGCCACCGGAAGTTTACGCGCCTCGCAAAGGCCTATCCCGAATGGGTCCGGCATTTCAACTCGAACGACGCGCCTGACTCGAACGACATCTACCGCAAGGCGCTCGCCGCAGCGCCGGACAAAAGCGTCGTCCTCTGTTCCGTTGGCTTCCTCACCAACGTCCGTCGTCTGCTGGAGACGAAAGGCGACGCGCATTCGCCTCTGGACGGTCGGGCACTTGTCGCGAAGAAGGTCAAGGCCTGGTACGCGATGGCCTGCCGCCATCCGGACGGACGCGAGTACAACGCGATGCACGACGGCGCGTCCACGAAGTTCGCCGTCGAGAACTGGCCCACGCCAATCTACTGGTCCGACTGGAATCTTGGACGGGAGATCTATGCGGGTCGCACGGTGGCGGAGGCGGACTACCCGTTCCGCAATCCGGTGAAGGACATCTTTGCCTGGTCGCTGCCGAGCCGCGCGCGCGTTCTCGCCGGACAGGCGGAGGTGAAGGACGTCGGCGGCCGATGTTCATGGGACGAGGTCACCGTTCTTGCGGCCGTCTTCGGACCGACGCGCTTCTTTGAACTGGAGAACGGACGCTACAGGATCTGCGACGACCGCGGAACGTGCGCGTGGACGCCCGACCCGAAATGCGCCGGCGGCCGCCTCGTGCCAGCCGTCACGCGCCAACGCCGCAACTACGCCAACCACAATGTCGGCGCGATGCTCAACGAACTCATCGCACGGACGCCGAAAAGCCGCAGGACGGACGAGACGATTGTGGCGTACCGCCGCTGTGCACTGGCGAAGACGGCGACGGGCGTGGAGATGAAGCGTGACGGTAAGACGCTCTGGAATCTTGAACTCGATACGCCGGAAGGACGGCCGTTCTTCCATCCGCTCGCGTTGCCGTCGGGGCGGACACTCACCGACCTGCGCCCTAAGGATCATGTTTGGCATCTCGGCTACTGGTTCTCTTGGAAGTTCATCAACGGCGTCAACTACTGGGAGCCTGCCGACGAGAAGCGCATTGGCGCGGTGTCAGCGGGGCGGACGCGTGTGACGAAAAAGTCGGTGAACGTGGACGGACTCGACTGTGTTGTGAAGCTTGAACTCGACTACGGCCCGCGTGCGGAGCAGAAGCCCGTGCTGACGGAACAACGCACGGTGACAGTGGATCCGCCAGACCCGAACGGAGGATACGTCATAACCGTACGCCATCACTTCACAGCGCAGACTGATGTCACGCTGGATCGGACGCCGCCGCACGGAGACGTCGCTTCAGGCCGTTGGGGCGGCGGGTACGCGGGCGCAACGCTGCGCCTTGCGCCGGAAATTGCGCGGACGTTCCGGATGCGCGGGTTCGCGGGCGGGACGACATCCGCCGCCTGTACGGGCGCGGAGCGTACGTATATAGACTTCTTCGACCCTGTGTCTGGCGAGGGTGTGACATTCACGAAGCTGCAGTCGACGACGAACGGAGTGTTCTACATCTGGCCCGACAGGCGGATGATCAACCAGTCGCCCGTCTACGCGGCACCGCTTGCGCTGAAGAAGGGCGAGACGCTTGACCTTGCGTACAGGCTGTCCGTCCATGCTGACAGGCGTGTGAAGGGCGGCTTGTCGCGGCGGCCTGTCGAGAAGATGGATCGCGGACTTGTTGCGTCCGTGACGCCGCGCGGCACGTACGTTTCCTGGCGGATGCTGGAGACGGATGCGCCTGATGCGGCCTTTGACCTCTGGCGTCGCGTGGACGGCGCCGAGGCGGAGAAGGTGAACGCGGAGCCGATCGTCCAGACGTCCGACTTCTTCCTGCCGGGCTACACGAACATGGCCGCGCAGTATTCGGTGGACATGAAGAACTTCATGCCCGTGCGTAGCGTGAACCGTCCGGACGCGCCATATGTCCGCATTCCGCTGGCGGACACGAACGCGACCGTGAGCGCTGTGGCCGTGGGCGACTTGAACGGCGATGGCGCGTACGACTACGTCGTCAAGACTCCGGCGGGCGGCACGGATCCGTGGGACCTCGTGTGGCGGCGGGCGAAGGACACCCACAAGCTTGAGGCATACGATTCGTCCGGTCGCTTCCTCTGGCGGCGTGATCTTGGATGGAACGTGGAAATGGGCGTCTGGTATTCGCCATTCGTCGTTGCCGATCTCGACGGCGACGGCAAGGCCGAAGTGATCGCGAAGACCGCGCCGCTCGAACCCGACTTCCGCGATCCAGACGGCCGCGTGATGGACGGCCCCGAATTCCTCACCGTTCTCGACGGCGAGACCGGCGAAGTGCGCACGCAGACGCCGTGGATTCCACGTGAGGCTCCGGACCCCGTGGGTGACTACAACCATTTCAACTCCCGCAACCAGATCGCCATCGCGCATATAGACGGAAAGACGCCCTGCGTGATCATGGAACGCGGGACATACGGCAAGATGATCGTTGACGCCTACCGCTTCACCGGGAACGCGCTGGAGCGCGTGTGGCGCTTCGACAACGAGTTCATGCCGCGTCGCTTCAAGGGACAGGGTGACCATGCCTGCCTGTGCATGGATGTGGACGGCGACGGATGCGATGAGGTTCTGATCGGATCTCTCACGCTCGACCACGACGGGACGGTGCTGTGGTGCAACGGGCGTGGCCACTCGGACGCCCACTACTACGGCGACATCGACCCGAATCGCCCCGGCATGGAGCTGGCGTTCATCTACGAAACGGCGCAGCCACGCGGCGGCGGACTCTTCATGGCTGACCCCGTGACGGGTGAGGAAATCTGGAAACTACCCACACCCACGCGGCATGTACACGGATGCGGTCTATGCGCTGACATCGATCCCGCTCATCCGGGGCTGGAATTCTATGGGCAGGAAGCCGCCACGACAGGCACCTCCAAGACGAACACACATCCAAAATGCGACAACCGTTGGTTCTACACGGCCGCCGGCGAACTCCTATGCGCCTACACGAACTGCACGTTCAACTACGGCAACGGCGTACGAAACGCATTTTGGGACGCGGACCTCCAGCGAGAGGTTTTTCGCGGCGCCTTGCGAGACCACGAGGGGCAGAACGTGACGCCGCGTCTGCCAGGGCCGCTGCTCGTGGCAGACCTCTTCGGCGACTGGCGTGAGGAGTTCATCGCCTGGAAACCCGGCGAACTGCGAATCTACACGACTGACATCCCCGCCATGGATCGTCGCGTCTCGCTCATGCGCGACACAGCGTATCGTTCCCGCATTGCAATGGAGACGTCGGGCTATGGACAGCAGCCGATCCTAACCTATGTTCCGTCGGCGCGCGATCCGAACGTTTCGCTTCGTCTTCTTTGGTTAGCGCGGACGCTGCGGCTTGACGTCACCGCTCCGCTCGACCGTCCGCTGAAGGGGACGCTGACAATCGACATGATGCCACCAGGATGGAGCGTTGACCTGGACAAAGTGGAGATCGACCTGTCGCCTGGCGGACATTGGACGCGGACGCTGAAGATCAGGCGTCCGCCGAATCCCCGCGCCCGCTACGACTTCCGCGCTACGCTCCGCCGGGAGGGCCTGCCGCCGCTTGTCGTCAATCAGCCCGCGTTTCTCTGATCACGCAATCTGCGTCTTTCGTCCTGCCGGTTCGCAGTCCTGCTCTCTTTTTGCCAATCCGTCGGATATTGCCATTTGCGTTGATGGGGCCGATATGGCGTTTGCCTCCGGCTGCGCCGCCGTTTATGGTATAATGGCTCACATAAGGAGGACTTGAGGATGAACAGAAGAGAGTTCATGGCCGGGGTGGCGCTTGCGGGTGCGGGTGCTGTTTCTGGGTGTGCCGGTACGAGATGCAAAAGTTCCCGTCCGGGAGACGCTTCGCTGAAGCTCTGCCTTCAGTGGGGTACGATCCCCGTTGCGGACGACATCAACGCAAAGCTTGACTACCTTGAAGCAAACGGATATGCCGCCGTTGAGATTCCGACCGGAAAGAAGGGCGAGTGGCTGACCGAGAAGGGCGAGGCTTTCGGCAAAGCGATGGCGGGTCGCAGGCTCACCTGTGCCACTGCTTGCGGACCGAGCCGCTTCGACTACGCAGACCCGAAGGAGAACGAAGCGGAGGTCGAGAAGTTCCTTCCGCTGCTTGAGATCATCGGCGGATTGAAGTCCACAGGTCTCATCATCTGCCCTGCGCGTGCAAAACCGGAAGTGGGGCTGAAGGAGCTTCGCGAGGATTTCGTCACGAACACCGGAAAGCGTCTTGCGGAAAAGGCGGCGAAGTGCGGCACGTCGATTGTGCTTGAGCCGCTGCAGCGCAAGGAGACGCCGTTCCTGCGCCAGGTCTCCGACGGGGCCAAGATGGCGCAGGAGATAGGCGCCGGCTGCAAGGTCATGGCCGATCTGTGGCACATGACGTGGGAGGAGGCCAACGACCGCGCCGCAATCCTCTCCGCCGGATCGCTTCTCGCTCACGTCCACATTGCATCCCGGCGCAACCGCCGCATACCTGGCTCTGACGGCGCTGCAGACGACTATCGTCTTGCGTTTCGCGGCTTGAAGGAGATTGGCTACGGCGGCGTTGTATCCCTTGAGGCCGGCTGGGTCCCGAAGGGCAAGGACGCCAAGGGCAAGCCGATCCTTCCGAGATTGGCGGAGCGTCACCAGATATTGAACAGAATGTGCGACTTGCTGCGCAGGCAGTGGGCCGAAAGCTAAGAAAGGATAAGCAGACAATGAACAGGAGAACGTTTCTGAAGTCGGGTAGCATATTCGCTGCTGCGGGCATGGCCGGTTGCACTTCGGTGGCCGGAAATCTTGCCGGGAAGAAGGAAATCAAGGTCGCGGTCGTAGGCTGCGGCGGACGCGGCACCGGCGGCAGCTGGAAGCCCGCCAGTGCAAAGGATTTCTACAAGTTCGGTGCGCTCGGCAACATGATGCAGGCGGCGGACATCCTCCGCAAGGAAGGGCTTGACGTGACGGTGAAGCCCGTGGCGTTCGCCGACTACTTCCTCCAGAAGGCCGAGTTTGCGGCAGAGAAGTTCGGCGTGGACAAGAAGTTCGCGTTCGGCGGCGCAAACGGATACAAAAAGATCATGGAGATGCCGGAAGTCGATGTGGTCATCCTGACGACACCGCTGAGTTTCCGCCCTGTCCACACGATGGCCGCCATCAAGGCCGGAAAGCATGTGTTCGCGGAGAAGGGCGTAGCCGTCGATGCGCCGGGAGTGAGGCTCATGATCGAGGCGTCGAAGCTTGCGGCGGAGAAGAAGCTCACGGTGGTGTGCGGTACCCAGCGTCGTCATCATCGCGGATACCTTCTTCAGAAGAAGGCTCTCGACGAGGGCGTGATCGGACCGATTCTCGGAGGCGAGGTGTACTGGAACGGACGTGTGCCGTGGGTGCGCGAACGCACCAAGGAGATGTCCAACAAGGACTATCTCTGCAACAACTGGCTCAACTTCGCAGAACTTTCAGGCGACCACATCTGTGAGCAGCACGTCCACAACATCGATGTCGCAAACTGGTTCATCGGACGCTTCCCGAAGACGGCTCTTGCGTTCGGCGGCCGTATGCGCCGCGTGTCCGGAAACCAGTACGACTTCTTCTCGGCCGACCTTGACTACGGCGAGGGTGTGCACATCCACTCCATGTGCCGCCAGATAAGCGAGTGCAAGAACGATGTGCGCGAATTCTTCCGCACGGCCAAGGAGACGATTGCCGGCGGGCAGATTGTCAAGACCGTTGGCGGAAAGAAGATTGAACTTACCGGAGACTTCCCGGACGTCAATCCGTACGTGCAGGAACACGTCGCTCTGCTCAAGAGCGCGATGGGGGCTGGCCCGTACCTCAACGAAGGTGAGGCCTGTGCGCTTTCCACGGCTTGCGGAGTGATGATCCGCCTTTCCGCGTACACGGGACAGATGGTGTCGATGGCTGACATCCTTCGCAACGCCTCATCGCCGTTCTACGGTCTTGAGTGCAAGCCGACGCCGCTCGACTTCGAGAAGGACGGCGATGTGCCGATGCCGGAGTACGGGGACGAGGCGTTTCCGTTGCCCGGCAAGCCATGGGAAACGAAGAAGGCGTGAATAGTTGGGTAGTTGGTAGATGATAGTTGGGTAGTGGGTAGATGGTAGTGGCTTTGCGATTGATTCTACCGCTATCAACTGCCAACTACCCACTATAATCTACCCACTA
>CAYTWE010000013.1:0-21908 GCA_964440985.1 uncultured Lentisphaeraceae bacterium | reverse complement strand
ATCTACCCACTACCCACTACTCACTATAATCTACCCACTACCATCTATCCAACTACCCCACTACCAACTGGAGACATGACAGAATGAAACGGACGGATGGGGTTTTCATGATGGTGCGCAAGGCCGCAATGGCCTTGACTATGTCGCTTGCTCTGTGCGGGTGCGCGGAACGGGAATGGAATCCTGTTGAGGACGGCGAACCTGGCGGCATGACATTTGACTTTGCGGCGATCTCAGCGCAGAGATTTTCCATGAAGCACGAGGCGTCAGTGCCTTTCGACGCATGGAAGGGATCGTACTGCTACATGCACAACGGCAGCATCGCGCAGGATGATCCTCGCAGGAAGGCCGTCCGGAACGAGGTCGTGTTCACGAAGGAGGATGGAGAGGCGCACATCCTCAAGAAGCCGAGCCTTGTTGACGTATGCGGCGATGCAGACATTGCCAAGAACGTCTCAGGCGGCTTTGCGCAGGATTTGAAGCTTCCGGATCTTGACGGGGGAGTGTATCGGCTGTCCTTCCGCTACCGGATGCGCCACGACGTCGGCACGTTTGGCGGCGTTCTGTTCACCCCGAAACTTGCGAAGGCGGATCCGGCGGCGGGGCGGAACAGGTCAGGCAGCGCAGCGCCGCAGCTTCAGGTGTTTCCTCTCGACGACCTTTGGAGCGAATGGGGACTGTATTCACGCGAGGTGGTGGTTCCTGTCGGCTGCGATTCAGTGAACATCGTGCTCCGCATAGATGGCGTTGGCGAGATGCGTTTCAGGGACGTCTCGTTTGAGCGACACCGCTTCGACAACCCTATCACACTTAAGACGTTTCCGGCCGATTGGCTTGACGGAACGTTCGCGTTTTCGGCAGGACAGTGTGCGCTTCCGATGTGGATGTGGAGAAAGAACCTGCATCAGGAAAAATATGATGCAAAGAAATTCACATTCGTGCTTTCACTTCCGAAAGGGTATGAGTACGTCGATTCAATGATGGTCGCTGCCGGCGGCGCTGTGCGAACGGTGCGTCCTGACGGCGGTTCCGTGTGGCGGCTGCCGGCGCATCCAGGCTACGGCGGATGCTGGGTGAGTACGGAATACAACGGTTGGAATGCGCTTTCCGCACTTGTGAGGGCGGCTCCTGATGCGGCTTCTGGCGAGATGGAGATGTATGCTGAATATGAAGGCAGACGCATTACCGATATCGCAAAGACAAGGATATTCACGATACCGGCTCTCACCGCCAAGATTCCGAAACGCTACTCCAACGGCTTCTATCCGGGCGGCACGTACGCCCACTTCAAGACCGCCGCCGGACGCGAGGGTTTTGCGGATATGTTCACCGCCGCCGGAGCGAATTGGGTGGTCTCGATGCAGCCTGACGCGGACACGCTTGCCGTATGGCGCAGGAAGGGCGTGAGGCGCGTGACGCCGGAGTCCTATTTCGTGGCGAACGGATTCAGGGTCGGATTGTCCGATAACCGACCGCAGGAGGATCGCTACGTTGCGCTTCCTGGAGGAACCCACGCAGATCTGAGCCGTGCAACGTGTCCGATTGCCGTATACGGTGAAAGTCCATATTTCAAGACGAACACCGTACCGTTGCTCAAGAGGTTTCTCGACGGGTGCGACGGCCTGTGGGCCAACTGGGAGCCGTACATGTTCGCCGGCCGCGGATGCATGTGCAACCGCTGTCGCGCCGCATTCGCGAAGTATGTTGGCGTGACCGATGCGGAGATGGAGAAGGACTGGCCGCAGGAACTTGCATTCGGCAGAAAGTGGCATCAGCGGATAGGCAGATTCCGCTCGCTTGAGCACGCAAAGGTCGTGAAGACGTTGGACAGATACGTTCGCGAGTTCACTGGCGGCGAGAATTCGCTCGGGTTCATACCGGGCATAGCCTGGTGTGAGATGTCGAGCGCCTGGCGTCCGAAGAACCTGGCTCAGGAGGTGCAGGCGATAGACTACGCGGGATCGCTCAAGTGGATAGATCCGTGGGGGCCATATCCGTGGTGGGACGCATCGCGCCCATATCAACCGGGCACAGACCTCTATCTCAACTATTTCGTTGCCGCTAAGGATGTGCGCGAACAGGTTGACCGCGATTACGGGATGTCCGCCCCCAAGTTGATGAGCCTCCCGCACGGCGTGCAGTGCACAACCTGCATCACCCAGCCCGAAGGCATTGGCCTTGCGCTTGATTCGTTCTTCTTCAACCGTTGGGAGGCATCCATTCCATATATGTTTCCGAAAGGGTGCGACGCCCGCTGGTGGAAGGCGTTCGCGGATGCGACGACACGTGCCGCAACGTACGAGGACTACGTAATCGACGGACGGCTCTGCACCGGTGAGATATCGCTTGCGCTTGACGCCGCAAAACCATTCCCGCCACCCGTGGAGAAGGTCTGCGTTCCGTATCTCGACAATGCGCGGAACGTGTCGATGCTTCAGCACGTGGCATATGAATTGAACGGAGACAGGATTGTCGCCGTGTTCAATTTCGCGGAACGCGATACCGCCTACTTCACGCTTCGCGTCGCTGGCCTGCCGCCCGGCCGCTACCGACTTGAAGGACAGCTCTGCACGGCATCGCAGCTCGAAAGAGGCGTCGCTCTCGCAGTCGCCGCGTCAAGATGCCGTGTGTTTGAGATTACGAGGGATTAGGGTGGGTTTTTCGCATTTTGTGCGTATTTGTGCGCAGGTTGCGTTTTTGGTATAATCACTGACCAACTTTTGTATCAAAGGAGTAGATGATGGCTAAGGAATATAAGGTTGGCCTTGTCGGCGTTGGAGCCGTTGGCACCGAGATGATCAAGGTTCTCAAGGACCGCAAGTTCCCGTGCGGGAAGGTGCAAGTGTTCGCGTCCCGCGAACGTGATGAGCAGATACTTGGCGAAACGTACCATGTGCTGCCCGCCACTGAGAACAGTTTCGACGGTCTGGACATCGTTCTTTTTGCGGGCAAGACGGATGTCGCCCTCCAGCTGCGCGATGCTGTGGTGAAGGCCGGCGCCAAGATGATCGACAACTCACGCGCATTTCGCCAGGATCCGGACGTTCCGCTCGTGGTGCCGCAGGTCAATGCGGAGGATCTTGACTGGAACAAGGGCGTGATCGCAAATCCGAACTGCACGACGGCCATCATGCTTGAGGCAGTCGCTCCGCTTCACAAGGCGAAGAGACTGAAGCGTGTGATCGCTTCGACCTATCAGGCCGCCAGCGGCGCAGGCGCACCCGGGCTTGCCGAGCTTGAGACGCAGATGCGCGAGTACGTGGAGGGCAAGCCCCTTACGGTCAAGGCGTTTCAGCACCAGCTTACCTACAACCTCATTCCGCACATCGACAAGTTTGACGAGACGAACTGGTACACGCTTGAGGAGCTTAAGATGCGCAACGAGGCGCGTAAGATGCTTCACGCGCCGGAACTGATGCTCTCCTGCACATCCGTCCGCGTTCCGATCGCACGCGCACATTCCGAGTCGCTCAACCTTGAGTTCGAGGAGGACATCACACCGGCCGAAGTGCGCGAGATCCTGTCCGGCGCCGAGGGCGTGAGGGTTGTCGACGATCCGCTCAACGGCGGCTATCCGATGCCTTTGGACGCCACGGCGAAATATGACGTTCTCGCCGGCCGCATCCGTCAGGACATCTCCCGCAACGACAGGAAGGGCATCGACATGTTCATCTCCGGCGACCAGCTTCTTCGCGGCGCCGCGCTGAACGCCGTCGAGATCGCCGAACACCTCGTCAAGCGCGGTTTGGTCTGACGCATCCATCCACGGAGCGAATTCAATGGCAAGGCAGCACGGGGTTGCAGGCGAGTGGGCGCGGGTGAGAGGCACAGTCCTCTCCCTGTGGCCGCTGTTCCTGTCCTTCGTGCTGCTTGGCGCTTTCCTTTCTGCGCTTGTCATGAGTTCGCACACCTGGATTTTCGCGCTGCTCTTCGTTGCCTCACTCATTTCCGTCGCGGTGTATTGGCGGCGCGGGATGCGCAGGGTGGAGAGTTTCTTCAGGGGTGCGCGAGGCGAGGAGCGGGTGGCGGGCGTTCTTGGCGGACTGCCCGACGCCTACCATGTGTTTCACGACTATGTAGCCGGCGGCGAACACGTAGATCACGTCGTCGTTGGTCCGGCCGGTGTGTTCTCCGTGGAGACGAAAAGCTGGCGTGGAGGTGTGGCGTTCGAGGATGGACATATCCTCGTAAACGGCGCACTCCCTTCAAGAGATCCGCTTTCGCAGGCGAGGCGCGAGGCGGAGCAGGTGCGGACTAAGCTGAAGCGGTTGGGTTTCGGGATGTCGGTTGTCCCGGTGGTGTGCTTCGCGTCCGACACATTCCGTGCAGGGGCGGCGGTGTGCGGAGCGGTGCAGGTGATGAACGCCGCCGCGATCCGCGATTGGCTTCTGTCGCAGCCCGAAAGCGTTTCAGGAAGCGACCTTGCAAGACTTGTTCAACTTATGGAGACAGGCAAGTGAGAAATTCTTTTTGCGGGCGCATCGCATCGTTGGCGTCTGCCGGGAGGTTCTGCCTCCTGCTCGCTGCGTTCGCCGCCGCTTCGGCGGCGTTTGCGGACGTGACGAACTCTGCGGCGGCGCTTGAGCCGCAGCCCTATTACGGCAAGGTCGCACAGGAGGTCTTAAAGCGGCTTGAGAAGAAGCACGTGCTGAGGCGTCCGTTCGACGATGAGATGAGCCGCAGGGCATGGACGAATCTCGTGTCTGGATACGACTACAACAGAATGGTATTCCTCAAGTCGGACATCGACGATTTTGCGAAGATGGAGACGAGGATAGATGACGCCCTTGCGAAGGGGGATGTGTCGTTCGTCTATGCGATGCACAGCAGATTCCTGCAGCGCATCGCGGAAAGGGTCGATTTCGTCACAAACCTTCTGCATGGCGCAGAGTTCGACTTCTCTGCCGATGAAGACTACATGTGGAGACGAAAGGACGCCGAATGGCCTTCGACGGTTGACGAACAGGACGATATATGGCGCAAGCGCATCAAGAATGAAATGCTGTCGATGGTGCTTGGCCGGGAGCTTGACAAGGAGGAGGCCGACAGGAAGGCAAAATCCGGCGGCAAGGACGAGGCCAAGAAGGATGTCGCCGCCGAAGATGGCGAAGATGACGATTTCAAGGAGCCTGAACTTACTCCGGAGGACAATCTTCTGAAGCGCTACCGCCAGTACGCGCAGGTTCTTGCCGAGCCGGACGAGGAGATGGTGTTCCAGCGCTACATGAGCGCCGTGTGCCAGGCCTATGATCCGCACTCGGACTACATGTCGCCGATGCGCAAGGAGGATTTCGACATGGACATGTCGCTTTCGCTCTGCGGCGTTGGCGCAGTGCTTTCGATGGATGACGGCGCACTTAAGATAGTAGAGGTGATGAAGGGCGGTCCCATCGATCGTGACAAGCGCATCCGGCGCGGCGACAAGATCGTCGGCGTGGCGCAGGGGGATGGCCCGGTCGAAGACGTGATGTACAAGCCGATGCGCAAGTCCATACGGAAGATCCGTGGCCCGAAGGGCACAAAGGTTGTTCTTGAGATAATTCCGCGCAGCGATCCCACCGGCGCCACGCGCAAGCGCATACCCATCATAAGGGACGAGATAAGGCTTGACGAGCAGGCGGCCACCGGAAGGGTCGAGAAGGTGGTGTTGAACGGCGTCACGAACAGGTTCGGCTACGTGAAGCTACCTGGATTCTACCGCACGTTCGACAAGCAGCCGGGCGATCCGTCGTTCAGGTCGTGTTCGCTTGATGTCGCAAAGTACGTCGCCCATTTCAATGCGATAGATTCGCAGGGCATGATTCTCGATCTTCGCGGCAACGGCGGCGGTGCATTGCCGGAGGCCGTGTTCCTTGCGCAGCTTTTCCTTTGGCCGTCCTATCGCGGGAACCCTCTTCCGGTTGTGCTGATACGAGACCACAGGGGACTGCAGGCTCTGCCGGTGTTCGGCGACCAGCCATGCTTTGCGTACCGCAAGCCGCTGATCGTGCTTACGGATCGTGCCTCGGCCTCCGCTTCGGAGATTGTCGCCGGTGTGCTCAAGGATACGGGACGCGCACTCGTGGTCGGCGACCACTCAACTCACGGGAAGGGGACGGTGCAGGAGGTTGTCGCACGTCTCGGTCCGGAGAAGTACGGCTCGGTGAAGGTGACGACCTCCCGCTTCTACCGTGTGAACGGAAGCTCAACCCAGGTGAAGGGCGTCGAGGCGGACATCAACCTGCCGAGCTTCCTTGAGGAGCTTGACATAGGCGAGGACAAGCTTCCGAACGCGCTTCCGTGGACACGCGTGCAGAGCGTCCCGCATCCGCAGGTCTGGAACCTGAACGCCTACACAGGGGCGCTGACGGCGCTTTCCGATGCGCGGTTGAAGAGCAACCCGAAATACGATGCGCACCTCAAGCTCGTGAAGCTCTTCCACGACAACGCCGAGACGAAGTCCGTATCGCTCGAACGGACGAAGCGTCTTGCACAGATGCGCGAAGAGCGCGAGATGCGCAAGGCCGAGGATGCCGCCAATTTTGAGGATGACGACGACTATGGCGATTCGGCGTCTGAAAAGAAGAAGGACGAGGCGAAGGATGACGTGGTGCTTTCGGAGGCGTTCAACATACTGGCTGATCTCGCCAAACTAACCGGCGGCAATGACGCGCCAGATACGCCTGATGCGACGTCGGCGGCTTTCTGGTCCATCTTTGGAGGCGACAGATGAAGATCCGTTTCACCAAGATGCACGGTGCGGGAAACGATTTCGTGCTTGTGGACGACCGGGACGGCATGTTTCCGGAGCGTGGCAACCTAATAGCGGCGATGGCCGCCGACCGCACCGGCATCGGCTGCGAGGGCGTGATTCTCGTGCGAGAATCGTCCAAGGCCGATTTCCGCATGACGTTCTACAATCCGGACGGAACTGAGGCGGAGCTTTGCGGCAACGGTTCCCGCTGTGTCGCGGCGTTCGCGAAACGGATCGGTGCGGCGAAGTCAAATTCGATGACGTTCGAGACCGGTGCGGGACTTGTCGATGCCGAGATAGTGGCCGATGGGCTTGTAAAGGTATGGATGCCGGAGCCGCGCAACCGCAGATACGGCATCGAGATCAACGGCGCGAATGGCGGTTCTGCGGCGATCACCGGCGATTACCTCGTTGTCGGAGTGCCGCATTTCGTCGTTCCCGTCGGCAATGTCGCCAAGGTTGACGTGGACATGGACGGACGCGCCTTGCGCCTTTCGGAACAGTTTGCGCCTAACGGGACCAATGTCGATTTCGTGCAGTACGTCTCAACGTCCAAGGCGATCATCCGCACCTATGAGCGTGGCGTGGAGGCCGAATCCGGCGCGTGCGGGACAGGGGCCGTTGCTGCCGCCGTTGCAGGCGTGGAGGCGCACGGAATGTCGCTGCCGATGCACATACGGTCGTCGCAGGGGTACGATCTGGTTGTCGAAGGCGACTACCGCCAGTCGCAGGGTACGGGCTTCACCCTAACCGGGCCGGTGCGCACGGTCTTCGACGGAGAGATTGACCTGGATTCCCTTGCGGCCGAGGCCTGATCTGACGGCATTCGATCCGCCGCAAGTCTTCGCTCCCGCATTCTGCGTCTGTGCTATAATCCGCCGCGACAGCCATGAAAGGAAAATATCATTTTGCCGGAATCGGCGGCGTCGGCATGGCCGGTGTTGCGTTCCTGCTCAAGGATGCCGGATGCGACGTGTCCGGCTGCGACCTTCATTCCACACCGCGTACGCATTGGCTTGAGGGGAACGGCATACATGTTGCCCACGGACATTCGCCGTTGCACGTCGCGCATGGTGTTGACGTATGCGTGTTCACCCCGGCGGTTCCAAAGGACAATCCGGAGTTTCTTGCCGCAAAGGACGCTGGATGCGAAGTTCGGTATCGCGGGGAGGTGCTTGCCGATCTGTTCAACTCCATGGAGGGAATAGCGGTATGCGGAACGCACGGCAAGACCACCACCGCGACGTTCATCGCAAAGCTGCTTCGCGCCCTCGGCGAAGATCCGTCGTGGTGCATAGGCGGTGAGACCGATGACTTTCCGGTGGCTGGTGCAGGGTCTTCTGGATGCCTTGTCGCCGAGGCGGACGAATCGGACGGCACACTTGCCCTGTATCGCGCAAAGACGCTTGTGGTGACATCGCTCGACTATGACCATCCGGATCACTTCAAGACGTATGATGATTATCTCGCCTGCTATGACGCTGCCATCAAGGCGGCAGACTGCGTAATCAGGTCGTTTGAGCTTCCGACGGACGATTGGCCGGAACTGCGGGAACTCGTGCTTGGCGAACACAACGTCCGCAACGCCCGTACGGCAGTTGAGGTTGCGCTCAGGCGCGGTCACAGCCGAGAGGCTATAGTTGCGGCCCTGCCGGATGTGCTGTCTGCATTGCCAGATCGCCGTTTCGAGACGGTGTGGCCGGAATGTGCGGCGGAGAATGGCCGGTGCGAGGAACGGATAACCGTCGTCACAGACTATGCGCATCATCCTGCCGAGATCGCCTGTGCGGTGTCGATGGCGCGTTCCCTCCACCCGAAGCGTCTGCGCGTGATCTTCCAGCCGCACAGGTATTCGCGCACCAAGGCGCTGCTCAATGACTTCCCGCCAGCATTCACCGGGGTGGACGAAACTGTTCTTGTGCCTGTCTATCCGGCGTTCGAGAAGCCGATGCCCGGCGGAGACATTGCCGACCTGTATCTTGCGTTCCGTCAGTCTGCGCAACGCGGGTTGATTCTTTCGCGCAGCGCGGAGGAGGCGTGGCGGCATGTGTGCCTTACGGCTGTGCCGGGCGACATGATAATGGTTCTTGGAGCGGGCGATCTCATAAATCTGCTTCCGCAGATCAAGGATGACATGGAACATCTCGCCCATGCGGAGAGTCCGGCGGCGAATCCGGTCGACCTCTCGCAGTTCTCTTTCTTCCGCACAGGCGGCGTTTCGTACGGGCACGTCGTCAATGCTCGCACACAACGGCACGGCGCGGACGGGCGGCGGATCCGATGCGCTGTCATCGTCGGTGGCGGTTCGAACATGTGGTTCAGCGACTGCGTCACCGACTGTGACATCGTGAAAGCCCCGCCGGACAGCCAGGCGGCGCGTCCTGGCGCATCGCTGCTTGCCGCCCATCCTGAACTGTCGTTCATGGCCGGCATACCCGGAACGATAGGCGGATGGGTGAAGATGAACGCTGGAGCGTTCGGCGACAGTTTTGGAAACCATGTGGAGTATGTCGTCGCAGACGGCAGAAAGATTCCCGCAACCGAATGTGGATTCGCCTACCGCAGCTCTTCCATAGAGGGGCTTGTGACCGAAGTTGGCCTGAAGCCGGCGGCAGCGTCGTCCGGCACTCCCGCCGAATACATGGCACGGCGCAGAAGGTTTCCGCCGCGCACGTGCGGCAGCGTATTCAAGAATCCTTCTCCGCATCAGCCGGCGGGAAGGCTTCTCGAGGAGTGCGGCGCAAAGTCGCTTCGCGTTGGCGGCGCATATGTCTGGGAAGACCACGCAAATGTGATTGTCGCTGGAGAGGGATGCACGTCATCGGACATATTGGCCCTTGCGAGGCTGATGGCCGCCCGTGTGCGCGACCGTTTCGGGATTGCCCTCGAACCGGAGATATGCGGTCTTGACATTTGATGCGCCTATGGCATATTCCGCTTGATTTCCGTAGCGGTTTTCTGTATCATACACCCCGTTTTTCACGCAACAGACTTTACAACAAGGAATGAGGAAAACGAAATGAAGTTCTCGAAGACAATGATGGCCGTCATGGGAGCGCTTGCGCTTACGGTTGTGGGCTGCAAATACGATGATGCCGCAGGGGACGGCGATCTGGATGCGAGCGGCAAGTCTCGCGGTCAGAACGTGGATACCGTCGGCGGCGCAGCCATTGACGAAACAGGTATGGCGGCCACTGAGCTTCCGTTCGACAAGGATTCCAACTACACGCTTTGCACCGATGTCAGTTTCGCTCCGGTCTATTTCGGTTTTGATGCATCAAACCTTGCCCCAGCGGAGCTTGACAAGATTGATGCTGTCGCCCGCCATCTCAAGGACAACGCCGATCGCGTCGTCATAATAGAGGGCAACTGCGACGAGCGCGGCTCGAACGAGTACAACCTTGAACTTGGCAGCCTTCGTGCGATATCCATCCGCGACTATCTCGCCAATCTCGGCATTGCCGCCGATCGTGTTCAGACGAAGAGCTACGGCGAGGAGAAGCCCGCCGTCATGGGAACGGGCGAAGCGGTCTGGGCGCAGAACCGCCGCGGCGAGTTCGCCGTCTACAGGCACAAGTAAGGTTTCGGCTGCCAGATGTTCGCCTTTGTGCTTGATTCTGTCGGAGGCGGCGAGTGGCTTGTGCTGCTCGCCGTCATTCTTATCGTCGTCGGCCCGAAGAACCTTCCGTCTGCTGCGCGGAAGATGGGGCAGATGATGACGAAGCTGCGCCGCGCCGCAGATGAGTTCAAGCGTCAGCTGATGACGATGGACGAAGAGATGAAGAAGACCGCCGATGAGATTAAGCGCGACTACATCGACATTCCCGATGATTCCATCGGGGGCGATCGCGCCGTCTCGGAAAGCGCGGAGGCGACAGCCGACCCGATGGCGGATGGTCCGTACGGCGGCGATTACCCTCAGGGCTACCCCGAGGCGGACTATTACGGGATGACGGACGAAAACGGCCTTGAGGTCGCTTCGACGCCAAATGGGGAGGTTGCGGCGGCGCAATCACAGCCTGCTGCGGATGGCAATGTTGATCAGTCGGCTCAGCCGACGGTAGAGCCAGGGGAAGAAAATGGGCAAGATACGGGAAATACTCAAAAATCCTGACTCAGTAAACGATCCGCCTCGTCCTTTCTTTGAACATATCGTTGCGTTGCGCCAGTGTCTCATGCACGCGGCGCTTGCATGGGTTGTCTCCTGCATAGTTGCCGGCGTATTCTCGCCGAATGTCCTTGACTGGCTCAAGTCGCCAGCGGCGGCGCTTGAGGCGGCGGACAAACTGCATATCGAGGGTCTTGACCTGATGAGCGGATTCTCCGCCATCATCTCGATTGCGATGTGGGGCGGAACTGCGCTTTCGTTTCCGTTCGTGATGTATTTCATCCTGCGCTTCATCTTCCCGGCGCTCACGAAGCGGGAGAAGGTGGCGATATTGTTCTATCTTGTCGCAGGGACGTCATGCTTTGCCGTGGGCGTGTGGTTCTCGTATTCGCGGATTGCGCCGCGAGCCGTCGAATTCTTTGACTGGCTGAACTCGTGGGTGCATCTGCCGGTGACGACGGTCAGAATTGAGGGATACATTTCGATTGTCCTGAAGCTCGTCATAGCATTCGGCCTTGTATTCCAGATTCCGCTCATACTTTTCGTTCTCGGCTGGCTTGGCGTGATAACGTCCGATATGCTGAGGAAGTACCGCAAGTTCGCCATCGTGATCGCGTTCTTCCTCGGAATGGTGCTTACCCCGCCGGACCCGATGAGCCAGATATTGATGGCTGTTCCGCTCTGCATCCTGTACGAGATGTGCGTGTGGGGCGTGTGGGCGAAGGAACGTCTCGGCATCAAGCTGTGACGACGGGCGGAATCCGCCGGTGAAAGCGCGATACACAATACCGTTGGGCTTTGTCGGGGTGATCCTTGCCGGTGCGGGGCTTCTCTCACTTCCCGTCGCCGGTGGCCTTGGATTCATGGATGCGCTCTTCACTGCGTGTTCGGCGGTGTGCATCACGGGGCTTACGGTGATAGATCCGGCTGTCTCGCTTACCGTTTTCGGTCAGGTGGTGCTGATGGCTCTTGTGCAGATCGGTTGCACCGGGATAATGACGTTCGGCACGTTCATTCTCGTGGTTGCCGGCCAACGGCTTTCTCTTGATCAGGAGTTCTCGCTGTCGAACGCATATGGCGTGAAGGGCGTGAAGGGGTTTCGCGGACTTGTCCTGTGGGTTGTGCTGTCGATGGTTGCCATAGAGGGGCTTGGCGCATGGGCGCTGAACGCCGAACTCCACAGTCCGTTCCGGGCCTGCTTCTATTCCGTGATGTCATTCTGCAACGCAGGCTTCACCATCGATTCCGGCGGGATATCTTCGTTCTCCTCAAAACCGCTTCTGCTTGTTGCGATGGGTGCGCTGATAGTGACTGGCGGTCTCGGATTCATGGTGATATACAATCTCTGCACGATTAAGTTCTGGCGCCGTTCGCTGATAAAGCAGGGACGCCTCACCCTGCACACGCGGATTGTGGTGTGGACGACAGCCGCGCTGGTGGCGGCGGCGTTTGCGATATTCATGGTGAGTGAACTTGATTTCGCCCTTGCCGGGATGCCATGGGATGAAAAGTTCGCAGTATCGTTCTTCCAGGCGGTCACGCCGCGCACGAGCGGCTTTACCGTTGTTCCGCTTGAATCCATGCACCCCGTCACGCGCCTTGTGGCTGAGCTGCTGATGTTCGTGGGCGGGGCGCCAGGTTCAGCCGCCGGCGGAATCAAGATAACGACGCTTGTCGTGATTCTCTTCACGATCCACTCATACAGCCGTCGCAGACGCGAAGTCGTGATATCCAAGCGTTCGATGCCGGCGGAGGTGATCCGCGAGGCTCTGATCATAACGTTCACGTTCTTTCTCTGCATTGCGCTGACGGCCGCCGCGCTCCTTGTAACCGAAAACGGACGGCCCGGGTACGATTTCGAGAAGTTGCTTTTTGAATCCGTGTCCGCAGTCACGACCACAGGTCTGTCGTTCACCGGAACTACGGAGTCGCTTTCCGTGCCCGGACGCTTTGTGGTGATGCTGGCCATGTTTGTCGGCAGGCTCGGTGCATTGACCGTTGTGCTCATGATCGCCGGCGACAGCGAACCGGAAACGGTCAGATACCCCAAAGAGGATGTGCTTGTCGGTTAGGTTGCTGTCCTTGCGGGCTGCGGTTGCGGCGGTGTGATTACGTCTCCGCGCAGCCGGAATCAGCGGCGGAGCGTCCCCAGCAGATTAGTCTCTGCGGCTCTGAGACATTCGAGCATCGTCTGGCCGTCCGTTGCAGCACGAAGGTCTGCAAGAAGCGTGGTGCCGTGGGCGAGCAGGCACAGCCGCGCAAGCACGTGAAGATGAAGCCTGCGGTCTGTGCAGTTTATGAGGAAGAATATGTCGGTGCCTTCACCGTCGGGTGCGCCGAAGAAGACGGGCCGTGCCGTCTTTCCGAGACAGAGGAACGATTCTGAGACGAGGTATTCGTCGTGGAACTTCATGTGGAGAAACGCCGCGCCGCCGCCGACTGCCGTGGAGGCCGCCTCTTCGCGTTCCGTAAGTCCACGGAAGAGGGCATCCTTGTCGTACACCTTGCCCGTGGATTCCGCGAGATCTGTCATGTCTCGAAGCACACCGCCCTTGTTCTTTGCGCTCAGTTCTGGATCAATGGCCTCTACGGAGAGAAAGTCCGATATGCGCACTTCGCCGGAAGATCTTGCGCGTTCTGACATCGCATGGGCGTGTTCGCCGGTTAGCTGCTTCGGGTGCAGACCGATCATCCGTCGCTGCGCCCACTCACCGAGAAGCTGACGGTCGAAGAAGAAGTCGTCACCCCGCTTCATGGACGGCACTTCCTCCCGCTGCGCGAAGTGCTTGAGCTCCAGCGCGTCCATGTGCAGACGCGCAGCGGCGGACTTGAGATCTATGAATCGCGGTTCCATTTCTGTTGCTGTGTCACTTGAAGCGGCGGCAGACGACCCCGGATTCCTTGAACATCTTCTTTACGGCGTCCTGATACGGATAGTCGCCTCCGTACACGACCTCTTTAATTCCGGAGTTGATTATCAGCTTCGCGCAGGTCAGGCACGGTGAGATCGTGACGTAGATCGTCGCGCCGGCCGTTGCGTGTCCGTAGTACGCCGCTTGGCAGATTGCGTTCTGCTCGGCGTGTACGCACAGGCACTCTTCAAGATGTTCGCCGCTCTTCACGTGTCCGGCGCAACGTGGGCATCCACCAGCGAAGCAGTTTTTCACGCCGCGCGGCGTACCGTTGTACCCGGTGGAGATTATGTGGTTCGACTGCACAATGACCGCCGCTACCTGACGGCGCGAGCAGTTCGACCGCTTGGCCACGACAGCGGCGATTTCCATGAAGTATGCATCCCATCCAGGACGCGGATCTGCAATCTGCCTCTTTCTCATGTGCGATATTTTAGCATAACTCGAAATGCTCCGCTCACCAAAAGTCGGTAAGTTGAAATGTGTCACTGACGGGTAGAAAAAAAAAATAGGTTTGTTATAATATCTCCTGTTTAAGCAAACGAAACACATTGGAGAGGTTATGCAGATGAAGGTCTCAAATCTTTTGGCGACAGCCTTGGTGTGTTCGTTCCTGCCTGTCTCGGCGGAGCGACCAGCGGACATCTCGGCGCAAAATGCGGAAATCATATTGCTTGAAGATGCCACTGCATACTCATTTCGCTCAAACGGCACATTGATTGTTTCCGAACCCGGAAGCATTGACGTCCTTGTGGTTGGAGGTGGCGGATGCGGCGGAATCACCCAAGGCGGAGGCGGCGGCGGAGGCGGCGTTCTGTACCAGACGAACTGCATTGTGTCCGCAGGAGTGTATGATGTGGTTGTCGGCGGCGGAGCCGTCGCGGGAGGCGCACCGGCAGGTTCGTCATCTGTGTTTGGCTTTGTTGCGCAGGGCGGCGGGAACGGCGGCGGAATCCGCAGCAACGGCGAAGACGGTGCGTCCGGTGGTGGCGGCGGCGGTTTTGACGCAGCGTCCCGCATCTCCGGCGGCGCGGCGACAAATGTTGCGGCCGGCGTTCTTGGCAACGCAGGCGGCACGGCGTACGCGGCGGTAGGTGGCGGCGGTGGCGGAGCCGGTTCGCCGGGTGGTGATGCCGCATCCGGTGTATCCGGCGTTGCGGCGGGCGCAGGCGGAGATGGTTTTGAGTGCGACATAACCGGTTCGTCCATCGTCTATGGCGGCGGCGGTGGTGGTGGCGGTGCCGGTATGAACGGAGCAGCGTCCGCCGGTGCTGGTGGTCTTGGTGGTGGAGGTTCTGGAGGCGGATACTCCAAGGTTGGCGTGAACGGTGTAGACGGCCTTGGCGGTGGTGGTGGCGGTGGCGGCAGTGCCGCCAATACCACATTTATCGGTGGTAACGGAGGGTCGGGTGTGGTTGTCGTCCGTGTCGCAAGGCGGGCGTACAAGACGCAGATGGAGAATGTTGTTGGTGGAGAAAGAAAAAGGTCAGGAGCTTATGTTATCCACACTTTCCTTTCCGATGGCGAAATCCGGTTCCCCGAACATGGCAGGGTTGACGTCCTTGTGGTGGGTGGTGGCGGATGCGGCGGAAGCAATCGTGGCGGCGGTGGTGGTGGCGGCGGTGTTCTGTACCGGACGAACTGCATTGTGTCCGCAGGAATGTACGATGTGGTTGTCGGCGGCGGAGCCGTCGTTGGAGGCGCACCGGCAGGTTCGTCATCTGTGTTCGGTTTTGTTGCGCAGGGTGGCGGGAACGGCGGCGGAATCCGTAGCAACGGCAAAGACGGTGCGTCCGGTGGCGGTGGTGGCGGATTTGATCAGACGTCCAGCAACTCCGGCGGCGCGGCGACAAACGTTGCGGCCGGAGTTCTTGGCAACGCGGGCGGCACGGCGTACGCGGCGGTAGGTGGCGGCGGTGGCGGAGCCGGTTCGCCGGGTGGTGATGCCGCATCCGGTGTATCCGGCGTTGCGGCGGGCGCAGGCGGAGATGGTTTTGAGTGCGACATAACCGGTTCGTCCATCGTCTATGGCGGCGGCGGTGGTGGTGGCGGTGCCGGTATGAACGGAGGCGCATCCGTCGGTGCTGGCGGTCTTGGCGGTGGTGGTTCAGGAGGACACACCCAAGACGGTGAGAACGGCACTGATGGCCTTGGTGGCGGCGGCGGCGGCGGCGGCAACTCCGGCAACACAGCTTATGTTGGCGGCAACGGAGGGTCTGGTGTGGTCATTGTCCGATATCTCCGCGTCACATACGGCATGAGAATCATACTTCGCTGAGGTGCCGAGGAGGGACTGTGCGGATGAGAGGTGTCATTTCGGCGATTGCAGCCATCTGTGCGATATGCGGTGCGTCTGCGGCGGAGACGTTTGCGTTCCCGGCAACGGGAAGGACGGCCATTTCATATTCTGAGCGGCTTGAGGTGACGCCTCTCGAAGATGGCGTCTCGGAGTTTGTCTGTACGGCGGAGACGAAGCCGCGTCGCAGCAAGGACGGCATTGTGACCAATGCGGCGGAAAGACCTTTCGTCACTTTTTTCCATGAACGGACGGTGAATGTCGCGCCGCTTGCCCATGTCACCGTATCGTCGAGAGGAGCAAATTCAACCGGGTTTCATCCCATCCCAAATCTCAACGTTCCCGCCGCCTTGACCGATGGCGCGGCCAATCCGAGGAAGAACTTCAGTTTTGCCGAACGCAAGACGCCGCCGACGCGCACAGATCCGGAATGGATAGTCTTTGATTTCCAGAAAGACGTTCCTCTTTCAGGCGTCTTCACGCTTTGTGGTGATTGGGAGGCGTTTCCCCGCGGACGCGATGTGATCGTTCAGTCTTACGCCGGAACGGGCGACCCACGCATTGATTCGGACGAAGCGAACTGGCAAGACGTTGAAGGGTCTTGGTCGCCTGATCCAGAGTACTCGAACTCACTGTTTCGCTTCTGGCGGATGTGGACTGCGTCGATGACGGTGACGAATCATGCATACAGGCTTCTATTTGTCGGTCCGGGACTTTCTCTGCATGGACGGTCCATAAGGAATCCGAACCTCAATCCAACACCCGGACTTGCCGAAGTCGCCCTCCTTTCTCCAGCGACAGAAGAGCGTTGCGCACTTGATCGAACCGGAAAGACGCCGGGCGTACCAATCAGGTTCACGATGCCTTTTGACGGACGTGTCACGATCCAGATCCGCAACGACGCAGGAGAGGTTGTCGCAAATCCGATAGTGGACACTCCGTTTGCCGCCGGAGTGGCGGAGGCGCACTGGGATCTTTCCGACTTTGACGGGAAGCCGATACTGTCGCCAGGTGAGTACAGGTGGCATGGTGTCGCAATCCCTCCGCTGACGGTCGATTATCAGTATTCGTACTATCCGCTTGGCCTTCCGGACGACAGGAGGGCGTGGCTTACATCCGACCATACCGGAGGTTGGCTTGCAGACCACGATCCGCCTCGTGGCGTGGTGCGCGACGGCATGACGATGTGGCTGAATGCATGGGCGGAGGCCGGACACAGCGTAATCAACACGGATATCGACATGAAGAAGCTTTGGGGAAACGATCGCTTCTGGCTTGCCGTTCCGCAGGAGATATGTGTTGACGACGGAATCTGCTACGGCTATTCTCAAGGTGGGTGGAACGGGACTGACGAGGAGATCATCGCGATCGATCCCAAGCATGGCTATGCATCGAAAAAGGTTTTTCTGCTCAAGAATCCGTCCGCCTCATCCGTATGGGGGCACAACTCGACAATCGTCGGCTTCCAGGTTGTCGGATCAAAGGCATTCGTCTCGCGTGCCGCCGAGAACGAAATCCGCGTATACGACATCTCGAAGGGGCAGGCGGCTCCCGCCAGATCCTTTGGATGGGACATCGTTCACAGGCAGTTTGATGAGCTTGTGCCGAAAGAGCTTGCCGTCATCAAGATGGCGAATCCGGGGCGCATACGGCGGCGTCCTGATGGTCGTTTGGCAGCAATCTCCGGTGCGGCTGTCGTCACGATTGATCCCGCGACGTACGCCGTCGCCACGAATTTCGTGACAGACATTGAGATGCCGCTTGGCTTTGATGCGGCACCTGACGGGACATTTTGGATTGGCGCCGGCGAACCGCGCCATCAGGTGTTCGGATATACGGCGGATGGTGTACGCTTCGCGGCGCTCGGAAATCCGGGAAGGCGTCGTATCGGGCCATGGAACGAAAACGACCTGGAGGAGCCGTCCGGTGTTGCGATGGACGCGAAGGGACGCATCTGGGTCGCCGAACATACGCATTGGGAGAAGCGCGTGAGCGTATGGGACGTCAAGACCGGTCGCGTTGTGGATGACGTTATCGGCCCTACGCAGTACGGTGGCGACGGATCAATTGATCCAGAAGACGAGAACCGGCTTTTCTACAGAGGTCTTGAGATCCGCCGGAATCCGCGTACGGGCGAAATGCGTCCGGTGAACCTGATATACCGCCCGGACGCACCAGAGCTTCCGGCGTTTCCCGCCGGAGACTGTCCAAGCTATGCGTTCCGCTCACGCGGGGTGCTGTGGTTTACGAGCTTTCAACCGCCGCATGGGCATCCGACTTGCGTCCTCTGGAAATACGAAAGGAACAGAGTTCGTGCGGTTGCCGCCGTCGGGGCTGTCAGCGGTGGCGTGACCAATGCGATTCCGTTTCTCAAGCAGGAGCGTGGGCGTCTTTTTGCGTGGACTGATCTCAACGGCAACGGAAAGGTTGATAGAGATGAGGTCAAGTCGCGCATCGTCCTTTCCGACGGCAACCCGATAGATGGGATTGCTCCGGGATGGAACTGGCGGATGAACGCGAACTTCGAATGTGCCGCAGTGACCGATCTGTACAAGTCAGGAAGACTTGTCGTGTTTCGTCCAGAAAGATTCACATCCGACGGAATTCCGGTATACGGCGTTCCTGCCGAGACGCATCCCGGTCTCCTGAACGTCCAGGGGCTTATGCCAGACGCGAACGGCAACGTCATCGCGCTCGGCAAGCCGCTTGTTTCGCTGACGCCAAGCGGCAAAGTCCGCTGGCGGTACCGCAATGACTGGCCGGGGCTTCATGCCGGACATTCCACCACTGCGGCGGGCGATGAGCCTGGCGTACTCATCGCCCCTACGCGCATTTGGGGCATTGTAAAGACGGCCGGTGAGGCTGGCGAAGTCGTCGCGTTCAACTCCAATCTCGGATGTTCGTATCTGATGACCGCCGATGACGGACTGTACCTTGGACGGATATTCCGTGATGTGCGCATTGCACCGACCGCCTGGAACATGAACGTTCTGCCGGATGCCGCGACGCTCGGCGAAACGTCGCTCTACGATGAACATTTCGGCGGCGTTTTTGAGCGCGTTCGTGGTAATGACGGAAAGCTGCACTACCGCTATGTCGTCGGCAAGACGCACTGCTCGGTTGTGGAGCTCACTGGACTTGATGGCGTGAAGCGGCTCATGGGCGGCACTGTCGCCGTCTCCAAGAAGGATGTATCGGAGGCTGTGAGACGCACATCGTCTGCGGCCGCAAAGGCGCTTGAGCCAAAGGTCTACGATGTCGTACAAGGGCGGCCCACGGCGTCATCACCGTCAGTCGACGGGTTTTCGATAGGTGTTGATGCGTCTAACCTGCATTTCCGTGCAACATGGCGTGATGACCGGGCGCCGTTCGCCAATGGCGGCGAAAACCCGTTTGAGCTTTTCAAGAGCGGCGACACGGTGGAGCTGATGCTGAGAACGAAGGCTGCTCGGTCGCTAAAGGGTGTGCGAGAGGGCGACATCAGGATTCTGTTCGCGCCATACCGTGGAAAACCGATTGCCGTGCTTTACGACTACTGCGTACCATCGGCGTCGCCGAACGAGAAGGTCGGTTTTTCAAGTCCATGGCGGACGCTTACCGTAGACCGTGTGCGCATCTTGGACGAAGTGGAGGTGCGCGTTGCGCGAAACGGATGCAATCTTACGCTTGACGCTTCCATCCCTCTTTCGACGATAGGGTTCGTTCCTGCCGGTGAGACGAAGGGCGATGTCGGCCGTGTCATCTCCGATGCGGATGGTAAGCGGGCTTCGCGGCGCGAATACTGGTCGAACAAGAACACCGCCATAATGAGCGATCTTCCGACAGAGGCGGGGATTGATCCTGATCTCTGGGGGACGTTTCGGTTTTCGCCGGTGCAGTGATGCTTTAGGCGGTTGAGACGGGATGTTGGCGTCACTTCACGGTGATGAGTTCATTCCAGTCGGTCGTGGCGCGTTTTGAGAGCATTGTCCGCTTTGCCTTCCATTTGAGATCGTCGCCGATGCCTTCCGCTGCGGAGAACACCTTTCCTGCGCCATAGCGGGCGTTGAGGGCATCCACCGCCTTGAACAGCCGTTGGTTGCCGACCCGCTTCGCGATGTTTCCGTCTGTTTCAAAGAAATTCATCTGGCGCGGGGCGTTGGCCTTTTCTATCCCGAAGAACACCATGCCGCTCTTGCGGTACCGAAGACCGGGGAGAAATATCGCGCTGATCTCGCGGCGGATTGCGGAGAGCATTTCGTTGGTTGCGTCCGTTGGATGCGGGAACGTCACCGTCCGTGCAACCCAATCGCCGCCACGTGCGGCGCCGTGCTGTGCGTATATGTTTGCGCCGCTTGCCACAAGTCCGTGTTCACGCAGTTTCTGCGCTGCCTTGGCGGTGAATGACGAGATGGATTCCGAGAGGGCGTCAAGCGTCGTCACCGGTTCTCCGAAGGAGCGTGAGCATGATACGGATTCCGGATCGGCATCATAGTCCCGGTCATCGATGCACGGTGTTCCGCGCAGTTCGGTGGCGACCTTCACTGTCGTGATGGATCCGAGATTCCTGATGTCGCCATCATCCATGTCGCGAAACTGCTTCGCAGTGTGAACGCCGTGCGCGTGAAGCCTTGCGGCAAGATGCCGCCCGATCCCCCAGATCTCCTCCACCGGCAGCGCGGCGAGCGTCTGCGTAGGGTCGTCTGGAAGCACAAACACCCCGTCTTCGCGTTTTTTTCCGATGTGGTTCGCAATCTTGGCGAGTGTTTTTGTTGGCGCGAAGCCTACACCGCACGGAATCCCAATCCAGCGAAGTATCTTGGCGCGCAGCCTTTTGCCGTATGCGACAAGATCTTTGTTCACCGCCGTCGGCGGATATATGAACGCTTCGTCGATCGAGTACTGTTCTGTCTTGACGGCTTCCTGCCTGAGCAGGTCAACCATCCGCCGCGACATGTCGCCGTACAGCTCATAGTTGGACGAGCGGAATGTCAGCTCGCCGGACAGCGCACGTGCCTTGAGCTGGAAGTAAGGCGTTCCCATCGCAATGCCGAGAGCCTTGAACTCGTTTGAGCGTGAGATGCAGCATCCGTCGTTGTTCGACAGCACGGCCACCGGCTTCCCGCGAAGTTTCGGATCGAAGACCCGTTCGCAGGATACGAAGAAGTTGTTTCCGTCTACGAGACCTATCATCTTCCGGCAAACCTGTGGATGCAGGCCGTCACCTTTCCGAAGCAGTCCAGTTCCTGTCCAGTCGACAGCCATATCTCCGGGTATGCCGGGTTGGCTGGCTCAAGACGGATTCCGTCGGCATCCCGCCTGAACGTCTTTACCGTGAATTCGCCGTCCACGCAGGCTATTATGATGTCACCGCTTGCGGGTGTGAGAGACCTGTCCACCACGAGAAGGTCACCGTCATGGATGCCTGCGCCTGTCATCGAGTCTCCGCTTACCTTGACGAAGTACGTGGCGGCGGGACGCTTCACGAGAAGTTCGTTCAGATCAAGCGGCGGTTCGAGATACTGCTCGGCGGGCGACGGAAACCCGGCGGCTACCGCCCCTGCAATCTTTGCTTTTTCGCTCATGTCATTCTCTGGTGTGTACTGAATCCTGCAATCGACAGGTCATTGGCGCAACAGTATACCATTTTGTCCGCACCCCGTGCCCACGACATGGTCATCATCCTTGTCGTGCGCTTGCGTCTTTTCAAATCCATAATATTTGACACATTAATCGAGCGCTTGCGCTGCGTGGCGGATATGCTTGCATCGTCAAATCCATGATACGAGACAGTGATGTTATGGCAAACTGCGCATGATGTTTCTCGTGCTGAATTGCAACCCAAGTGGCGCAGGAAATCTCTAAAGCGTTTTGGCAAGA
>CAYTWE010000012.1:0-49972 GCA_964440985.1 uncultured Lentisphaeraceae bacterium | reverse complement strand
CGAGAGGTACAGATCCTCAGACCCGGAATTTTCAATTGGCTGAATGTGGGAGATGATTAGTAAAGGGTGTGGGGCGGCAAGAACTCCTTAAGCCGCCTTGGATGTTCCCCCATTTTTTTCTGGCGGACGAGGCCTTGCGTCTATCTGTATCATGCGGGCGCGAAAATCCGTTGCTTTCGCTGCGGGGAGTTCTGGAGTTCCGGAGCAGAGCGCGACACCCTTGGCTCGTATGCCAACGGCGGAACGGGACGCCCCGCCCTACCCACTACCCACTAACCACTACCATCTACCAACTGACTTTTTAACGCAAGGAACGCAAAGTTTTTTGACAGGATCAGCAAGATTTTCGGGATTGTTTTTTGTCTGTGCTTCGCGCAGGGCAATTTAAACCGAAAAATCTTGCTGCTTCCTCTGCGCGAGAAACAGCCCACCCAACACAAAAAGCACTGCGCGTCTCCGTGCCATTGCGTTGAAGCATCAGTCACCAACAATCTGTAAGATTACGATGCGGACGAATTCTTTTGGTGTCGGGATTGACCCGATTAGGTTTTGGGGCAGTCTGGTTCTGTGATAGGAGTAGTTCGGTTCTGTGTCGGGAGCGGAACGATTCGATGTTTTCAGCGGCAGAGAATAATCTTCCACAAAACCGGGCAATTGGCGGGTCGTAAAATGTAAAAAAGCGACACATGGCGCATATAAATCTGCAAATAAAGTTTGGTATTGACAATAAAAAAAAAATGATATCTTAATTGCCAGTTAGGCGGGATAAGGTGCGTGGGTGGTGCGCCGAACATCCGCTCAATTTCAAAGAAAAGGCAACCTATAAGGCAATTGTGCGATGAGTGAAGAGCAGAAGAAAGGAAGCGACGGTTCCACTTGCAAAAACGGGAGCGGCTCGAAGCGTTTTGTGATGCTGATGTTGACAGGCCCGTTGTTTGCGGCAGATTGCTGTTCAGTGCGGTAAAGATCATACTGAAAGTCCTTTGGTGGACTGGTGGACAGTGAAGACGTTCTTCAAGGTTCTTTGGTGCATTGTAAAGAGTTTTAAAATTTACGGTATTTAATGGAGGGGTTGAGACAAGAACACTCCGATAGAGAAGAATCAGGCGTGAGATAAGATGATTTTGCCGAGACCGTACGCCGGGTGGTGTGAATGGTTTTGGCGGAAACACAAAACAATGAATGTGGCGAAAGCCACGGAAAGGAGGCCGAAATGGCCTACAAAAAACCAGAAATCGTCGCGAAGAGCGCGGCTAAGCAGTCATTCGTCGCTGGATGCCCGACAAACACGTATTATATGTGTTGTACCAGTGCTGGAAGTGGGTCTGGGTCGAAATGCGAGATTCGCCGTCTCAAGTAAGTTGGCGTACGATTTCACATTTGGGCGTATGCCGAAATTCATCGGCATACGCTCATGAAGGGGTTGTAGTTATTGGAGAGAAGCACAGTCATGAGGATATCTTTGAATGCCGACACATTCGCTCGAAAAGTTGGAAATGATGTCTTGTTTTACAATCCAACTAATGGTGCTTGTTTGGCAATAGACAATTGCGCTGTTCTGCACGATGTGATTTCCCGACAAGACCGTTCTCTCAATGATATAATGGAATCGGTTGCTGACGCCTCAAGGATATCAATAGCTTCAGTGAAAGAGGATTTCTTGCCTTTAATAGGGGATATGATACAGAACGGCCTTTTGGAGATTCGCAACGATGAGCAGAACAGCATAGAAAGCATATGTGGAATAGCAAACAATAATGCGTTGCGTGATTTTGGCGACGGGGATGCGCTCGGCGGATTTTATCAACGGCATCATCTTTTAATGTCTTTACATATGGACATTACTTCTAATTGTAATGAACGTTGCATTCATTGCTATATGCCAAACCATGAGCCCAAATTTCTTGCGTTTAGTAGCATTGACAAGGTGTTGACGGATTTCCGTGCCATGCATGGTATGACGGTGTATGTGTCAGGGGGGGAGTGTATGACGCATCCAGATTTTACCCGTATTTTGCGAAAATGTAGAAGCCTAGATTTCAACATCATCGTGCTTTCAAATTTGTCGTTGTGCGACGAAGAGAAAATCGAATTGTTACAAGAAATTCGTCCACAGTATATCAATGTTTCGCTTTATAGTATGACTCCTGCGGAACACGATGCAATTACAACAATACAAGGCAGTTGGAAAAGGACGATGAATGCCATTTTGGCTTGTGAGCGTTCGGGTTTGAATGTGCGCATAGCAGCTCCTCTTTTGCGTGTTAACCGATATGCGTTTTCAGACCTAAAGAAGTTCGCCACGGAGCATAATATGCACCTTGTTCCAGATTTCAGCATCATAGCTCGAGCAGATCATGACAATCGGAATTTAGAATTCGCCTGTTCGCAAGAGGAGCTGGAAGACGTTTTGCGAAACAACAAAGAGATTTTTGACATGGGATGGGCGGGTGTCTGTCGGGACGATCCCAATGCAAGACTTTGCGACATCGGCAGATTCCGAATTCACCTTAATGCTCGTGGAGATTTCTATCCATGTCCGTCAATGTATGGATATGTTTTGGGGAATTTAAAAGAGACAACAATAATGGATGTTTGGCATGGGAGTAAGTTGCGATATTTACGTGAACTGAAGTGGCGTGATATGGGAAAATGCATTGACTGTGATCATAGGCAGTTTTGTGAGCCGTGTTTAGCCTACAATTTCAATGCCACAGGAAATATGTTCAAGACAATACCAGAGAAATGCCTAACCGCGCAGACCGTACACTGTGTCTATGGAGAGTGATACACAAGTGCGACGGTTAAGTAGTCATTCGTCATTGGATGCCTAGAGGTGTACATTTGGAAACAGAAGTTGTGAGTGTGGACAGTTTTATCAAACAGATTCTGTTCAGAAAACCAAATACTCGTGCCACCATGCGGCGACACGGAGTCTTAAGAGAAAGGAAATCCAACATGGGAAAGTATGTGTTCGAATGTTCCGTAAAGGAAGTTGTCTTTGAAGTATCCAGTGCGAAAAAGTTCAAGTTTATTTTTCGCTTGGTTCCCGACGTTGGCTTTTCATCGAAAGGGAAAGACGAGGGGAAGACCAAAGAAAAAACGTTTGCTGTTTTCCAACCGATGGATAAAACTCCAAGCGGAAAGGTTTTTGAATATGACAAATTCGTAAAAATGGAGATCAATGGGCGAGAAGGTTCATGGCTTACGAATGGTGGCATAGGAGTCGAGAGCAAATTGCGTATTGAATTTATGGATTATGTAGGCGCAGCAGACGGCAGTGGGTTTGGAAGCGGCAAAGATTCTAAGGATTCTTTGTCGGACATTAGGGTTGACGCGCCAGAGATTGGTAAGATGGTAGTGGCAAAGATTGTCATTCGATGAATTTGAGAAAACGACTTCCTTTGCGTCCCGAGACGATTCTGTTCGTCGGTGCGGGAGCGACTTCGCGGCTGAATATGCCGACGACGGAAGAGATGGCACGAATTCTCTGGAATCTCTGCGACTGCGATTTATCAGTGGAGGCAGTCGGAGATGCAGCGAAGTACTTCAAGGGGAGTGACCAGAAGATTGTCGATTTGCTTCGTGTTGTCGATCCAGGTGTCGAGGCCGATGCGAAGCCAGTTCTGCGGGACGATGTTCGCGAACGCGCATTTCCGGGGATTGATGAGGAATCGGTTCGCAAGGTCGTGTTGGATTTACGGCGGCATTACGACTGGTCTGCCCTAAAAATGATTGCCAAGGCGAAGAAAGGCGACGGATATGGTGCGCAAAAAGGTTGGCCGCGCGCGAACTACCTTCAGGAGGTGTTCACGCTGATAGACGCTTGTCTGCGCGAGTCACGCGGGTTCAACGTTTCTGATTTAGGGAAGTTCGTCTTCCTTTCGGCAGACAGGTTACGGGCGGCGCGTGAACTGCTCGTGCTTCTTCTCAACACCATGTTCGCCTGCGCGTGGGGGGAGCTGGTACGTTCGGTCGAAGGAAAAAACACGCTTGAGAAATACCAACAGTTTTTCAATTCGCTCGCAACGCTCATGCAGCGAGAGGGAATGCGTTTTGCAGACGCGGGGATTGCATTGGATTCGGCGGAATTCTACCGGTTCAGCTATTCAATGGTGACGACAAACTTCGAGCCTATTTTCCTATGGCTTGCATGGCAAGGGAACAAGCACGCGAACGAAGGGCGTGACGTCCGTGTGGGGAATCCTGGTCGGCGGCTCTGCCTTCGGATAAATTTTCCAACGACGGTCGGGATGCGCAAGCCGGCGGATTCTCGTGGGGATGAATTAAAGTCTGACGTCTGGTTTCCCTGCACCGAAGCCGTGGCGCAGAATGTCAACACGGAGAAGTATTTGGATGAGAGGGCGTTCCGTCTTGGCATGTATTCCCCGGTACACGGCATGAGCAATTTTCGGCACTGTCCCGTCTGCGGCCGGTTGAACATGTATCTTGGCGATTCGTGGGTTGAATGTTTCGAGACGCTTTTTCCGAATGGCATTACAGCTGAACTGAAAACGGGGCAACGGCCGCGCACGGTTCGCGAGGACGAGGCGCGAAATCGCGGTGAATACGATGCACTAGAATGTCATTTTTGCGGGGCGATGACCCGTACCTATGACAACTTCATGTTCATGCAGACGCAGTTGAAGTGTTCTGCACCGTCCTTCATCAAGGAAATCACGGACGATGCGTTGTCGCAAATCGCCGGCGCGAAACACATCGTGTTGCTTGGCTACAGTCTGCCGCTTGACGATGCCATTTGGGGATCGCTTCTGACGACGATGTCTCGGCGTCAGAATGAGGAGAAACTCTACTGTTCAACTGTGCTTTACGCTCCGAATGCGCCGGAGAGGTGGCTTGTGGGTGACGAACTGGAAGCCTTCATCGCGGCGCAGAGCGCGTCCATAGAGGGCAGGGAACATATTCGCGGAGTTGAGAATGCGCTGACTGTGTTTGGAAAGGATAGTGTTCGCGCCTATATGGCGGGAGTTCCGTCGGTGTTCGGCGCGGGAACGGAGGAGGACGTGCGGAAACTGATGTTCCCCACGAATGACGAGACGGGATGGGACATCCCCGCTTTTCAGCATTGTGGCGTTGTGCGCGACAAGGAGGGAATGGTATGAAGTTTCAGTTGCGGCCACATGTGTTTGTTCGCCACGCTATGGATGAGGGCGTGCTGCGGGATGGCGTGTCTCGTTCGCAGGATTTTAAGAAGGAGAGCTGATATGCTGATGCGGCTTGCAAGGCAGACTTATGTCCGCCAGTACGGGGAGTTCACCTACCTGTTCGGGAAGGTGACGGCGTTCGACCAGGTGTTCCGTTCGGCGGGGCCGTTCTTCGCGCACCTTTCGCGGACGCCGAAAGCGCGGGATACAATCATCGACGAAATCGTTCGTGACTACGCGGACGCGCCGCGCGACGTCGTGGCGCGGGATTTTGACGAACTGCTCGCGTCGCTTATTGCGGAGCGTGTTGTCCTTGCTGGGGAAAGCGCGGCGGAACTGGACGCGCAGGAGCCGGTCTTCACGTACGACTGCGATGACCCGAAGACGGCGAAGGACTCCCGACGGCACACGTACGAGGAAATCGCCGCTCTGCCCGCGACGTTGCTTGAAAAACACTTCGCCGAGCATCCGACGCTCTTCGAGTTCCAGATGGACATCACACAGGCCTGCACGGAGCGATGTCGCCACTGCTATGTGCCGGAATACAATCCGTTGTTCCTGCCCTATGGCAAGATCTGTGAAGTGCTTGACGAGTTCCGCGAGATGGGAGGCATCCATGTGTCGCTCTCCGGCGGGGAATGCATGTTGCATCCCGACTTCGTGAAGATCGTCAAGGCGGTCCGTGCGCGCGACTGCACGGTGGCGTGTCTGAGCAACCTGACGGTCTGCACGGACGAGATCATCGACGCGCTTGTCGAGGCGGAAGCATCCGTGCAGACGTCGCTTTATTCGATGAGTCCCGCCATTCACGACGAGGTGACGCGGCGGAAGGGGTCATGGTTGGAGACGATGGGGGCGATTCTGCGCCTCCGCGCCGCGCAGGTGCCCATGCGGATCTCGTGCCCGTGCTTGAAGATCAATTACAAGGACTATCCGGCGGTGATGAAGTTCGCGGAGTCTATCAAGATGGAGGCGCAGACCGACTTCATCATCATGGGGAAGCAGGACTGTGACACGTCGAACCTCTGCAACCGGCTTGACCTCGACGAGACGCGTGATTTGCTACGCGACATCATCCTCGAAAATGTTCCGATGGAGAGCGAGTACTTCAGCCCAGGCAAGAAGGTTCAGATGCTTTCGGCGGAGGAGTGGAGACGGCGGAAGGTCTGCGGTGCCTGCGTCAACTCCATGTGCCTCAACGCAAACGGCGACTATTATCCGTGTCCCGGCTTCGCAGGTGTCCCGCTCGGCAACTGCTATCGGCAGACTTTGCGCGAGGTGTGGGAGGAGTCGGGGGCGACGAAGCGCATCCGTGCAGTGACAGGCGCGGACTTCCCGAAGTGCGCGACGTGCGTTGACCGCGATTACTGCTCGACTTGCATGTGCCGGAACTTCAACGAGTCGGGAGACATGTTCAAGCCCGCCGAACACTTCTGCCGCGTCGCGGCCCTGAACCATGAAATCGTGGACGAGAAGCAGCGGCAGATGGTTGCGGCGCAGGGGGTGTAGGGACGCAACCGCCATGCTCTGCGACGCACACGTGCACATGGGTTGGTATGCACGTCTTGGACACGAGATGCCGTTCTACTATTCGCCATGGCGAATCGCCAGTGTGTTGGCACGGTGCGGCGTGGGCAGGTTTATTGTCTCGTCCACGTGTGCGCAGGTCGAAGGGATTGGAATCGCGGACATCGTACACGAGGCACGGGAGATGAAGCGAATCGCCGGCGGGCGGGCGCATGTCTTCTTCTGGTTGTCGGGGCGGCTCTATGACGAGGACTCCACGATGCGATGGATGGATTCGGGGCTGTTCAGCGGAATCAAGCTGCACGGAGGCGAGACCCCGTGGTTGCTTCGGCGCAGGGTAGAACTCTGGCGTGTCCTGTCGGTTGTAGCGGAGCGCGGTTGGCCAGTGACGATCCATTCGGGCGCGGATGAGGGTAGCCGTCCGACGGAACTTGCGGCGGTGGCGGAGGCGTTTCCCAGTGTTCGCTTCTGCTTCGCGCACTGCCGCCCGATGGACGAGATGGCGGCTGTCGTCGCGGCGTGTCCGAACGTCTACACGGACACGGCGTACATGGACGCGGAGGGTATCGCGGCGCTGCCGCGGCACGACTGGCGGGGGCGGCTGATGTTCGGGACAGATCTGCCGGTGTGGCAGGCGCACGGGACGGCGGGGCTGACGCAGCGGTATCGCGACTGCATCCGCGCATTTGCGGCGACTGGACTTGCGGAATTGTCCACGCAGGCTTTCGGACGCTTTGTCGGAGGCAGGGAGACGTAGATGTAAGACCGGCTCATCGAGGAGATAAAGATTAAGGTCGAGTTTGCGATGTATCAACAAGAATACTGATGGCATAAAGAAAGGAAACGAGAATGAAGGTTCTGGTATTGGCTGGAGTTGTGGCGGTCGTTGCGGTGGTCTGCCATGTAGGGTGCTCAAAGGAGAGCCGTGACGAGGCGATCGGCCGTCTCGGAAAGGCCGGCCGCGCCCTGAACGGCGAGGTGCGCCCCGATGACGTCGAGCATGACGTCCCGAACATCGTCAACGAGCAGCGGCGGAAGGAGCGCATCAGGCAGAATGCGAAATGGACGGCGGAGAACCGCGCGCGCCATCCGGTCGAGTACTGCCAGGCGCAGCTCGAGGAGCTGGAAAGGCACGCGGCCTATCTTGAGGTGGCCGCTCACGAGATTGCGTGCAAGAGGGCGGAGACTGTCCGCATCATGGGCGACGACGAAGGCATGGTCAAGAGCCTTGAGAGGTTCCTGGAGGAGGCAAAGGCGGCATACCGCGCCGCCGAGGCGAGCAACGCCTGGCCGGTTGTGCTCGGCGGGTTCTCGCTTTCGAGGGACAAGGCCCGGGAGAAGATAGTCGAGGCCGCCGACAGGATTCCGGCGCTGCGGAGCCGCGCCGGAACGAAGCGCAATCTGCTCAACAAGCTCGGCAAGCGGGCTGAATTCGTGTCGAAGGAGCAGAAGACCGTGGTGCAGCTGCGCGAGAGGGTGGAGACCACCCTGGCCGATCTCAGGCTCAAGCAGGTGTTGGACGGCGAGAAGAGCGTCACAGACGCGCTCAACGCCATCAGCGACCAGATGAACGCCCTCGGCGTGGACCATGACGACCCGACGGTCGAGGAGGTCGTTGCGCCAGACCGCAAGTCGGCGATCGCCGGCGACTTCGACAGGATAATGGCACAGTGACTTGCTGAGTCGACGCAGCATGGATGAGGATGAAATCAGGGGATGCGGCTGCCTCGTTGTATGCGCCTTAGCCGGCCTATTCATGATGGGCAGCTGCATCAGGGCTTCGCAGGAGAAGTCGGAGCATGAGGCGCAGGAGGCGGCCGCCAAGAGTGAGGCGGAGCACAGGGCACTCCAGAAGGAGAACAGGCTCCGTGCGTTCATCCTCAATGAGGCACCGGCGCTGTGGATGGTCTACCAGAACCTCAAGGCGGCGGTCGCCGCGCAGGATTCAAAGATAGTCAGGCTGCGCGAAACGATATGCGAGTTCGGGCGCAATCCGGACATGGATGCCGATTTCAGGGACATCTGCGCAATGCGCAACGACATGGTCGCATCGCTCAACACGCTGCGCATCAAGATTGAGGACGCATATCTCGCGTCCCTCAAGTACGAGGCTACGCCCAGCAGGGTGGAGTACGATGCGCTTCGCCGCAAGCTGATCGAGGACGGAATGCAGGAGGCGGAAGCGGCTGCACGAAGATTCGACGACATGAGGAGGGTGAAGTGACGGTGCGTACCATGCACCGCGCCAATCTTTGCATTGAGGTTTCCGCGACTTTCGCTTTTTGTCTGCGGCGTTGATTTCGGGTTGGGGATGTGATATACTCCGCGGACGTTTTTCGGAAACGAATTATCATGAACACGATGTTCCAGTTTTGGTGGTGGCGCAACTTCGGTCTTGAGACCGGAGCGTGTGCGCGTATACCCGGAACATTGGAAGCCATCTAAGGCATCAGAAGACATCCGGTCAACGGCCCCGCTCTTGGTGAGCGAGGCCGTTTCTGTTTTTACTCAACCAATGTTTTTACACAACCAAATTCAACAACAGACCATGGACATACTTGAAGAACTTTGTGCGCAACGTCGCATCGACACCGAAAGGGCGTCGCGTATCCGCGACTTCGCGGCGGCGTTTCGCGGAGACGGCATACACGTAATCGCCGAAC
Organism: uncultured Lentisphaeraceae bacterium; assembly: GCA_964440985.1. Lineage (GTDB taxonomy): Bacteria > Verrucomicrobiota > Kiritimatiellia > RFP12 > UBA1067 > UBA1731. Next base: position 40,617 of record CAYTWE010000012.1, on the reverse strand, counting down.
TGAAGAAGGCAAGCCCGTCAAAGGGGCTGATACGAGAAAACTTCGATCCTGCCGGACTTGCGCGGGAACTCGATGCCTCCGGCGCGGCGGCGCTTTCGGTGCTCGCTGAACCGCATCGCTTTCTCGGAGGTGAGGACAATGTGCGAATCGTCCGCACCGCAAGCGACCTTCCGATGCTGTTCAAGGATTTCGTGACGACGGAGTTCCAGGTTTTGCGGGCAAGGGCCTGCGGAGCGGACGCCGTACTGCTGATAGCGGCAGCGATGGACAACGCACGGCTTGAGGCGTTGCTTTCCTGCGTGCGCGGATACGGCATGGAGGCTCTCGTTGAGACGCACACGGCAAAGGAAATCGAACGCGCCGTGGAGGCGGGGGCAAGAATCATCGGGGTGAACTGCCGTGACCTGCGGACGTTTTGCACCGACCCGTCAATGACGGCAGGGCTGATCGGCAGGATTCCGCAGGGGATCGTGCGGATAGCGGAGAGCGGGATTCGCACCGCCGCAGACATCAGGGGGCTGCGCGATGCCGGAGCAGACGGATTTCTTGTAGGTGAAGCACTTATGCGGGAAGAACATCCCGGAGAAAAACTGAAGGAGTTGATGAAATGAAAGCAAAAGGACACTATGGCGTCTACGGCGGACAGTATGTCTCGGAGACGCTGATGAAACCTCTATCTGAACTTGAGAAGGCCTATGCGGAGGCGAAGTCTGATCCCGAGTTCAAGCGCGAGATGGAAGACATCCTGCACGACTACGTGGGACGTGAGTCGCCGATTACGCATTGCCGCCGCCTGTCGGCGCATCTCGGCGGCGCACAGATCCTGCTTAAGCGCGAGGATCTGAACCACACCGGAGCGCACAAGGTCAACAACACCGTCGGACAGGCGCTGCTTGCGAAGCGGATGGGCAAGAAACGGCTTATCGCAGAGACGGGCGCCGGGATGCACGGCGTCGCAACGGCGACGGTTGCGGCGCTGCTCGGAATGCCGTGCGAAGTGTACATGGGGGCCATCGACGTTGCGCGTCAGGCGCCGAACGTCCAGCGGATGAAGATGCTCGGCGCAAAGGTGAATGCCGTCTCGGAGGGGAGCGCAACGCTGAAGGATGCGATGAACGAGGCGATACGCGACTGGGCGGCAAACTGCGACGATACGTTCTACGTGATCGGAACGGTGGCGGGTCCGTACCCGTACCCGGAACTCGTGCGCGACTTCCAGAGCGTGATTGGACGCGAGGCACGGGCGCAGATGCTTGCGAAATACGGCAGACTGCCCGATCAGGCAATCGCCTGCGTCGGCGGCGGATCGAACGCCATGGGGCTTTTCGCAGGGTTTCTCGATGACGCGGACGTGAAGCTTGTCGGAGTTGAGGCTGGCGGTAAAGGGTTAGCCACCGGCGAACACGCAGCATCAATCAACGGCGGCAGGGTCGGCGTTCTTCACGGCGCGAAGACTTATCTCCTGCAAACTGATTCAGGTCAGGTCATCGACACGTATTCCGTCTCCGCCGGGCTCGACTATCCCGGCGTAGGCCCGGAGCATTCGCATCTCGCCGACACGGGACGCGCCGAATACACCGTCATAGATGATGACGAAGCGATTGCGGCGTTCGATGCGCTTTGCAGCTTCGAGGGTATCATACCTGCGCTTGAATCGAGCCATGCGCTTGCGGAGGCGATGAAACGCGCACCGTCGCTTCCAAAGGAGACGCTGCTTCTGGTGAACCTTTCCGGGCGCGGAGACAAGGACATGGAAAGCATCATGCGCTACAAGGCGTCGAAGGGTGAAACATTTAATGGATGAGAAGATGTGCATGAGGAGTGATGAAATGAACAGCAGAATACAGAAATGCTTTGCGAAAGCCCGCAGTGAAGGGCGCACGGTGTTCGTCGCCTATCTCACGGTCGGATATCCTACGCTCGCGGAAAGCGAACGGGCGGCAGACAGGCTGATTGACGAGGATGGCGCGGACATCATTGAACTCGGCGTCCCGTTCTCCGATCCGTTCGCGGACGGCGCGGTGATACGCAACGCCGCGTACGAGGCGCTGAAGCAGGGCGTCACGCTTTCCGACGTGCTGTCGCTCGCGGCGCGTGTGAGATCCCGGCATCCCGATACGCCGCTCGTCTTGTTCAGCTACTACAATCCGATATTCTCGTGCGGCGTGGGGGCGTTCGCCGAGAAGGCCGAGGCGGCCGGAATCGATGCGGTGCTTGCGGTCGACCTTCCGCTTGAGGAGCGCGACGAGCTGCTGACGGCTTTGAGGCCGCACGGCATCACGATCGTGCCGCTCATTGCGCCGAACACGCCGATCGGGCGCACCGTCGAAAGCGCAGAGGGAGTGGAGGACAGCTTTCTCTACGTAATCACGGTCAAAGGGGTGACAGGAGTTCGCGGCGAACTCCCGCCTGACCTTGCCGGACATCTCGACGAAATCCGCAAGACCGTTGATATGCCGATCGTCGCCGGGTTCGGCATTGCGTCCCGCGAACAGGGCGTGTCGCTCGTCGAAGGCCATGCGGACGGGTATGTGATAGGTTCGGCAATAGTCAAAAAACTCGGCGAGAGGCGCTGACGCCATGCAGACCTTTCCGGAGGTGAAGATATGCGGCATCAACGATGTCCATGTCGCGCTGAGGGCCGAAGAGCTTGGCGCGGACTACCTTGGCTTCATATTTGCCGAAGGGTCACCGCGCAGGGTCGAGCCAGAGCAGGCGGCGGCGATCGCCGCGGCACTTTCCGGAAAGGCCGGGCTGGTCGGCGTATTCACCGAATCGCCGATCAGCGAAATCGTCAGGATTGCGAAGTGCGTACCGATGCGTGTCGTGCAGCTGCACAGCATGTCCTACGGCGCAGATGAAATCGATGCGCTGCGTTCAAGCGGGATTGAGGTGTGGCGTCTCGATGGCGGAGGCGGCAATCCTGACGCCGTGGTTCTTGACGGAAGGGCGGGAGCGCAGTGCGGCGGCACGGGACGCACTGCGGATTGGCAGAGGGCGGCTGCGCTTTCCGCATCGGGCGTTCGCGTTGTGCTGGCCGGCGGCATCTCCGCAGAAAATGCGTCCGCCGCCGCGAAGACAGGCTGCGCAGTCCTTGACGTCAACAGTTCGCTTGAGGTGCGGCCCGGAGTGAAATCCATCGCACAGCTCGAAGCCTTTTTCCGGAGTGTCGCGCCATTGCGCCGGGCGAGGACGGCGCGGCTGCGTGTGGCACCGGGTGGCGTATAGGCTTGACCTATGAAGGTTGACTGAAAATATCTATCGCCATATCTGCTTGCGTGAAAGTATAATCTCCGTCACTTTGCAAAGAGAGGAGCACCGATGAACGAAAGACAGGAACTGAACCGCAACCTTGCGCAGATGCTCAAGGGCGGCGTAATCATGGACGTGACCACGCCGGAGCAGGCGAAGATCGCGGAGTCCGCAGGCGCCTGCGCAGTGATGGCGCTTGAGCGCATCCCGGCGGACATCCGTGCAGCGGGCGGCGTTTCGCGCATGAGCGATCCGGCGATGATAAAGGGCATCCAGGATGCGGTATCCATACCTGTGATGGCGAAATGCCGCATAGGACACATTGCGGAGGCGCGCATACTTGAGGCGATAGAGATAGACTACATCGACGAGAGCGAGGTGCTTTCCCCGGCAGACGACGTGCGCCACATCGACAAGTCGAAATTCTCGGTTCCGTTCGTGTGCGGTGCGCGTGATCTCGGCGAGGCGCTGCGGCGCATCGGCGAGGGTGCGACGATGATTCGCACGAAGGGCGAGCCTGGCACCGGCGACGTCGTGCAGGCTGTCCGCCACATGCGGAAGATGCAGTCGGAGATACGCCGCGTGGCGGCGCTTCGCGAAGACGAGATCTACGAGGCGGCGAAGGAGCTTGCCGCGCCGCTTGACCTTGTGAGATTCGTCCACGACAACGGGCGGCTGCCGGTCGTGAACTTTGCGGCCGGCGGCGTTGCGACGCCTGCGGATGCGGCGCTCATGATGGAGCTTGGCGCGGAGGGCGTATTCGTCGGCTCCGGCATATTCAAGAGCGGCGATCCGGCGAAACGCGCCGCTGCGATAGTGCAGGCCGTCACGAACTGGCAGGACGCGAAACTGCTTGCCAGGCTATCCGAAAATCTCGGCCCCGCAATGGTCGGCATCAACGCGGACGAGATTGAGACGATAATGGAGGAGCGCGGACAGTGAACGGCAACGGGAGAGGAAAATGAAGGTTGGCGTTCTTGCGGTGCAGGGCGCATTTGCGGAGATGGCATCGTTCTTCCGCGCCAAAGGGGCGGAGACGTCCGAAATACGCCAGATTTCCGATTTCCGTCACGGCGGCATGGACATGCTTGCTCTGCCCGGTGGTGAATCGACAGTGCAGGGCAAGCTGCTGAAGGATCTTGGCCTCTTCGATCCGCTCAAGGAAGCCATCGACGGCGGGTTGCCCGTATTTGCCACCTGCGCCGGGCTTATCCTCCTTGCAGAGAGGATCGAGGGCGAGGAGACGGCATGGTTTGGCTCGCTGCCGGTCACTGTCCGCCGCAACGCCTACGGGCGGCAGCTCGGAAGCTTCACGGCGACTGGCTGCTGGGATGGACACCCCGATGTGCCGATGACGTTCATCCGCGCTCCGTCGATAACGGAAACCGCGCCGGATGTCGAGGTCCTTTCATCGTACAACGACCTTCCGACATCCGTCCGGTGGCGCAGCATCACGGCCTTTACGTGGCATCCTGAACTTGGCGACCCAAAAGCGTTGCCGATCTGATGTGGTAGAATACACAGGCAAGTCAAACGGTGCCTGACGGCGAAGGAGAGATATGACGCTTCAGCAGCTTAAATACGTGGATGCGGTGGCAGAGTGCGGCAGCCTCAGCGAGGCGGCGCGGCAGGTGTTCGTCACGCAGCCCACACTGACGGAATCGATACGCGCCCTGGAGGAGGAGTTGCGCGTTGCCATATTCACGCGCTCAAGCCGTGGCGTGACGGTGACGCGGGAGGGCGAGGAGTTCCTTGCGTCCGCGAGACAGATCCTCGATGACGTGGCGGGAATACAGGAGAAGTACACCGGCAAGGCGGTGCGCCGTCCGCAGTTCGCGGTGTCGTGCCAGCACTATGCGTTTGCGGTGGATGCGTTCATGGAGGTTGTGAAGGCGAACGGCGCAGACTCCTACGATTTCACGCTGCGCGAGACGGTGACGAGCGAAATCATCGATGACGTCGCCCGCCACAGGAGCGAGATTGGCATCCTCTATCTGTCGAAGCGGAACGAATCGGCGATAACGAAGATTCTCCGCAAGGAGGAGCTGGATTTCGAGGAGCTGTTCGCCGAGCATCCACACGTGTTCATCGGCAGGGAGCATCCGCTTGCGAAGAAGAAGATAATCAAGCCGGCCGAACTCGATCCGTACCCGTATCTCACGTATGAGCAGGGCGTGGAGAACGCACTCTACTTCTCCGAAGAGGTTATGCCCGCAATCGACAGGAAGAAGAGCATCCGGGTACGGGACCGCGCCACGATGACCAACCTCCTTCTGGGGTTGGACGGCTTCACCGTCGCATCGGGTGCGCACAGCAGGTCGTACAACCCGGCCATGGTGTCCGTGCCGCTCAAGCTCGACGACACCATCCGTGTGGGGCTGATATACCGGAAGGGGATTCCGCTTTCGGCGGCGGGTCAGGCGTTCGCCGTCGCAATCCGCGCCCGCATCGCCTCAAGATAGAAGTGGCGAGGCGGTTGGCCTCGAGGCGTTTCCGGCGTTTCGCCATTTTATCCCTGGCGGCATTTTCGCCGGGACATATGTGGTATAATTGACCATTCACAAGGAGAAAGAGAATGGTGGAGTTTTTTGCGGATTCGCTCATAGATGGATATAAGCTGTCGAGCATGATGGGCAAGGGAATCGTGCTCGTGCAGCTGGCGGCGAGCGTCGTCATGGTGGCTGTCATAATCGGCAAGGTCAAGGAGCTGGCGCGCGCGGTGCGTCTCACGCGCAGGGTAGGACGCGACGTCATGACCGGACAGGATGTGCTTGAGTACTATCTCGCCCGCCATCCAAAGGAGAACTCCGCCATCGAGAACATCTACTACGGCACGTGTGAACGTCTGCTGAAGCTCCTTTCGCCGGATTCACTCGCCACCCTGTCGCGTGGCAGCGGTACGCGGGGGGCTGCGCTCACGCACAACGAGATCGAGCTGGTCAAATCCCACTGCGAGCATATCCTCGATGAGGAGGAGCTTCGCATCGAGCACGGGATGGGCGTGATAGCAACCGTCGTCGCGCTTGCGCCGATGCTCGGCCTGCTCGGAACGGTGTGGGGCGTGCTGGACGCTTTCGCGGCCATGGGTTCGGAAGGATCTGCGACGATCGCCACGATGGCGCCCGCAATTTCATCAGCCCTCGTCACCACGGTAGTCGGCCTCCTCATAGCGATTCCCGGCGTATGCGCGTTCAATCGGCTCAATGCGACCGTGCGCGGCCTCACCGCAGACATGGAGGGGTTCGCCGATGACCTTGTGGGCAGGGTCGCGCTCGAATTCCAGGCATGATTGCGATGTCACGACTGAATTCGCACACGGAAGGATAAGGCAGTGAGTCGCAGAAGAAGGAAAGGCGGGCGCGGTGAGGGGGCGAAGGCGAGCATCGACATGACGTCGCTCATCGACCTCACGTTCCTTCTGCTCGTCACGTTCATACTCACCATCCCTGCTCTTGAACAGGGAATCTCAATAATGCTGCCGAGGGCGAAGACGGACACCCTTCCGAGCAAGGACAGCAAGGCGAACACCATCACCGTTTCGCAGACCGGCACGTTCATGAACAACGTCCCTGTCACGCTTGAGGAGCTTGAGCAGAACCTTCTTGAAAAGGTGAAGGCCGACCCGGACGTGCCGGTGCTGGTGCGCGGGGACGAACGTCTCACCTATGGCAATGTGATGGAAGTCGTGAAGCTCGTGTACAAGTGCAAGGTCAGGAAGATGGCCCTTGTAACCGTGGAGAAGTGAGAGACGTCCGGTGATGGAGCTTGAGATAGACAAGTTCTACGAAGACGACCGCCAAAGGGGGAAGGTGTCGAGTCCGCTGAACGCAAAGACACTCCTGATTGCGCTTGGACTTCACGCATTGGCCTTCTGCCTGTTCTGGATTGCGTCCAAGGTGATATACCGTCCTAAGGATGTGGTGATACCGATTGACATGACGATCGTTCCGCCATGGGCGGAGCAGGATCTGAACGATCCGAACCCGGATCCGAACCCTCCGCCGGAGGAAGAGCCGGACAAGCCCGAGCCGAAGCCTGAACCGGAGCCGGAAAAGCCTCAGCCCGAAGAACCGCAGAAGGAGAAGGTGGAGGCTGTCGAGAAGATTCCTGAGAAGCCGAAGAAGAAGGAATTCAAGAAAGGCCCCATCAAGAAGCCAGAGAAGAAGGCGGAGAAGCCGAAGAAGAAGGAGTTCAAGAGGGGGGCTGTGAAAAAGCCCAAGATCACTCCTCCCGTGAAACTTCCGCCGGGCAAGGGGACGTCACGGGACAAGCCGCTGTCGCAGGCGGACATAATGAAGGCGCTTGCGGCGGGAGCGCGGTATGGCGCTTCAAACCAGTTGGCAACGAGCGAGGAGCAGAGGTGCGTTTCGTTGATAATGCGGCGGTTCTACGAGTGCTGGACTGATTTCAGCTGGTCGGAGGGACTGAAGCCGGTGGTGCTTTCAGTCCGGTTGGGCAGCGGCGGCAGAATCCTGGATTACAGGATCGTTCAGCGTTCAGGGGACGCCAAGGTGGATCAGTCCGTTCTCGCGGCGGCGAAGCGGGTCGGTCGCGTCCCCGGACTTTCTGCGGATTTTCTGAAAAGATATCCTGAGATCAGCGTCACGATGATGCCGAAGAGATGAATCGGGAAACGCTAATGACAATGCACGGCACAGACAGCGATCGCTTCGATGTGAAGTTTGCCAGGCTGGACTTCTCCCGTCCGGAGAGGACGGGCTTTGGCGAAACGGTGTTCGGGCCAGGAAAGACTCCGGAACAGCTCGTGCGCATATTCGCATCTTTCGCCGAAAAGGGGCAGTCCGCGCTTGCGACACGTGTCACGCGGGAGCAGGCCGATGCCGTCATCGCGTCAGACGGGAACGTCAGGTACATCCCTGAAGGGCGCCTTCTTGCACTTGCGCCGAAGCGTCCGCGCACTTCGTCCCGCACTGCCCGGCGGCTCAAAGGTTCGGTTGCGGTGCTCACCGGCGGAACGGCGGACATCCCGGTGGCAGAGGAGTGCGCGGGCACGGTTGAATTCTTCGGCGGTGCGGTGTCGCGCTATTTCGATGTCGGAGTTGCTGGGCTTCACCGTCTTCTCGGCGTAATCGAGGAGGTGCGGAAAGCGGATGTGGTTGTGGCCGTCGCGGGAATGGAGGGCGCTTTGCCGAGCGTCGTCTCCGGTCTGGTGTCCGCACCCGTGGTGGCCGTGCCGACGTCGGTGGGATATGGCGCCGGCGCAGGCGGTGTTGCGGCGGCGCTTGCGATGCTGAATTCGTGCGCCGAAGGCGTGAGCGTGGTGAACATAGACAACGGTTTCGGTGCGGCGGTTGTAGCCTGCCGGATCTTGCGTCGGATGGGTCTGGGAGGAAAGCGGAATGCTGTACATTGAGGGGGCGGCCGGGATATCCGGCGACATGACGGTCGGCGCATTGCTGTCGCTCGGAGCGAGCGCAGAGAAGTTGAGGAAGACGCTCGATTCGTTGGGGCTTGGGGGTGAGTTCTCCTGCGAGATAGCCGAGAAGTCGTCGTACGGAATATCCGGCACCGATTTCGACGTAATCCTTCCGCATGGAGGTTGCCGTCATCATGGCCACGACCACGGGCATCACGGCGATTGCGGTCACGGAGGCTGCGGATGCCATGGACACCATCAGTCCTGCGGCCATCACCATGAACACCGCAACCTTGCGGACGTAGAGGCGATCATCGATCGCGGTGAGATGAGCGACGCCGCGAGGGCGATTGCCAAGCGGGCGTTCCGGCTTGTCGCAGAGGCGGAGGCGAAAGTCCACGGGAAGCCGGTCGAGGAAGTTCATTTTCATGAAGTGGGGGCGATAGATTCGATAGTGGACATCGTCTCGGCGGCGGTTCTCTTCGACGACATCGGGGAGAGCGAATGTGTGGTGACCGGCCTTGCGGAGGGGAGCGGCACCGTGATGTGCGCGCACGGCGAACTGCCGGTGCCGGTGCCTGCGGTGCTTGAGATTGCGCGGGCGACAGGAATCCCTCTGCGGACTTCACCGACGCAGGGCGAATGCGTGACCCCTACGGGAATCGCCCTCGCGGCGGCGTTCCGCACAGGCGACACGCTGCCTCCCGCGTACAGGGTGCTTGGCGTCGGCACCGGTCTCGGCAAGCGGGACTACGGCCGCCCGGCGATACTTCGCATACTGAGGATCGAGGCGGCATGACAAAGCGCATCGGCATATTCGGCGGGACGTTCAATCCGATTCATTCCGGACACATCGGCGTTGCGTTGAGGGCGGCGGCGGAACATTCCCTTGAGAGGGTGCTTGTGATTCCGGCGGCGCACAATCCGTTCAAGGCGGAGAGCGGTTTCGATGCGCTGAGATGGACGCTTGTGAAGTACGCCTGCGCCCCTCATCCGCTGCTGGAGCCTTGCGACATCGAACTCAGGCGCGGCGGCGAATCGTACACGATAGACACCGTGCGAGAGGTGAAGTCGCGTCATCCAGATGCGGAGCTGTTCTTCATAATCGGTGAAGACAACGCCGGAGAGGTTTCGCGATGGAGGGAGGCGGAGGAGCTTGCCCGTCTCGTCCGGTTTGTGACGTTCCCCCGCACGAAGGAGTCTTCGACGGAGGTGCGCAACCGCCTGTCGCACGGCGAACCTGTGAGGGACTTGGTGCCGCCGGCGGTGGATGATTTTCTTTCTGCGCGCGGTGTGGTGTTCGATTTTGGCGGGGTCATATCTGTCTCGCCGTTCGCAGGGGACGGCGACGAACTGCGTCCGTACTGCGAATCGCTTGGCCTTTCGCGGGCGGCGTTCGACGACGGCTGGCGCAAATTCCGCGCCAGATGGGATGGCGGCGAATGTTCCTTCGGCGAAATGTACCGGTTGATCTTCGAGAACGGCGGATTGCCTCCGCCGACCGATGCGCAGCTCTCGGAGCTGTGGCGCGTTGATGCGGAGGCGTGGGTGAAGACGCTGTCCCGGCATACGCTTGCGCTCATGAAGGATCTGAAGCGGATCGGCAAAAGACTTGGGGTGCTTTCAAACATGTCAGAGGACTTCCACGAGCGCCTGTTCATTCCGCGATGTGCTGAGTACTCCGCGCTTCTCGACATGGAGGTCATATCCGGAATCGAGAGGATGGTGAAGCCGGAGAGACGGATATACGATCTGGCGGCGGAGCGGATGGGGCTTGCTCCTCACGAACTTCTCTTTCTCGACGACACGGAGCAGAACGTGTCCGCCGCCACGGGCTTTGGCTGGCGTTCGCAGATATACAGGGCAGAGGCATGAAAGCGGTTGTTGTACTTTCGGGCGGACAGGATTCGGCGACGTGCCTTGCGCTTGCGGTGCGGAAGCACGGCGCGGAGAACGTGTACGCCATCACGTTCGCGTACGGGCAGAGGCATTCGATCGAGGTCAAATTCGCCAAAAGGCTCGCCCGCAGGTTCATGGTGGCGGAGCACAAGGTCGTGTCGCTCGACTTCTATCGCCACATAACGAGCAACGCGCTGATGTCTAAGACTGCACCCATCGAAAGGCGGAAGGGCGCGAGCTGTCCGACCACCGTGGTGGAGGGTCGCAATGCGTTCTTCCTCCTTTCGGCGGCGGTCTGGGCGAAGAGCCTTGGTGCGACTGAACTCTACACCGGCGTTTCCGAGGCGGACTATTCCGGATATCCGGATTGCCGAGAGGCGTTCATCAGGGCGCAGCAGAGGATGCTGCGGCTGGCGCTTGAATGGCCGGTCAAGATCGTCACGCCGTTCATGCATATGTCCAAGGCTGACGAATGGGCGCTGGCCGACAGTCTCGGCATACTCGATGTGATAGAGAACGAGACTGTGACGTGCTACAACGGTGTTCCCGGCAGAGGCTGCGGGAAGTGTCCGGCCTGCGTTCTGCGCAATCGCGGGTTTGACGAATTTGCCGTGCGCAAGACCGCAGACGGCGGGAAACGCCGCCGCAGAGGCATGGGCAGGGGGGCATAGGGGATGTCGCGCCATCTGCTGTCACTCCGTTCCGTGTCGCTTGCATTCGGCGGCGACCCAGTGCTTGAAGACGTGTCGCTCAACGTGGAAAGCGGCGTTCGCGCCTGCGTCACAGGAAGGAACGGTGAAGGGAAGTCCACGCTGCTGAAAGTCATCGCCGGGCGGCTTGAACCGGATACCGGCGAGATCATCAGGGCACCGGATCTCAAGGTGGCGTTTCTTGAGCAGGAGGTTCCGCACGACCGTCCCGGCACGGTCATGGACGTTGCGCGGTCGGAGCGATACGTCTCTCAGATGGGGCTGAACCCGGATGACGTGTTCAATACGCTTTCAGGCGGTCTGCGCAGACGTGCGCTGCTTGCGCGGGCTTTGTCCAACGAGCCGGATCTTGTGCTGCTCGACGAACCGACAAACCATCTTGACGTCGCTTCGATCGAGTGGCTTGAGGCGTTCATACGCCGCCAGACCGACACGGCGTTTCTGTTCGTGACGCACGACCGCGCATTCCTGAAGGATGTGGCCACTTACGTGTACGATCTTGACCGAGGGCGTCTCGCCGGCTGGAATTGCGACTACCGCACGTTCCTTCAGCGCAAGGCCGACCTGTTGGCCGATGAGGCTGTGCTGTGGGAGCGCAAGGCGAAGAAGCTCGCGCAGGAGGAGGCCTGGATCCGTCAGGGCGTAAAGGCTCGGCGGCGGCGCAACCAGGGACGCGTGGAGGCGTTGCGTCAGCTGCGCCTTGAATTTGCGAACAGAAGATCCGCCATCGGGACGGCGTCGCTGAAGCTTGACACTGCGGCATCGTCCGGCGATCGCGTAATCAAGATAGAGGGGCTTTCGTTCTCGTACGGGGATCGTGAGGTCGTAAAGGATTTCACCGCAGACATACTGAAAGGCGAGAGGATCGGGATCGTAGGGGACAACGGAGCCGGGAAGACGACACTGCTCAAGCTGCTCACGGGAGCGTTGAGTCCGGCGTCCGGCGCGGTCACGCTTGGTACGCGGGTGGAGATGGCGTTCTTCGACCAGCTGCGTGCGCAGCTCGATCCGGAAGTCACGGTCAAGGAGTCCGTCGCTGCGGACTGCGATGTTGTGACTGTGGGCGGCGTATCGAAGCATGTGTATTCGTACCTTGCGGATTTCCTGTTCACGCCGGAGCGATGCCGCACTCCGGTCAAGGCGCTTTCCGGCGGCGAGAAGGCGCGTCTGCTCTTGGCGCGGCTTTTCCTCAAGCCGTCGAACCTTCTCGTGATGGACGAGCCTACGAACGATCTCGACGTCGAGACGCTGGAGCTTCTTGAGGAACAGCTGCTGAACTACGGCGGCACACTGCTTGTCGTGTCGCACGACCGCGAATTTCTCGACAACGTGGTGACCTCCACTTATGTGCTGGCGGGGGACGGCGAGGTGCGCGTGTGCGCAGGCGGGTACGCCGAGGCGGCGCGTCTGCTCAAGGATGTCGCGAAAGCGGAGAAGCGGGAGCGGACTGCACCGACCGCCGCCGCGACCGCATCGCCAGTCCGTCCCGCCGGACGGAAGCTTTCATACATGGAGAAGCGCGAGCTGGAGCAGCTTCCGGAAAGGATGTCGGCGCTCGAAGCGGAGATGGCCGACATCGAAGCTGCGCTGTCCGATGCGACGATCTATTCCCGCGACAACGCAAAAGCCGTCGCCCTGATGGAACGGCTTCCGCAGGTGCGGACCGCACTCGATGAAGCGGAGACGCGCTGGCTGGAGCTGTCCGAGCGTGAAGGATAGCGGCTGTCCGTGCGGGTGCTGCCGCAGGACAAAAAAATAAAATTGCCACGCTCCAGCGTAGACGCGGTGTGGTATAATTGCGCGCCAATCGGGGTGCTGCCGGAACGGTTCCGGATGCTGAGATGAAACCCGTATAACCTGAACAGGGTAATGCCTGCGGAGGAAACAAAAGTGAAAGTGATGGAAGAAACCATCTCCGGCGCGATCGTCCGGAGTTATTTCAAGAAACTCGAAAGCAACCTCGCCATAGACGTTGCGATTGTCGGAGCGGGGCCATCCGGTCTTGTGGCCGCCCACGATCTTGCCTTGGCCGGCCGCAAGGTTGCGGTGTTCGAATCGAAGCTCGCGCCCGGCGGCGGCACATGGGGCGGCGGAATGCTGATGAACGAGGTTGTGGTGCAGAACGACGCCGCCGAGATACTGCACGAGTTCGGCGTCACGACCGTCCCTGTGGACGGCGACTACCACACGGTCGACTCGGTCGAGATGGCGAGCGGTCTCATATTCGGGGCGCGCAAGGCCGGCGCCACGATATTCAATGCCGTCAGGGTTGAGGATATCGTCATGCATGACGGTGTCGTCTCCGGTGTCGTGATAAACTGGAATCCTGTTGCACGGCTTGAGATGCACGTCGATCCGATCGTCGTGATGACGCGGGCGCTCATAGACGGCACGGGGCATCCGAGCGAAATCATAAACAAGGCTGTCGGCAAGGCCGGCGTGAAGATAGACTCCCCGACGGGCGGCATCCTCGGCGAAAAGCCGATGTGGATGGCGGACGGCGAGCGAACGACGGTGGATAACACAAAGCGTCTCTATCCCGGCCTCTACGCCTCAGGCATGGCCGCGAACAATGCGCAGGGCGGATTCCGCATGGGGCCGATCTTCGGAGGAATGTTGAAGAGTGGACGCAAGATTGCGCAGATCGTTCTTGAGGATCTTGCCAGATGACCGATGGATTCGGCCTTTATCTCGTGATGACGGATCCCGTCGTCGGCTATGCGAGATGCGCGGAGGCCGCAGTGCGGGCGGGCGTGAAGATCGTCCAGCTGCGCATGAAACACGTCCCCCGTGCCGACATCGTGCGTGTGGCGCACGATGTGCGCAGCGTGACGGCCGGCACGGATACGCTGTTCATAGTGAATGACGATCCGACAATCGCAGAGGAGGTCGGAGCGGATGGCGTACATGTCGGGCAGGGCGACATGCCGCCCACCGAGGTGCGTTCGCGTCATCCCAGTCTTGGTATTGTGGGGCTTTCCACCCACAATCCCGCTCAGGTGGCGGCGTCGCGGACGGAGCCGGTCGACTACATCGGCGTCGGCCCCGTCTATGCGACGCCGACAAAGGACATCCCCGACCCGACGCTTGGACTTGACGTGATGTCCGCAATGATCGCCGCCGCCGCGCATCCTGCGGTGGCGATCGGCGGCATAGATGCGGTGCGTCTGCCGGACGTGATTGCGGCTGGGGCGCGCAACTTCGCTGTGGTGCGTGCGGTGTGCGGCAGCGCAGATCCGTACTCGGCCATCATGAGACTGAAGGAGCGGTGATGGGCAACGTCTGCTTCGTATCCGGCATCGATACGGGTGTCGGCAAAACTGTGGTCGTCGGTGCGATGTGTCGTGCGCTTCAGGATTCCGGACGCGACTGGATCTCCGTGAAGATGGTGCAGACGGGATGCGACGGATATTCCGAAGACCTTTATGTGCATCGTGAAATGGCCGGCGTGGGCAGATTCCCGGAAGACGATGCAGGATTGACCGCTCCGCAGATATTCAAGTTTCCGTCGTCGCCGCTGCTTGCGGCGAACCTCGAAGGGCGCAAGGTCGACCTCGGACGGATCGCCGCCTCGGTTGCCGAATGTGCGCGATGCCACGACGCCGTGCTGGTCGAGGGGGCAGGCGGACTTTGCGTACCGTTGACGGACGATGTGCTTGCTGTAGATTTTGCACTGCGTCATGATTGGCCGCTCGTGCTTGTGGCAAGCGGAAGGCTTGGCGCAATCAACCATACCCTGCTGTCGATTGAGGCGGCGGCAAGGCGCGGGATGTCTGTCGCCGGAGTTGTGATGAACTCCTTCCCTGAGACTGACGGGCTTCTTTTCGACGACGCCGTGGATGCAGTGTCAAGATATCTGAAGAAGCTGGGCATTGGATGTCCGGTGGAAATCATGCCGGACATCGCAGAGGATTCCGCCCCCGATTTCAGCGGGATATTCGAGCGGCTCGGATGGTGAACGCCGACAGCCAAGAAAGAGACATGATGGACGCACTTGAATTCGACCGCCGGCACATTTGGCATCCGTACGCTTCGATTGCAAATCCGCCGCCCGTGCGTCTTGTGAAATCGGCAAGCGGAACGGAACTGACGCTGTCCGACGGGCGTACGCTCACAGATGCCGTCTCAAGCTGGTGGTGCGTTGCGCACGGTCACAGCCATCCAGCAATTGTGGAGGCGATGCGCCGTCAGGGCGAACGGCTTTCGCACGTGATGTTCGGCGGGCTGACGCATGAGCCGGCGATCGAACTTGCGCAGCGGCTGACGGAGTTTGCGCCGCCGGGGCTTGACCGCGTGTTCTTTGCCGATTCAGGCTCAATAGCCGTCGAGGTCGCCGCAAAGATGGCGGTTCAGTATCAGAACGCCAGGGGATTTCCGAACAGGGGGAAGCTGCTTGCGCTCAAGGGCGGATATCATGGCGACACCTGCTGCGCGATGGCGCTCAGCGATCCGGACGGGATGCACACGCTGTTCCGTCAGATAATGCCGAAGCACCATTTTGCGTCGCCGCTTGACTTCTCCACTGCCGTCGAGGCGGTGGAGAGGCATGGAGACGAAATTGCCGCCGTCATCTGCGAACCCGTGTTTCAGGCGGCAAACGCTATGCGGTTCTACGATCCGGAATACCTGCGTCGTCTTCGTGCCCTCTGCGATGAAAAGGGGATGCTTCTCATCTTCGACGAAATCGCGGCGGGCTTTCACCGTACCGGTCCGCTTTGGGCGGGGGAGTGGGCAGGCGTCGTGCCGGACGTGATGTGCGTGGGCAAGGCGCTGACCGGCGGACACGTCACGCTTGCGGCGACGATTGCATCTGCTCGTGTAGCCGAGACGATCTCCGGCGGCAGACCCGGCGCGTTCATGCACGGCCCGACGTACATGGCCAACCCGATCGCATGTGCCGCCGGCATCGCTTCGCTCAAGCTGTTTTCGGAGGGTGGCTATGCGGCCAAGGTGTCGCGCATCGAGCGTGAGCTTGCCGATGGACTTGCGCCGTGCCGTCCGCTCCCGAACGTGAGGGATGTGCGCGTGAAGGGCGCAGTCGGCATTGTCGAGGTGGAGCGGATGCCGGCTCGCGCCGACATCGAGCGGGTGATAGATGGACATGGCGTGTGGCTGCGTCCGTTTTGCAACTTCATCTACACCATGCCGCCGCTCGTCTCGGATACGTCAACGGTCGATAGGATATGCTCAGCGATTCGAGATCTTGCGTCGTGCGAACCCGACCTGTCCGCCGAAGACAGTGACTTCCACGAATGACGGCATCCGATTGCCGCCGTGCTTCGCACAGGACAATCCAAATCCGAAAAATGTCATGTGTTTTCCGCGCCGTTTGACGCGCATTGCGGGTTGTGGTACACCTCCCCCGATTTTGGTTGATAGATTGGGTTTGGCGGTTTCTTTTGTGTGGGGTATCTCCGCCATGCAATGCTGATGTGATATAATTGCGGCATGAACGAAGACAAGTCACTTTTTGCCGAGATGCTGGGAATGAAGGGGCGATACGCCGCAGAGCCTGAGGAACAGGCTTCGAGACAGGAGAATGATCATCCCGATTCAGAGACCTCGGATCTTGAGGCGCAGGATTCCGAAACGTTCGACGAACTTGACGTGCAGAGGGAGGTCGTGAGCGCAATGGCGCGTGACAACGCCGAACTGGAGGAGCGGCGCATCGTCCTTGAGGATGAAAAGACCGCGCTGGCGGAATCGAAGGCTGCGCTCGAAGCGGAAAGGCAGGCGCTTGCGGAGAAGGTGTCCAAGGCCGAATCGGACAGGCTTGAACTTGAGTCGCGCATTTCCGCATACGAGAAGGAGATTGCTGAGCTGAAGCTCGACCTTCAGGAGGTGCGCGGGCTGAATCAGGAGCTTGAGCAGAAGCTCGCGAGGATGGGCAGAACGGTCTTCGCCGTAAAGCGGGCGGCGGCGGAGGCCGCAAGAATCGAGATAGGCGGGCGCAGATGGTAGCTGTGGATTTCGACAGACTGCACGGGCTGTACTCCGGCTACGTCGATGGTTTCCGCGAGGGCGGCAGCCTGCCGCCTATGATGGAACTGAAGCGGATTCATACGGATTGCGTAGTGAAGAACGCACTGGACATCGCGGCCGGCGAAGGTTTTTCGGCGGAGGTCACGGATGTCTGCGCGGCGGCTGCGCTGCTGCACGACACCGGAAGGTACGAGCAGATAAGGAAATACGGCACGTTCCGTGATTCGGACAGCGTCGATCACGCAGTCCTCTCGCACGACATTGTGGCAGACAAGGGATGGCTGGACGGTGCGCCGCATTCCGATGCCATATTGAGGGCGGTTCTTTACCACAACCGCCGCGACCTTCCGGATGGGCTTGACCCGATGACGCTTGCCGCCGCCCATTGCGTGAGAGACGCCGACAAGCTTGACATCTTCCGTGTGCTGGAGCATCAGCTTGCGACGACCGACTGGCGGAGCGACAGCGAGGCGTTCTGGAACCTGCCGGTGATGGCCCAGCCGAGTCCGGAGGTCGTTGCAGCTGTGCGCGACGGACGTCCTGTCGATTACCAGCACATCCGCACATTGGCTGATTTTGTGCTTGTGCAGGTGGGTTGGATCCGGTCAGGTCTTCAGTTCGCCACATCTCGCAGGCTTGCCGCCGAACGCGGACATCTTGCGTTCAGGCGCAGGTTTCTCGCGGAGCTGACCGGCGGCGACCGCGCAGTGGATTCGCTGTGCCGCCCGTTTGGCGGCGAGATTTCGTTCGATGACGTAGAAGCGGAGCTTCGCTGCGGCAGCCGGGTGCTTCTGATGGTGCGCCATGGTGAACGCAAGAAAATCGACAACGACGATCCGACGTTCGGCATGGAGATTCCCTTGACCGACGAAGGGCGGCGCACGGCGACACTTCTCGGCGCACGGCTGAAGATGTTCGCCGACGATGTGCAGTTCGTGTCCAGTCCGCTGCTGCGCACACGGCAGACTGCGGCCTGCATCGCGGACGGCATGGGGCTTCAGGGGGTTGACATCCCTCTTGAGCCGAAGCTGGGGAACGACACGTTCTATTTCGCCGATCAGCATGAGGTGTTCGAGCTTTTCAGGGACGGTTCGTTCTTTGGAAGCATATTCGAATACATGGAGAAGGGTGTGCAGCGCGGTTTTGTGGATCTGCGCAGCGCCAGCGATGCGCTTGAGGACTGGGCTCTCGGAAAGTTCAGCGCCCGTCTCGGCATATTCACCACGCACGACCTCTACAACGCGGTGTTTCTCCATGCCCGCGGAGTCAAGCGCGACTGGACGGTCGAGAACTGGATACGGTTCCTCGATTCGGCGGCGATCATCATCGATCCGGACGGCACGAAGCGGTATGCGCTTGTCCGTTCCGGTCTTTCAAGCGGAACTGTGGGCGTAGCCTGAGCGACGGCAGATGCGCAGCGGGAGATTCCATGGACAAGGACATACGCACATACATCCTGTTCATCGGGCTGCCGGCTGCGCTGATCACCGCCGCCGGACTGTCGCTTCTCGTGTTTGGCGCAAGCGGTCTTGCGTCTGAGATGAGAAGCGCGGAGCGCGATGTGCAGTTTGACCGCTATGAGCGAAACCTCAAGGCGCGTCTTGCGACAAAGGCGAGGGCATACGGCAGGGACGGCGAGGCAGCGGATCATGTGTGGAGCAGGGAGGCCGCGGCAGGCGACACGAACTTTTCCGAGCGCGTCAAATACGGATGGTTCCGACGGGCGGACGGTGCGGCGGTCGTAGGGTGGGTCAGGCTTGATGACGGAACGGTGATCGGCTACGACACGGCGCCGTTCAGGTACGAGGACAACTGGACCCTGTACCTTTTCGGAACAGGCGTGGCGTTGATACTTCTTCTCTTCTTTGTGCTGTTCGCCGGAGGGGGGCGGCTTGTGTGGTCGGCGAGGAAGGCCCGCAGGGATCTTG
This sequence comes from uncultured Lentisphaeraceae bacterium, assembly GCA_964440985.1. GTDB lineage: Bacteria > Verrucomicrobiota > Kiritimatiellia > RFP12 > UBA1067 > UBA1731. Next base: position 21,469 of record CAYTWE010000012.1, on the reverse strand, counting down.
AGGTGAAGGATTCGTTTCTCGACATGATATCCCACGAACTGAACACGCCGCTCGGCAGCATCGTCCCGCTGTCGTCCGCACTTGCGTCCGGTGTGATCAAGGATCCTGAACGACGTGCGGCGGCGCTCGCCACAGTCAAGAGCGAATCCGCCCGCATGGCGCGGATGATCGGAGAGCTGCTGACCGCAGTCCGGTTGAGGAACGGCAAGATTTCGTTTGCCCGCGACAGGTTTGACGTGAGGGAGGCGGTAGAGGCGGCTGTCGCACTTGTGCGGGAGCGGTACAGAGACTGCGCCATAGCCGTCGAAAGTGGGGATTCCGTCTTCGCCGTCGCCGATCGCGACAAGGTCGAGCAGGTGGCGATAAACCTCATCGAGAACGCCTGCAGATATGCGGGCGAGAAGCCCATTGAGGTCAGCTGCCGCGAATGTGGCGGCAGTGCCGTCATTGAGGTGATGGACAGAGGGGCGACAATTCCACGCGAGCGGATGGGGCGTCTGTTCGAGAGGTTCTACCAGGACGGAACGCATGAAGGGCGGGAGGGCCTTGGGTTGGGGCTGTCGATTGTATCCGGTTTCGTCAGGGGGATGGGTGGCGGCGTCCGTGCCGTTCCGAGGTCTGGCGGCGGAAACGCATTCACGGTGACGCTGCCGGGTGACGGCGGCAGAGGTGAAGGAGGTGACGGCAATGGCTGACATCCTTGTTGCGGACGACACGAAGTCCATCCGCCAGACGCTGAAGATACTGATGGAGGAGGCCGGACATTCCGTCCGTCTCGCCAAAAGCGGCGAAGAGGTGCTTGCCGAATATTCCGTGAAGCGTCCGGATATGCTTCTTCTTGACATAATGATGCCCAAAAAGAACGGCTATCAGGTGCTTCAGCAGATCCGGCAAAACGATCCGGCGCTTCCGGTGATATTCCTTTCGGCGCGTGGTTCAGCGGCGGACATCTCGCTGGGGCTGGATCTTGGGGCGGACGACTATCTTCCCAAGCCATTCGACGATGAGGTGCTTGTTTCTCGCATCAACGCCATCTTCCGTCGCATGAAGAACAGCGTTGCGGCGGTATCGCAATCGGTGAAGATGGATGACAGGACGGATTTTGAGGTTGGGACGCATCGTGTTGACGCAAAACGGTATGTATTGGTGGGGGATAGAGGCAGGAAGGAGGCGCTTTCCGCGAGAGAAATAGGGATTCTCCGCATTTTTGTGTCCCATCCGGGGGAGGTTGTCACGAGAGACATGCTCATGGACGAGCTTTGGGGATACGGAACCGGCGTGACAACGCGGACGGTTGACCAGCACATTCTCGTTCTCAGGAAGAAGCTCGGCAAGGATGCAGTCAGGATCGAGACGGTTCACGGTTCAGGCTACCGCTATGTTCCGCAACGGGTGCGCTGAACGGACTTTGCCGAGGGGCATCCGATGCGGGATTGCCGCCTTGGAGGGTGGTGATGTCCGAAAAATACGATTTTTGCGCTTCCAACTTGCGCAAGGTCGTACATTATGCTATAATGCGCGTTCCTTTTTTGAGGGGAATAGTAGCGATACGGTCAGGAAGGTCATCGAAAGATGCCGCTTGACGCGTCCGGATTGAGCAGGCAGACGCTTGTGGAAAGCCGGGAAAGGCGCCGCAGGCGTTTTTCTTTTCGTAGTGTTTCGCTCAAAAGGGAAACTGGCCGGAGACAAATCCGGGACACGCTTTGTGAGAGCGGGTCGGCAACGGGCCGAAAGGCACGACCGGCTGAAGGTCCGGACGTCAATGGACAGGTCAAAGCAACAAACAAGAGAAAGAAACAGAGATGCAACAGCAAAGAGTACGCATCCGCCTGCAGGCATACGATCATCGTGTGCTGGATCAGGCTGTCGGTGGAATCATCGACACCGCGCGGGGCACGGGTGCGCAGGTGGTGGGGCCGATTCCGCTCCCCACGCGCGTCGAGCGTTTCACGGTGAACCGTTCACCGAACGTCGACAAGAAGTCAATGGATCAGTTCGAGATGCGGACGCACAAGCGTCTGCTCGACATCGTCAACCCGACGGCGAAGACGATCGACGAACTGAAGAAGCTCAACCTGCCTGCGGGCGTGGACATCACAATCCGGGTGTAAGGAGGGGCAGATGGAAGGTTTGATCGGAAAGAAAGTTGGCATGACCCAGGTGTTCACCGAGGACGGCAAGCGCGTGTGCGTGACCGTCATCGAGGTTGGCCCCTGCCCTGTCGTGCAGCTTAAGACGCTTGAGAAGGACGGCTATGTTGCCGCCCAGCTCGGTTTTGGCGACCAGAAGCTTTGGAAGGATCCCGAGGCCGACAAGGATGCCCACGAGGGACGCAGCGCCCGCAATCGCATCACGAAGGCGGAGAGCGGCCACCTCACGAAGACCGGCGGTCTCACGAAGGGTGTGCGCATCCTCAAGGAGTTCGCGCTCGACAAGGGCGAAGAGGTCAAGGTTGGCGATACGCTCACCGTTGAGAACTTCAACGGCGTCAAGTACGTTGACGTGACCGGCGTGACGAAGGGACGCGGCTTTGCCGGCGTGCTTCGCCGCTACAAGTTCGCGGGCGGCAACATGACGCACGGCGGCCACTCCAAGCGCCGCACGGGCGGTCTTGCAGCGCGTGACCTCCCCGGCTGGATCGAGAAGGGCAAGAAGATGCCTGGCCACATGGGTGACGTCAACCGCAAGAACATCAATCTTGAAGTCGTCCAGATACGTCCGGAGGACAACGCGATTCTCGTGAAGGGTTCCATCCCCGGTGCCCGCAACGGTTTCGTCTTCGTCCGCAAGTCGCTCAAGAACGCGGCACTTGCGTTCAAGGCGGCGAAGAAGGGAGCGAAGTAAGCAATGGCAACTATCAAGGCATTTACGTCCGCCGGTGAGGCGGGAGCCGACATCGCGTTCGACGATGCGCAGCTGACCCTTGAAAGGGGCGAGCAGGCCGTCAAGGACGCCGTCACGGCGATCCGCAACTCGATGCGCGCCGGCACGGCCAGCACGAAGGGCAAGGGTGAGGTCGCAGGCTCCAACAAGAAGCCGTGGAAGCAGAAGGGTACGGGCAACGCCCGCGCCGGATTCCGCCAGTCGCCGGTTTGGCGCGGTGGCGGTGTGGCTCACGGGCCTAAGCCGCGTGACTACTCCCAGAAGATCAACCGCAAGGTGATGCAGCTGGCGTTCGCCCGTGCGTTCTCCGAGAAGATTGCGGCCGGCGACGTCATCGTGGTCTCCGAATTCAAGTTCGAAGAGCCGAAGACGAAGCTGATGGCGGCGCTCCTCAAGAAGGCCGGCGTTGAGCGCAGTGCGCTCATCGTGACCGAGAAGTACGACGAGACGGTTGCCCGCGTGACGGCGAACCTTGCGAGGGCGGCTGCGCTTACTGTTGGCGAAGCGGATGTCTACACCATCCTGAAGTTCAGGACGATCGTGTGCGACAAGGCCGGCTTTGACGCCCTTGTGAAGCGCATCGGCGCCGTCAAGAAGGAGGCGAAGTAATGGCTAAGGAAATCGTCAAGCGCATCCTGATCACCGAAAAGGGTTCGGCGATGAGCGCACAGAACCGCTACTGCCTCGAGGTGGACAGGTCGGCATCCAAGCCGGAGATCCGCCAGGCGGTGGAGAAGAAGTACGGTGTGCATGTGCTCGCCGTCAACACCCAGAACATGAAGGGCGGTCTCCGCACGATCCGTGGCACGCGCCGTCAGGTGAAGGAATCCACCTGGAAGCGCGCAATCGTCACGGTCAAGGACGGCGAGCGCATCGAACAGGTGTAAGGAGTCCGTATACCATGGCACTTAAGACATTCAAGGCTCGTTCGCAGGGTATGCGCTTCCGCGTCGCCCCGACGTTCGAGGAGATTACCGAGAAGAGACCGGTGAAGTCTCTCACGCGTCCGATGCGCAAGAAGGCCGGACGCAACAACACGGGTGTGATCACGACCCGCCACAAGGGCGGCGGAGCGAAGCGCCGCTACCGCATCGTCGACTTCATGCGCCGCAAGGACGGCATGGCTGCGACGGTCGAGGCGATCGCGTACGATCCGAACCGCAGCGCGAACCTCGCGCTCCTCAAGTACGAGGACGGTACGCTCTCGTACATCCTCGCGGCTGAAGGCGTCAAGCCCGGCATGACGCTGATGAGCGGCGACAAGGCTGAAGCCACTCCCGGCAACTGCCTTCCGCTTGCGCTCATCCCGCTCGGGCTTATGGTTCACTGCGTGGAGCTGGTTCCCGGACAGGGCGCGAAGATTGCGCGTTCCGCGGGCACCGAGGCGCAGCTGATGGCCCGCGACGGCGACACCGTCACGCTGAAGATGGCATCGGGCGAAGTCCGCATCTTCAACGCCCGCTGCAGGGCGACGGTCGGCACGGTCGGCAACAAGGACTGGGGTTCGATCAAGCTCGGCAAGGCTGGCCGCAAGCGCTATCTCGGCATCCGTCCGACGGTGCGCGGTGTGGCGATGAACCCGGTGGATCACCCGATGGGCGGCGGTGAAGGCCGTACGTCCGGCGGTAGCCATCCGCGTTCGCCGTGGGGTCAGCTGGCGAAGGGCGGGAAGACCCGCAATCCGCACAAGGCCTCGAACAAGGTCATCGTCAAACGGAGGAAATAATCCATGGCGCGTTCACTTAAGAAGGGACCTTACGTGGAGGAAAGCCTCCTGAGGAAGGTCGAGAAGATGCAGGGGGCGGGCAAGAAGCAGCCCATCAAGACCTGGAGCCGCCGCTCCATGGTGCTCCCTGAGTTCGTGGGTCTGACATTCGCCGTGCACAACGGCCGTCAGCACACACCCGTGTTCGTCACGGAAAACATGGTCGGCCACCGTCTCGGCGAATTCGCCCCGACCCGTACGTTCAAGTCGCACGGCGCACACGTCGAAAAGGCCGAAAGGTAAGGTTAACAGATGGAAGTGATAGCAATCACCCGTAATGCGCGGATGTCGGCGGCCAAGGGCCGTCCGCTCGCCCGCGAATGCCGGGGGCTCCCGGTCTCGGCGGCGCTGAAGCTCGTCGAGTTCAGCCCGAAGAAAGCGGCAGTCATCCTCAAGAAGACTTTGCTTTCGGCGGCGGCAAACGCCAAGAACAACAACGGTCTCGATACGGCCACGCTCACCGTCAAGGAGTGCGTGTTTGACGAGTCCATCCGCATCCGCCGGTTCTGGCCGACGGCTCGCGGTTCGGCTCATCCGATCGCCCACCGTCTCTGCCACTGCAAAGTAGTCCTCACGGACTCGAAGGAGGCTAAATAATGGGTCAGAAAGTCAATCCGGTCGGGTTTCGTCTGCCCGTGAACCGTGCGTGGCGCTCCAAGTGGTTTGCGCAGAAGAGAAACTTCGGTGCATTCCTTGTGGAGGACAGCGAGATACGCGAGTTCGTGAAGAAGCGCCTTTCCGAGGCGGGTCTCTCCAAGATCATCATCGAGCGCTATGCCAACCGTGTGCGCGTCACGCTGATGAGCGCCCGTCCGGGCGTCATCATCGGCCGCAAGGGGCAGGACGTGGACAGGATCCGCGACGAGCTCTCCAAGATGACGGGCAAGGAAGTCTACCTTGAGATCAAGGAAGTCCGTGACGCCGATGCCGATGCGCAGCTGGTCGCCGAGTCGATCGCGCAGCAGCTTGAGCGCCGCATCGCCCTCAAGCGTGCGATGAAGCGCGCCGAGAAGGTTGCGATGGACATGGGCGTGGACGGCATCAAGATCCATGCGGGCGGACGCATCAACGGCGCGGAGATCGCGCGTGTTGAATGGTTCCGTCAGGGCAAGGTGCCGCTGCACACGCTTCGCGAGAACATTGACTATGGATTTGCGGAAGCCAACACCACCGCCGGCAAGATCGGCATCAAGGTGTGGATCTGCAAGAAAGAGGATTTCCAGCCTCGCATGAGCGGCGGCAACCGTCGTGAACGCGGAGAGCGGAAGGAGAGGAAGTAAGCCATGCCCTTGATGCCAAAGAGAGTCAAGTACCGCAAGGTATCCAAAGGCAACCGCGCCGGCTATGCCACGTCCGGAACCGAGCTCGCATACGGCGAATTCGGTCTCAAGGCGATGACGCGCGGCGACCTTACGGCCACGCAGATCGAGGCCTGCCGTGTTGCGATCAATCGTGAGATGAAGCGCAAAGGCAAGCTTTGGATTCGCGTGTTCCCCGACAAGCCGATCACGAGGAAGCCGATTGAAGTGCGTATGGGCGGAGGAAAGGGCAACCCAGAGTTCTGGGCTGCGGTGATCCTCCCCGGCAAGGTGCTGTTTGAAGTCGGCGGCGTTTCAGAGGAAGTTGCACGCGAGTGCCTTCGTCTGGCGGCGACGAAGATCGGCATCCACACGAAATTCATCACCCGCGCAGGAGTGAAAATCTGATGAGCACGAACGAAACGAAGCGCGGAGCCCGCAAGGTCCGCAGAGGGACGGTCACGTCCAAGATGGGCGCGAAGTCCATCGTCGTGAAAGTCGAATACCGCGAACTTCACCCGCTGTACGGCAAGGTGGTTGTCCGCGCAAAGAAGTACCACGCGCATGACGAGGCCGACACGGCGAAGGTCGGCGACGTGGTGACGATCATGGAAACCCGTCCGCTCAGCGCGACGAAGCGCTGGCGCGTGGTGGAGGGCAAGTAACCATGTTGCAAGAACTGTCAAATCTGGTTGTTGCGGACAACACCGGCGCCAAGCGCGCCATGTGCTTCCGCATCCTCAAGCAGCGCAAGGAGTATGCGCACCTTGGCGACGTGATCCGCGTCTCGATCAAGGAGGCCTCTCCGACCGGCTCCATCAAGAAGGGTCAGGTGGCGACTGCGGTCATCATCCGCACCGGCGCCCCGATCGTCCGCGAAGACGGTCAGCGTGTGCACTTTGACCAGAATGCGTGTGTGCTGGTGGATTCCAAGCTGAATCCGATCGGCAGCCGCGTGTTCGGACCGGTCCCGCGTGAACTGCGCGAGAAGAACTACATGAAGATCCTGTCTATGGCCCCGGAAGTGGTCTGAGGAGACGAATCATGAGTATCGCACGAATCAAGAAGAACGACACCGTGATCGTAACTCACGGCAACGACGCCGGCCGCACGGGCACCGTGAAGAGCGTTAACCCGAAGAAGGGCACGGCGATTGTAGAGGGTCTCAACAAGCACAAGAAGGCAGTGCGCCGCACACAGCAGACGGCTGGCGGTCTCGTTGACATCGAGATGCCGATCCGTCTCTGCAAGCTCATGCCTTACGATGCCGATGCGAAGAAGGGTTCGCGTGTCGCCACCGCCGAAAAGGACGGCAAGAAGGCCCGCAAGCTCAAAGCATCCGGAAAGGTTATATAAGCCATGTCGAACCTCAAGGAAAAGTACAACAAGGAAGTGGTTCCCGCGCTCGAGCAGAAGCTTGAGACCAAGAACCGCATGCTCGTGCCCCGTCTGCTGAAGGTGGTGCTCAACATGGGCTTCGGCATCGTCTCCAAGGACGAGCAGAAGAACCTGATGGGCGATCTTTCGGCGATCACCGGGCAGAAGCCCAAGGTCTGCAAGGCGAAGAAGTCGATTTCGAACTTCAAGCTGCGCGAGGGCATGGTGATCGGAGCCAAGGTCACGCTGCGCGGTGAGCGCATGTGGGAATTTGTCGAAAGGCTCGTTTCCGCCGCTCTGCCCCGCATCCGCGACTTCCACGGCATATCCAACCGCGGCTTTGACGGACGCGGCAACTATACGCTCGGAATCAAGGATCATTCGATCTTCCCCGAACTGGTGGAGGCATCGGCCGGACATTCCGGCATGGACATCACGTTCGTGACGTCCGGCAAAGACAACAAGGCTGCAAAGGCGCTTCTCGAAGCGCTTGGCATGCCGTTCGCTGGGAGGGCGTAATCAATGGCCAAGAAATGTCTGATGGAGAAGGCTGCGCGCCTGAAAGCCGAAAAGGCCAAGGACGCGAAGCGCGTTGAGGCTGGCAAGAAGCCCCTCACGAAGTCGAACGTCCGTGCGTACAACCGTTGCCAGATCTGCGGGCGTCGCCATGCGTTCATGCGCAAGTTCAGCGTGTGCCGTCTGTGCTTCCGCGAACTTGCAGTAAACGGGATGATACCCGGCGTCACCAAGGCGTCGTGGTAACGGAAAGGAACTCAAGAAATGATCACTGATCCCATTTCCGACATGCTTGCGACGATCCGCAACGGCCTCAAGGCCCGTCTGGTGAAGGTCGCAACCCCGGCATCGAAGCTCAAGGCGGAGATTGCCCGCGTGATGAAGGCGGCAGGCTACATCGAGGATGCGTTCGAGACGAGCGAATTCCCGAAGAAGCTTGTCATTAGGCTTAAGTATACCGACAAGGCTGTTCCGGCCATCACCGGCGTGCGCCGCATCTCGAAGCCCGGTCTCCGGCGCTATGTGACCTGCGCGAACATCCCGTCCGTCCTCGACGGCATGGGTCTTGCGGTGGTCTCCACGTCCAAGGGCGTGATGAGCGGCAAGGAAGCCAAGACGGCGAAGCTCGGCGGTGAACTGATCTGCACCGTCTGGTAAGGAGTTGTAAAAATGTCTCGTATCGGAAAAGAACCCGTGACGCTGGCTGATGGGGTGACCTGCACGGTCGCCGGCCAGATGGTCACCGTGAAGGGGAAGCTCGGCGAGCTTTCCTATGAAATGCATGAAGGCATCTCGGCGAAGGTCGAGGACGGCAAGGTAGTCGTTGAACGCAAGGACGACAGCTACAAGGCTCTCCATGGCCTGACGCGCGCGCTGATCAACAATATGGTGATTGGCGTTTCCGCAGGCTACAAGAAGCAGCTCTCCATTGAAGGCACTGGCTTCAAGGCCGTCCTTCAGGGGAAGAATCTCTCGCTTTCGCTTGGATTCGCCTCCCCCAAGATCTACAGCATCCCCGAAGGCCTCACGGTCACCGTCGAGAACGACGGTCTCCAGGTCACGGTGAGCGGCTGCTCGAAGGAGCTTGTCGGTGAGGCTGCGGCGCGAATCCGTAGCTTCTATCCGGCCGAGCCCTACAAGGGCAAGGGCATCAAGTACGTCGGCGAACACATCCGCCGCAAGCAGGGCAAGAAGGTGGCATAACCATGTTCAATCGAAAGACACAGCGTGCGAAGCGCCATCTTCGCCTCCGTCAGCGCGTGATCGGCACGGCAGAGAAGCCGCGCATGTCGATCTGCGTGACGAACAAGCATATGTATGTGCAGTTCATCGACGACTCGCAGGGCCGCACCCTCGCCTCCGCCTCCACGATAAAGGAGAAGAAGGCGAATCTCGAAACGGCGAAGGCTCTTGGAGCCGCCGCCGCCGAGGCCGCCAAGGCGAAGAACATCGTGAGCGTGGTTGTCGACCGCGGCGGTCGCAAGTACACGGGTCGCGTTGCGGCCATCGTGGAGGCTTGTGTTGCCGGTGGCGTGTCAATCTCCAGCAAAACCGACAAGGAGGCTGAATAATGGCTATGAACCGCGATAAGCGTCGTGAAAACGCCGCGACGGACGATCTTGACGAGCATGTCGTGTTCGTGAACCGCTGCGCGAAGACCGTCAAGGGCGGTCGCCGCATGAGCTTCTCCGCCGTGATCGTCGTTGGCGACCACGAGGGCAAGGTCGGCGTCGGATTCGGCAAGGCGAACGAGGTTGGCGATGCCGTCCGCAAGGGTGGCGAGGCTGCCCGCAAGGCGATGAAGAAGATCTGCATGAAGGGCAAGACCATTCCGCACGACGTTGAAGGCGTCTGCGATGGCGGCCGTGTGATCCTCAAGCCTGCGCCTGACGGCAAGGGTCTGATCGTTGGCGGCGGTATGCGCCCGGTCCTTGAGGCCTGCGGCATCCGCGACTGCGTCGGCAAGTCCCTCGGATCCAAGAACAAACTCAACGTGGTGAAGGCGACTCTTAACGCCCTCTTGAAGCTCCGCTCCGCAGAGGAAATCGCCGCCGTCCGCGCATAAGTGGAAAGGAAGACATCAATGGATCTCTCCAATCTTACAAACACCCCCGGATCCCGCGAGCGCCGCAAGCGCGTCGGTCGCGGATGCGGTTCCGGCATGGGCAAGACTTCGACGCGTGGCCACAAGGGTCAGAACGCTCGCAAGGGTCACAAGCAGAAGCTCGGCTTTGAAGGCGGCCAGATGCCGCTCGTCCGCCGTCTGCCGAAGCGTGGCTTCAACAATGCGCGCTTCAACGCCAAGGCTCTCGGCGTGAACCTCGCCGATCTTGAAAAGAAGTTCGAGTCCGGCGCGGAAATCACCGTCGAATCCCTCGCCAAGGCGGGCTTCACGGACAACAAGCGTCCGAAGGTCAAGATTCTCGCCACCGGCGAAATCACCAAGAAGTTCACGGTCAAGGTTCCGTGCAGCGAGGCTGCAAAGGCCAAGATCGAGGCTGTCGGCGGCACTGTCGCCTAAGTCTGAACCTAAGTGTCACTACATGGAAGGCTGCCCAATCTGGGCGGCCTTTCCTGTTTTTTGACACAGAGTTTTTTTTCTGCGAGTGAACCTTCTGCTGTATCTGCTGCATAGTATCATATATACTACGGTCTGCCGGTGAGACTGGAGTGCCCCGCAGATGGATATCTGGCTACAGATAAGGAATGACAGAGAGCGCGGCGCGGAGAGGCTTGTTTCCGAATACGGGAACAGGGTCTACGCGGCCGCTGTCTTGCTGTCTGCCAATGACCATGATGCTGAGGAGTTGACGTTCAGGACGTTTGAGCAGGCTGTGAAGAAAATCCGCCTCTACAATCCAAAATGGAGTTTCTTTACCTGGCTCTACGCCATCATGCTGAATTTTCACCGGATGTCACATCGCCGCCGTCGCGTTGACATAGTGCCGATGGGGACGACTGAGGATCTTCCGGAACTGTCGTGTGATGCGTTCGGTGAGGTGTTGTCGCGGACAGCGAATGACGATGTGGCCGTTGCCGTGCGGACGTTATCTACGCCATTGAAGGAAGTCGTGCTTCTGCATTATTTCGGAGATCGGTCAATCGATGAGATAGGGTTGCTTCTCGGTATACCTGTCGGGACGGTGAAATCCAGACTGCATAATGCCCGCATCGAACTGTTTGCGAAACTGTCCGGTATGAAACAGAGGAAAGGAGTGAGCCATGACTGAACATGAGTTGGACGCAATGCTTTCCGCAAAGGTCAAGGGATGCGTTGCGCAGAGAAGTCTCCCAGACGATTTTGGAGACAGGCTGCGTTGCTCTGTACAGCACTCGCACAGGGCATTCACCGCAAGGTTGGCGGCAGTGGTTGGGGTTGTTGTGGCAACTGCCACGCTTACGGTAGGTCTCGTTGGGAGAAAGTCCGCGCCAGCGCCAGCCGTTACTTCAATAAGCGCTGTCGAGGATGCCGGTAAAGAGGCAAATGTGTCCGGCTGGATGCTGTTAAGTATGTTCCGCGATATTTTCAGGAAAAACAGAACTGTAAAAAGGAAAGAAGAAGATGCTAACTAAAGTGCTCATAATTGTCGGTGTCTGTGTAGTCATATGTGCTGCGATGGTTATCATGGGGTCTGTGTGCGACGCAAAGAAGAAAAAGGCCTCCGAGAATGACGGCACAGCGGCTGATGCATCCTGATTCGCAGACTTGTTTTTTTGCATTCCATCCCTATTGACAGCGAATACCCCAAGGGGTATAATGTGCGGCTGTTTTAAGGAGATGGAATGCTATGCGATACTGCATGGGAGATGCGAAAGCACTTAAGATACGCATAAACCGGATCATCGGGCAGCTTAACGGTGTCCAAAAGATGATAGGTGAGGATGTGCCGTGCGAGGACATCCTTACACAGATAAGTGCCGCCAACGGTGCACTTCACAAGATTGGGCTGATGATTCTCGAGGGGCATCTGCGCCATTGTGTGCGTGAAGGCATTGAGCAGGGCAATGCCGACACGACCATCGAGAATTTCGCGGATGCTCTGGAGCATTTCGCGGGCATGGCGTAGCGTACGGCGGCAGCGTGCTTACATGCCGCTGCCTTTTTAGGTCAATTTAATGACGTCAATTTTTTGCATTAGGTCTTGAGGTGTAAAGTCAACAATGACAATACCTATACAGGTATAGGTATATTGAAAAGGAGGATTCAATGGGAAGCTGTTGCAGTTTGGCCGCAAAGGAAAGCGGAAGGGTTGAAGAGCGCAAGGGATTTGGCGGATGGCTTGCGTGGTTTTGCGAATGGCTTGAGCGCTGGCAGTGTCTGCTGATCGGCGGTCTGTGCCTCGTGGCGAGTTTTGCTCTGCTGGGGCACGGGTGCGGAGATGGTGGAAGCGTACGCTTCGCATGGTGGAATCCGGCCTTTGTCACCGTCTTCATCTGCGGACTGCCGCTGCTGCGTGAGGCGGCCGAATCGCTGTTCTGCGAAAGAAAGGTGCGTTCAAGCCTTTTGATATCCACAGCGATGATCGCCTGCCTTTCTATCGGGCAGATATTTGCCGCAGGTGAGGTGGCGTTCATAATGGCCTTAGGGGAGATGCTTGAGGCGCAGACGCTGAAGAGGGCGAAGAAAGGGCTTACGAAGTTGGTTTCGCTTGTGCCGCAGACGGCCCGCTACGTTGTGACGTGTCCGAAATGCCTTGCCAAGGGAATACGGTTCAAGGACGAGCCGGTTGATGCGCTTCAGGTAGGAGATTGCGTGAGGATTCTCCCCGGAGAGACGGTTCCTGTCGATGGCGTGGTGATTGAGGGCGTCACAACAGTTGATCAGAGCGTAATGACTGGGGAATCGCTTCCAGTGGACAAGGCGGTTGGCGATGCCGTGTACTCCGGTACAATGAACCGCTTTGGTGCGATAACGGTTAGGGTGACGAAGAAGGGTGAGGATTCATCGCTGCAGAAGTTGATTCGTCTCGTGAAGGAGGCAGAACGAAAGAAGGCCAAAGTGCAGAGGATTGCCGATAGATGGGCAGGGATTCTCGTTCCGGCGTCGCTTTGCGTTGCGGTCTTGACGTTTTGTGGAGTATGGGCGTGGCAGGGCGACATGGCGGTTGGGCTGATACGCGGCGTAACGATTCTCGTTGTGTTTTGTCCATGCTCCCTTGCCCTCGCCACGCCAACGGCAATAATGGCGGCGATAGGGCAGGCAACCAAATACGGTGTGATAATAAAAAGCGGTGAAGCGCTTGAGAACATGGGGAGAGTTGATGTTGCGTGTCTTGACAAGACAGGAACGCTCACGACCGGCAGGCTTTCGGTCAGTGCCGTTGAGGCGGCGGGCGGTCGATTTGGCAGGGAGGATGTGCTTGGATTTGCCGCCGCAGTCGAAGCGTCTTCCGAGCATCCTCTCGCAAAAGCGATAGTTGCGGCTGCCGTGAACGAACATGGAAAGTTCAGCGGTCTGCCGTCTGCATCAAACTTCTCCATGGTTCCAGGCAGAGGGGTGAAAGGCACGGTGTCGGCTCATTCCGTCATCTGCGGCACAGAGGAATGGCTAAGGGAGAACGGTGCAAGTCTTGTTGAACATGAAGGAATTCTCGGCAGGGCGGAAAAGCTGCGCAGGGACGGATGCGCCGTTGTGTGCGTTGCTGTTGATGGAGATGTCGCCGGGCTGGTGGCGCTGTCGGATACGGTACGTCCTGAAGCGAAGAAAATGCTGTCCGAGCTGTCGGATGCAGGTGTAGAGACGTATCTGCTTACCGGCGACAATGCTGCAACAGCGGCATCTGTTGCGACGGGGCTTGGAATCGGCAACGTCAAGGCCGGGCTTCTGCCGGAGAAGAAGGCCGATGTGATTGCGGAGATACGTCGGGACGGACACTTCGTCTGCATGGTCGGTGACGGAGTGAACGATGCGGTTGCGCTGAAGACGGCCGATGTCGGCATAGCGATGGGCGGTGCAGGGAGCGACATTGCCGTTGAGGCTGCGGACATTGCGCTCATCGGCGATGACCTCGGCAAGTTGGCCTACCTGAAGCGTCTGTCGGTTGGATGCGTACGGCTCATCAAGACTAACATCACGATTTCCATGAGCATAAACGCCGTGGCGATTGCGCTGTCAATATTCGGTCTGCTCACTCCGGTGACAGGGGCGCTCGTCCACAACGCAGGATCGGTGCTTGTCGTGCTGAACGCCGCCTTGCTGTACGACCGCAACTACCGGTCACGCCGCCGCTAAGCCGGAGTTGCTTCCGCTGCGGGGAGTTTTGGAGGATGGGAGTTCGGGGCGAATTGTGGAACGACCTCGCGCCTTCAAGCCTCCGAAACTTCCGGTGGCGAGAGCAATGGAGTGCTAAGGCAATAGGAAGTGGTCGCGGATGGCACGATAAACGCGGACGGCACGATAAAATATATGGGCAACGCATTGCCGCTGCCATGAGCGTTGACAAAAAAGACCCTTTGAGGGGTCGTTAATTTGCACTTTTGCGCTTGATATGGTATAATGTGACCTTTCTTGTTGAGAATAGAATTTTTGAGAGACATTAGCGCAATGATGGCAACTTTGCCATGAAGTCATATAGATATACAACTACCCACTACCAACTACCTTCACCGCATTAACATATCATGTTTCATAGGCTATTCATAAATATCTGGAAGTTCTTCCTTTCCGGCAACGGAATGACGATTCGCACCGGACGCTATTTCGGTCGTGCAGCGTTGCTTGGCGTTATGGTTGGTTTGATAACCGTGGCGTTTGAGCGGCTGATTGTGCTTGGAGATGCGTTTTTCGGCGTGGAGCGGCTTGCCGATTCGCATCGCTGGGTGCTTTTCGTTCTGCCTGCCATGGGCGCGGTTGCAGGTTCGCTGCTGATAAAGAGGTTTTCGTCGCTACGCCATGCGCGAGGTACAGATTCGGCGGTGTATGCGTTTCATCATGGAGACGGCGTTGTGCCGCCGGCGGTCATACCGGTCAAATCCGTCGCCTCGGTGCTTACGGTGGCAAGTGGCGGATCGGCCGGCTACGAAGGGCCAATTACGCTGATTGGCGCCGCGTGCGGTTCATTCCTCTCGTCGCTTCTGCATCTTGACGGACGTGCCCGCCGCATTCTCATGGCGGCCGGCCTTGCGGCGGGCATCGGAGCGCTTTTCCGCGCTCCGCTTGCCGGTGCACTTTTCGGCGCCGAGATATTCTACTCGTCAAGCGACCTTGAATATGATGCGATATTGCCGTCGTGTGTGGCGAGCGCGGTTTCGTATACGGTCTTTGCCTGTTTCCTCGGATGGCAGCCACTGTTCGAGATGCCGGACTGTTCGTTCGAGAACGGGATGCGTCTTTTCCCGTACATTGCGCTTGCGTTTGTCGTTGCGCTGGGTGCGCGGTTCTACATAAGCTTCTTTCGCGGCACTGAGGCGTTCTTCACGCGCATGGATATGCCGTCGTGGGCGAAGGTTGCGATGGGAGGTCTTGCGACGGGGGCTATGGGGCTGTTTCTGCCGGAGATATTGGGTCCGGGCTACAATGTGATGGCGCATCTCTTTGCGACTCCTGATGCGGCGGTGCTTTCGGAGACGGTGACCCGCCATTGGCCGCTGCACGGATTTCTGCTGTTCTTTTTCCTGAAGGTAGTGGCGACTGCCTGCACGGTTGGCTCCGGCGGTTCCGGCGGCGTGTTCGCGCCCGCCCTCGTGTGCGGCGGCGCACTTGGCGCGGCTGTCGGAATCGCTTTCGAGGCGGTGCTGCCGAGCAGCGTCGGAATCCACCCGGCCGCTTTTGCGCTTGTCGGCATGGCGGGGTTCATTGCGGCGACGGTGAGGTGTCCGCTCACGGCAATCGTGATGGTTGCGGAGATGTCCGGCAACCACGAGCTGCTGCTGCCTACGATGTGGGTGTGCGGAATATCGTTCTGGCTCAACAGCGGCTGGTCTCTGTACCGCAGCCAGGTGCATGACCGCGATGCGTCACCGGTGTATCTGTGACGTCGGTCGCTCCGGTTCGGACAGAATGTCTGTCGGCGGTGCCGCTTGCGCCGGATGTTCGGCATTTGGTATCATTGCGAAAATATACGGCAAAGTCATGGTGGTGTGATATGAAATTTGTGTTGCATGGATTGATGGTTGGTGCGGCGCTTCTTGTGGCGGGGTGCGCCACCTGGACGTTTTCGCCTGTCCGCAGTGCGCGTTTCGTGAGCGAAAACGGCGTGTATCTCGATGTCGACTACGGACGCGAGGACCATGAATCGACATTTGTTGCGCCGAACGGGGTTGTTCTCCCGTTCAGGACGAAACTGAAGGTGAGGGTCACTGCGCCTGACGGCCGGCGTTTCGTCGCATGGCAGGTGATGAGTCCGAGGGGGGTGCTGTACAAGACGGACAACGGACACTGGGAGTACTTCGAAGAGGGGACCGGCTGCGTTCTCGCCGAGATGTCCGATGACGGTGACGGATATGAACTGCGTTTTCAGGGTGTGCTGTGCGCAAACCTGAGGGAATCATCTTCCGACGGCAGGAAGGGACGGCGGTGACGGCATTGCCGTTTGTGGTATAATCCGCCGCACAAAGTGAAGGAGAGGAAAATGGAAGTCATTGCGACAGAAAAGGCTCCGGCCGCGCTCGGTCCGTACAGCCAGGCAATCCGCGCAAACGGAATGATCTACTGCTCTGGGCAGATACCCGTCAACCCCGCGACAGGTGCGATTGAGGCGAAGACGATCGAAGAACAGACCGCCCAGTCGATATCAAATCTCAGGAACGTCCTGGAAAAGGCAGGCTCATCGCTCGCCAATGTCGTCAAGACGACGGTGTTCATCAAGGACATGAACGATTTTGCGGCGCTCAACAAGGTGTATGCCGAACTCTTTGGCGATACGCGTCCCGCGCGCAGCTGCGTCGAGGTGGCGCGTCTGCCCAAGGATGTGCTTGTTGAGATCGAGTGCATTGCCGTAGGATGAACACACGCAGGGAAGCGGCGTTCGCGGTCGCCCGCTGGATTGCGACCCATGGACACCTGAACGAGATGATGCCGGACGGTCCGGAGAGGTCGTTCGTGCAGGATCTCGTGTACACGACAGTGCGCAGGTTCCGTCCGCTCCGTCTGGTGCTTGGTCGGCTCATGCAGAAATGGCCGAAGGGCGAGCTTGAGGCGTTGCTGCTTGTCGGCGCCGCACAGGTGCTGTACATGCCGGACGTCCCGGACTTCGCGGCGGTGAATGAAACCGTCTCCGCCGCAAAGCGATGTCCGAACAAAAACATCGCCAAGGTCGTAAACGGCGTGCTCCGCAACCTGATCCGCCGCCGCGAGGAATTCGAGGCTCTGCTCAAGTCTGCGCCGCTTGCGGAGCGTGAGAGCTTCCCGAACGGACTTGTGAAGCGGTGGACGGAGCGGTATGGCGAAGCTGACGCAGAAAGGCTGTGCCGCTGGCACAATGCACCGGCTGAGACGTGGCTTGCGCACCGGCCTGGCGCGGGAGAGCCGTTTGTGCGTCTTCCACGCGGTCAGAAGGTCGTAGATGCGGATGGTTACGGCGATGGCCTGTTCATCGTGCAGGATCCGGCTACGGCAGGTGCGGTGGAGCTGATGGACGTCTCTCCCGGACTTCGTGTGCTTGACTTCTGCGCTGCGCCGGGCGGCAAGACGATCCAGACGGCGTGGCGAATGGACGGCGGCAGGGATGGCGGAACGCTTGTCGCCATGGAGGTGAATCCTGCTCGTCGCCGCCGTCTCGCGGAAAACCTTGCCCGTGTCCGTCTCGGTTGGGTGAAGACGGTCGCCGAAGTCGCGGAAGGCGAGACGTTTGACCGTGTGCTTGCGGACGTGCCGTGCAGCAACACCGGCGTTTTGAGACGTCGTCCCGATGCGCGGTGGCGCTGGACGCAGGAGCATCTGGACGAGCTTGTGTCGCTTCAGGCCAAGATATTCGCCGAAGCGGCGTCGCATGTTGCGCCAGGCGGCGTTCTTGTGTATTCCACCTGCTCCGTCGAGCCGGAGGAGAATGCGCAGCAGATAGAGGCGTTCCTTGCGGCGAATCCGGGATTCGAGAAGATCGGCGAGAAGGAATCCGTGCCGTTCGCGACCGGCCACGATGGCGCATTTGCGTGTGCGCTCCGCCGAAAGGGATGAACGCCATAGCCTACAGTCCTGGACGAGCGGCACGTTTCTACGTGCCGCTGCTTTTGCAGGCGTTTTCGCAGTCGCTGACATATCCGCTCGTCGGGTCGATAACAAGCCACGGGCCTGATGGCGTGGACGCATTGACGGCGTTCACCCTCGGACAGGTTATCCAGTTCATGATCGGTGCGCTTGCCGGCGGGCTGATCATGACCGGAATGGTGTTCGCAAAGACGCGCAGGGGGCTTGCGTCGTTCGTGCGGCTCAACTCGATGATGATGGTGGCGCTGCTTGCCGTGCAGGCGCTTGTGTGTGTGCATCCGATTGACATCCTCTGCTTCGAGCGTCTGCTAAACCTTCCGCCGCACCTTGCGGACATCGCAAGGCGCACTACGCTGTTCGGCTTGATCATGCAGGCGGGGTTCTTCATGCGAAACGTGCCGCTCGTCATCCTCTACAACGCCTATGCGAGTGCAGAGGCGAACATTGCAACGGTCGCAAGAATCATGCTTACGCTCTCTTTCGCCGTTGCGTTTCCGCATCTCGGATGGACTGGACCGGATTGGGGCATGGTGGCGCTCACCGTACCTGTGATTCTCGAATGGCTGCTTTCTGAGGTGTTCGCGGTGAAGTACAGGCGGCGGCTTCCGGATGGAGATGTTGCGTCCGTGGCGGAGCAGTTCAGGTTCACCGTTCCGCTTTCGATAGGGGCCGGGCTTCTTGCGGTTTCGCCGTTTGTGACGGCGGCGTTTGTGGGGCGTACGCCAAACGCCACAGATATGCTTGCCATCCACTACGTCACGCTTGGCATCGCCAATCCGGTTTCATACGCTGCGCTCAGGATGCAGGCGGTGTCGATCCAGTTTCCGCCGGAATGGAGCGGCGACAGGCGGCTCCTGAAGTTTGCCGTCATCGCCGGTGCGCTGCTTGGCCTGATCCCTTTTGCGTTCTCCACCCCGCTTGTCGGCAACTGGTATTACGGAGGATGCCAGAATGTTCCGTCGCGTCTCCTCCCCGTCACGCGCCTCGTCAGCTTCCTGTATTCCTTCATCTGCATCATCCATGCCGTTCGCGGAAGGGTTGAGGGGCTGGCCGCGATAAGGAAGCGTCCAAGCGCAGTCATGGCCGGACAGTTCGCATACTTCGGCGCGTTGACGGCGTCGCTTGCGGCGATGGTTCCCATGAATGTGCCGGGATGGACGATGGCTCTCGTCGCGATCTACGTTGCGCCGGTTGCCGCCACAGTCGCCACATACGCATGGCTGCACAGATTCGACGCCTGATCCGTGATGTGCCGACTAACTTATGAATATGGTAAAATACGGACTGTTGTGATAAAACCGTCTCTGCAATGAAAATGGAGGTCTGTGATGAATAGGATTGCAATGTGTCTCGCTGTGTGCGTGGCGGCTGCCATGTGCCATGCAAACGAAAAGACGACGTACCGCGATGCGATGGGTCGTGTGCAGGGGACGACGACCACGGACCGCAACGGCAAAACGACGTATCGAGACGCGATGGGTCGTGTGCAGGGGACGATGACCACGGATCGCAACGGCAAGACCACATACCGCGATGCGATGGGGCGCGTACAGGCGACAAAGACCACGGACCGCAACGGCAAGACGACGTACCGCGATGCGATGGGGCGCGTACAGGCGACGAAGACCACAGACCGCAACGGCAAGACCACGTATCGTGATGCGAGCGGTCGCATCACAGGCTCGAAGACGACGGATCGCAACGGCAAGACCACGTACCGCGATTCGAGCGGCCGCATCCGTGGATCAAGCAGATAGGTGGGGCGCCATGAAGATAACGCTGAATCCGGACAAGGATGTCGTAAAGGCGGTTCAGGATGGGCTAAAGCGCACGGGCGGATACTGTCCGTGCCGCCTGCAGCGTACCGAAGACACGAAGTGCATGTGCCGTGAGTTCCGCGATCAGATCAAGGATCCCGAATTCGAGGGATTCTGCCATTGCATGTTGTACCACAAGAGCCTCTGAATGTCCAAAGCGATTGAAGTGATTCATGAAGACGGCGACATCATCGTCGTCAACAAGCCGGCTGGGCTGATTGTCCATCGCGCCCCTGGATATCCTGACGGGACATTGTGCGATCTGCTGCTGGCGCGATACCCGGAGATGGATGGCGTAGGCAGTGTGGAGCGTCCCGGCGTTGTCCATCGGCTTGATCGCGAGACAAGCGGCGTTATGGTGTTCGCCCGTACGCAAAAGGCGTATCTGTCGCTTCGTCGCGGGTTCGAGAGCCATGGGGACGTGCGCAAGACGTATCTTGCGGTGCTGCATGGCGCACCCAAGCCGCAGACCGGAACGCTTCGCACCCTGATCGGACGCAAGCCGTTCGACGCAAAACGCATGGCGGTCGTGGAACGTGACGGACGGCCAGCGGTCACACGGTGGACGGTGCTTTCGCGGCATGGGGCGCTTGCCCTTGTGGAGTTCGGGATAGAGACAGGGCGCACACACCAGATCCGTGTACATTCGGCGCATCTTGGACATCCGATAGTCGGCGATCCGCTGTATGGGGACGCCGTCAGGGACGGGAATGTTGCGCCGCGGCCTGTGCGTCCGCTGCTTCACGCAGTGATGCTTTCGTTTCGCCATCCGTCATCCGGCAGGGTGGTGGAGTTCGCCGTTCCGCCGCCGTCGGACATCGTATACGTGCGCAGCCGCTGCTGACGTTCATGATGACAGCGAATATCGTTTGCCGCGTTTGCATTTTTTTCAAAAAACTTATGCACAGTTTTGCTTGAAAGCGCGGAGGTGTTTTGATATAATCCACGCCAATTTTTAAAAAGGAGAAAAACTAATGGATCTGCTGGGCCAAGGCTTGGTTTTGATGATTGCCGGAATGGGCATCGTCTATTCGTTTCTCATCGTGATGATTTACATCACAAAGTACTCTTCTGCATTTGTCGCCAAGTATGATTCGATTCTCCCGCAGGATGCCCCCAAGAAGGCTCCGAAGCCCGTTGCGGCCAACAACGATTCCGCAGTTGCGCTTGCCATTGCCGTTGCAATCAAGCGTTAGCGCCAAAGCGGCATAGCTTACAGGAGGGTTTGCCGGCGTTGGCTGTCTTGATGATGGGACACATGACCAACGCCGCAAATTATTTTATTTTTAAGTCAGAATAGTCCACAAGTAAAGGAAAGAGCCATATGGCAAAGAAAACAGTAAAGTATATGCTCACCGCGTTTCGCGACGGCTTCCAGTCGGTGGTTGGCGCACGCGTTCTCTCAAAGGACTTCCTCCCGTGCGTAGAGGAAGCGTATGCGGCTGGCGTCCGTTGGTTTGAGGCCGGCGGCGGCGCTCGTTTCCAGAGCTGCTACTTCTATTGCCAGGAAGATGCGTTTGACGTGATGGACGCATTCCGCAAGGCGGCCCCTGACGCTGACCTTCAGACGCTCTCCCGCGGTGTGAACGTGGTCGGTCTCGAATCCCAGAGCTCCGACATGATCAAGCTCCATGCGCAGATGTTCAAGAAGCACGGCATGAGCTCGATC
>CAYTWE010000011.1:0-53732 GCA_964440985.1 uncultured Lentisphaeraceae bacterium | reverse complement strand
TGCCGCCGAGAAGGTCGTGCGCGACATACGCTCCCGCTACGACGGACGCAAGCGCAGCCCGTTCAATGAGGCCGAATGTGGCCATCACTACGTGCGGGCGCTCGCTGCATGGACGGTTCTTGAGGCGTACAGGAAGTGAACGATACAGGTCAGGTCGCGCCGTTGAGAACCGTTTTTGCGCACTGGCAATTTTACCGCAACATAACAGAAGGAAACGAAAGCATGAAATTGTCCATGATCGCCGCCGTGGCGCTTGGGATGTCCGTCAATGCCGCGTTCGGCGTTGATGCCGCTCTTGAGGGAATCGCCAATTCCAAGAATCCGTATGCAGCGGTTCGCGCACTGGCGGCGAAGCGCGTTGCCGAGATCCGGGCGACGCCGAACCGCGCCGTGCCGCCGGATGCGCCGAAGCGCTACATTTCGGAGAGGACCGGGGACGATGCGGCGGATGGTCTGACGCCGCAGACGGCGTGGCGCACTGCGGCGCGACTGGAGCACGAAAAGCTCGCCCCAGGCTCGTTCGTGCTTTTCGAGCGTGGCGGAGTGTACCGCGGTTCCGTGCCCGTCAAGAGCGGCATCACATACACTGCCTACGGCACAGGACCGAAGCCGTGCATATTCGGTTCGCCCGCTGACGGTGCAGACCCTGCCAAGTGGGTGCAGACGGAGAATCCGCGTGTGTGGGCCTATCAGATGGACACGCGAGATGTCGGGGCGGTAGTGTTCGACGGCGGGGCGGCACACGCGATCAAGATTGTGATTCGCACGGACAGGAAGACCGGCGAGAGGTTCAACAAGTATACGGGGCGTCCGTTCAACTCGTATCGCGACCTTGATACCGATCTCCACTTCTGGCACGACTACTACAAGGGCGGCACGGGCAAAGTGTACCTGTACAGCGAGACGAACCCCGGAGAGCGGTTCAAGTCGATTGAGTTCAACGTGAAATGCCATGGCTTTGTCCTCAAGGGATCGAACGACGTGACGATCGACAACATCGCCGTCAGGTATGTGGGCGCACATGGTGTTTCAACCTGGACGTGCCGCAATCTCACGGTGTCCAACTGCGAATTCGACTGGATCGGCGGTTCGATCCAGGGCGAGGGCGTCTACGGCCGCGACTATCCCACACGATACGGCAACGGCGTTGAAATCTACGGCGGATGCGACGGCTATGTTGTGACGAACAGCTGCTTCTCGCAGATATACGACGCTGGAGTCACGCACCAGTTCGGAATCCCCGAACCGAAGGGTGCGGAGCGCTTCGATCAGAAGAATGTGCGCTACATCGACAATGTGTTTGAGAAGTGCAACTATTCGATCGAATACTTTCTGTCGATGAAGCACGAGAATCCCAGCCAGATGGAGAACCTGCTCTTCGCGGGGAACGTCATGCTTGACGCAGGCATTGGATTCTGCGAACAGCGTCCCGACCGCAATCAGGCGGCGCACATCAAGTCTTGGCAGGGCGGCAACCGCAACCGCGCCAAGAACTACGCCGTGAGCGGCAACATCTTTTGCGTCTCAGGCGATATGCTTGTCCAGATCTGGAGCGGACTGAAGAACGACGACGGCGCGTCCTCGATGCCGACGCTCACGGACAACCTGTTCATCGGACGCGAGGGAGACCAGTTCGGCGTCATATCCGAGACGTCCCCCGGGCGCGAAATGTATGGTGCGGCAACGCAGGCGTATGTGGACAGGTTTGGGACGGGCAACCGCTGCGTGTTCCTCGGGAAATGAACCGGCGGCGCATCCGGCTTGCGTACACACGTCGCCGATGCAAAGCGCCCCCTCTGCGATAGAGGGGGCGCTTTGCCTTGTCTGAACAGGGTGCGACATGAATGGGGCGCCCATGGCTTGCAATCGCAATCTGGCATCATCGAACACCAAGACGGGCGGTCGGGATGCTATAATACACGCTTGAGTTTGAAGGATGGCGGAGTCGCCTGTGTCATGGTCGAATGCCGCGTCATTGTGGAACGAAAGAACTGTATATGAAGAAGATGATGGTTGTTGCGATGTTTGCAGTGTCGGCAGGCATCTTGTGTGCTGTGGCTGACGGGGCGGCTTTTGGCGCTGCACCGACGATAGATGTGCCGTTCGCCGCTGCTGCGCCGACTGTTGATGGTGTTGCATCGCCGGGCGAGTGGGAGCATTCGTTTCGCATAGTCGGTGCGGGAACGCCCGTCGACGCCCGCATGGCGGAGATGGCCTTTTCGTGGGATGCCCGATTTCTGTACGTCCTGTCTATGAGCGAAACCGCGCCGCGTGGACGTTTGGAGACGTCGGCAGGAAGTCTGCCGGGAACGGACAGGATTGTGATGGACGATTCGGTGGAGCTGTGGTTCGACCCGCCGAAGGAGATGCGCCGCGCCGATGAGGCGAAGCGTTTTGGCCTATTCCAGATGATCGTCAACCACAAGGGCGACACGTTCGGCAGGCATCACAGCCCCGGATACGGCTTGCCGGCGCGCGACTGGCGGCTTGACGAGGTGAAGGTGGCGTGGTCCGTCACGAACGACGTATGGACGCTTGAGATGGCCATACCTGCTTCCGCCTTTGGGTTCAAGACGTTTGACCGCTGCGAACTTCCGTTTCTCGCGGTGCGGAACTTCAGGCTGCAGGATGGAAGGCAGGCGCCGTTCCTGAAGCCGGGCGGCGGATTTACGGAGTCCACGTCATATCCGAAGATGCGCCTGTCGCGCAGCGCAGAGGCGCACACGCTCGACCGCCGTCCGGCGGATGCCGCTCCGTTTGTGTGGAACACGCCTGAGGCGAACATCGTGGCGGAGTGTGGCGCGTCCGGTGTGAGGCACGGCGTAGTGAAAGGCGTGAAGATACCGGTGCCGGGTGCGCTTGTGATGAGTGTGAACACTTTGCCGAAGATGGAAAAGAAGGGATGGCGGCGTTATTTCTCCACGGAGTTCCGTTCGAGCGGCTACCTTGGATTTCAGGAGGACACCGTCAATGGCCGGACGATGCTGTTCTTCGCGCACCACTTCAAGGATGTGCCGGCGCTCAACAAGCGGTTCAAGTGTCCTGCCGACGGCAGCGAGGCGGTCATCGCCGTAAACTTCGAGCCGAAGCGCGTCTCATATTACCTGAACGGAATCAAGCAGGGCGAGACGGATCTTGCGGCCGATCTGTCAAAGGCCGCGCTCGGCGATTTTGTGCTTGGCGGCGAATCGGAAGTCGATGTCAGGGACTGGACGCTTTATCGCCGCACGCTGTCCGACGGGGAGGTGAAGGCGTTTTCGCAGGGCGATTCGCCGGTGGGCGGAACGCTCGGCTGGTATCCTTCGCTGAATGCGCTGGTGGCCGACATCACCTGCAACCTGGCGAAGCTCAAGGGGACTGAACTTGTCTGGAGCGTGTCGCGGAGAGACGGTGCGGTTGGTGCGTTGCCGGTGGCCACAGGGACGCTGCCACTCACGGGCGGATACTCTTCCGGCACGGGTGGGCTGACGCTTCTTCGCAAGGTTGTGCCGTTGGGCGTTGATCTGCCTGAGGGCGACTATGTCGCATCGCTGATGCGCACTGGTGCGTCGGATGCCATTTTCGAGAAGGAGTTCACGGTAAGGAAATACGACTGGTTCAAGACAGGGCTCGGAAAGGAGGATCGCCTCCTGCCGGGTTTCACGGCCGTTGAGGCGAACGGAGATACGCTCAAATGCGTCGGGCGCGAGTACGTGATCGGGGCAAACGGCTTTCCTTCGTGGATTGTCGCCGACGGAGAGCAGATACTTGCCGCGCCGGTTGCGCTTCACGCGGAAAAGTCCGGTCGTCGCTGGACGCTTTCCGGCGGACGCGCGAAAGCTGGGCTGCGCCGCATCTCCGACACCCGCGCCGAGTATTCGTCCGATGCCGTAGGGTATTCCGTGAAGGGAAGCATAGAGCAGGATGGACTGCTGCGGTTCACGGTCGATTTCGGAGATGTCGCGGCGGCAGACCGCATCTGGCTTGAGATACCGGTCAAGAAGGCGTATGCAACGCTGTTCCACGCCTGCGGGGAAGGGGTGCGGGCGAATCCGGCGGGTTTCGTCCCGAATGGCGAAGGGGCGGTGTTCAAGAGCCGCGACATTCCGCAGACGCACGTCTCGAACTTCATCCCGTACTGCTGGGTCGGAACGGATACGCGGGGCATAGCCTATGCGGCCGATACCGATATTGGCTGGGTGCACACCGGAGATCGGGATGCCGTGGAGATTCACCGCAACGGGAACGGTGACGTATCAATCGTGCTGAACATCCTGAACGGCGCAAAGAGGATTGCTGGGCGGCGCATTGAACTGGCGCTGATGGCGTCGCCGGTCAAGCCGATGCCCAAGGGCTGGCGTGGCTGGTCTGACGGGTTCGGCTATCGCGGCACACGGACGGCGCGTTGCCTTGCCGCTCCGCTCTATTGGGGGAACTTCACCGGATGGGCCGCCCGCTACCCGGCGTGGGGCGACTTCGAATATGTGCGCAAGCTGCGGGAGACGATTGACACAGGACGAATCGACAATGCGTATCTTCAGCGGTGGATCGACCGCGTGTGCGGCGATGCGTCAGCTGAAACGGCATGGGTGAACCGCAAGGACGCGGAAAGCCGCCGCAAGACGGTTTCGGCGCATACATGGAGCGCGTTTCACACGGCAAAAAGTCTTCATGGACTGCCCGACCCCATCCTCTACTTCTACACCTGCGATGCGGACAGCGCGGCGGCTCTCGCCGAGTACGCGGCGTTCAGGGACGAATGGGAGAACTGCAAGGTCGCCGTGCCGTCCTACGCCGACTACGCCATCTGGTATCTCGACAAGATGCTTGAGGCGGGGATGGACGGCATATACGACGACAACACGTTCATCTGCTGCAACTTCAACTGGGCGACGGGCGAAGCGAAGGTGGACGAAGACGGCGTTGTCCATCCGTCGTTCGGAATATGGAACTCGCGTGAATATCGCCGCCGTCAGGCGAATGTCCTCGTTTCGCGCGGACGCTTTCCGTGGATCACTGCGCATCACACGAACGGCAACATTCTGCCGGTATTGGGATTTGCCGCCAATTCGATGGGCATGGAGTGGAAGTACGGGACAAGTGATTTCCAGACGCGTTTCACCCCCGATTACATCCGTGCCGTCTGCCAGGGACTTCAGGGCGGACTTTTCCCGACGGCGTTGGACGGCATCACCGGCTTCAGCGGGGCGGAGAAGCGTCCGGACCGGATTCGTGCCACGCGCACAATGCTCGCTTCGCTTCTCGTGCATGAGGTGCGCCCCGTGCTTCAGCGCGGCAGTGATGCGCAGACGATCATCGACGTAATCAACCGGCTCATGGATTTCGGGATTGGCGCAGAGGATTGCGCCTACACGGCATACTGGGATGACGCCAACCCGACAGTCTGCTCCGACAAGGACGTGCTGGTATCCGTTTACCGTCGCGGCGACAGGCTGTTCGCGGTGTGCGGCAGCTGGGCGGACGGCGACCGGGATGTCTCGCTGTCGCTCAAGTCCGGCTCTATCCTCTCTGCGAAAAACGCCGAGACGGGGACATCGCTTGCCGTTGCGGATGGCAGGGCTTCGTTCCGTCTGCCTAAGCACGACCTTGCCCTTGTCGAGATGCAATTGAACACCGCCGAGTAGGCGAGTGACATCCTGCGATATCCGCATCTACGGCAAGAACAATTGCAATTGATGCGGGTGGCTTCGCCCCTCTTGACTTTGAGGGGCGATTATGTTTCAATACTGCGGTTTTGGGTATGGGGGAACTGTACCCTGAAAGAATTGCATCAACAGACAATCTGGACAGGCTATGCGCAACAAAAAACATATGGGTCTCCTGAAGGCGGCCGCATTCATTGCGGTATGCTCTGCGCTTGTTTGCGTTCAGGCGGAAGACTACACCTATCAGTCCTTGACGAACCTCGGTCCCCGCCTGTCATCGCGTGTGCTTCTGCTGAATGACGACACGAATCCCGCTTGCCCGATAACGGGCCAGAACTATTACAACACAAATGTAAACGATGTCGCCGTTGGCGGTACGTACTGGACGCATACGGATGATGTTTCTCCCACTGGTCTTGCGAGAACGCAAGCGAATTTGCTTGCCGGCATAAATCACGAGTTGCGTCAGAAGACGAATGAGGCGGGTGAATCCAAAGTCCTGTGGACTCTTCGCGAATGTAGGACGGGAGCGGCGGGATACATAGCGACATCTGGGGGCAACAATGGTTCAAGAAACTATCTTCCGTGGTCTGACACTTGCCAGCCGATAGACACAGAGCGTTTCACGGCACCAATTCCTGCAACATGGGGGAGCGGTGTCGCAAATCTTGATGGCATCAAGCAGGTAGCCCACATCAGTATGCGCTGCACAACGGATGCCTGCGTCTATTCACCTTTTTACGAGGAGGGCGTTGGAGCCATATTCTTTGATGCGGTCAATGGTTTTTCGCAGTCAAATCCTGATGAGATTTGCCTTGAGGTTGCAAATGACATTAAACCTGACTATGCAAGTGAGAAAACCTTTGTAGATGGACTTGATTTTGATCATTATGATTGGCGGCCTGCAAAATGCGATGTGTTTGTGGTAAATAACAAGTCGGAAGTTTCGCTGGTCGCTTCTGATGTTGAAACTATCGAGTTGAAGACGACTTCATACAAAGACACGATGTACTACCGTGTGCGTTACACGCCTCCGTCCGGCGAGGAGCGTAGCCCGATGCGGTTTCGCATCAGACGGCTCAATGTGCAGAACAGCACAAATAAAGACCATTACAACTTGATTTTCATCGACAACATTGTGGCTTCATATCCAGGTGTTGTGGCTACGGTGGCATCATCGGGGCAAAAGACAACAGTAAACGCAGATACCGACAACAGAAAGAACTGCAAACGTGCGGATCTCGGATATGTGGGGGCGTTCACTGAGCCGCTGCTCGGTGTCGGAGTGGTTGGCGCCAAGCCGCGCATGTCGTTCTCCGCCATCACCAACGGACTGCCGCCGTGGGTTGTCCCTAACGCAACGGTGTCGAAGGCGGAATGCATCTACCGTTGGCGGTATCTTGACCATTCGTACGGCGAGTGGAAGACCAACATTTCCGAAAACATCTCGATTATCAATGGAACGAATGTCGTTTGGGACACCGCGATAGATGCTCCGGACATGGTCGGAGACATCGAATATTCATATGGAGCGTGGATTTCGGGGACGCGGTACAGATATCTTGATTTCGCGAACAACACGCAGCTTGATTTTCCGGATGACACTGCGGCGGAGACGTATGTGCAGTGCGCGACGAACTATCTTGCGCGTGTACGTGCCGGCGCGTCCCCATGGCAGGAGATGCATCTCGTGACGGAGGTGTTCACGAACCTTGCGACGCTTGCGACAGTCACGAACGACTGGACGATGGAGTTGACGGCAAGCAACACATGGCGCGGTTTTGTTGACACGCGCACAAACTACACCGGCAAGGTTGCGCACATACGCATCGTCGGCAGGAATCGCTGGGAGAGCGGCGGCTCTGCCCCGTCGCAGAATTCATTCACGTGGTATATGCCGGAAATAGAGCGTATTCCCGACGGATACAAGGCACTCCGCACAATGCCGGAATCCGGCGAAACCGATGTAGTGCTCGACTGCTCCACCGGCTATCTGTCCATAGACTTCAACGACAGCGCCGAGACGTTCACGCTGAACCGCGCCGAATATCAGGATTTCAACATATGGACGCCGCCGCCGGGTGGAGAGAACAGGTATGTCGGCGACTATGTCAACACCACATATGTCGGCAGGGCAAAGCAGGCGTACAACCTCGATCCTTCGTCCTGGAATCTTTCGCGTTCGTCTTCGTCGTGGTGGTGGGAGAATTTCGATGCGTACGCTGGAAATTCGGACTATCCGTTCAACGTGCAGTACGGACAGAACCAGATAACCCCAAACGGCTGGACATTCGACAACGGAATGTACGTGAACGGATTCTTCACGGCGGATACGAACCAGACGACGAGCGGCATGGCGTTGCAGCTCCAGGGGCGCGGCAACGGATCGATCGCTCTCATCGATCCCGTGGACAGGCCAAACGGCATCGGTACGATCAGCTTCTCGGCGCGTCTCGCCCAGTACCTTGAGTTCGGCGACTTCTATTGCAATCTTGATGCATTCACGGACAGGAACTATGCGTTCTCCGCAAAGGCGACGATGACGCATACGCCTCAGCACAACAATCATCTGGAGCGCAACGACATCTCGACGGGGATGCCATCGATATCGCTCGTCGCATACTACCGTCCGGGATACGGATGCTACGAGGTGCGGATATCCCGCGTATGGGCTAAATCGAAGACAGAAATGTGGTTGCAAGGCCAGGGTGTGATGGAACTTGCCATCTACAGGTGGAACCTTGAGCGCGGCGAAGACGGGAACAGACGTTGGGTGACGAAGAAACTGGCATCCAGCCGGCTCAGCAACGCGAGCGGGAACTACCTAGTCCCTGTCGCTGACAGCACGGTGGTGGACAACGACAAGTGGACGAGCGTATTCATCGCCGCATACAACACTGACAAGGGGACATATGTCGAAGGTGCGATATCCAAGGATCAGGTTGCGGAATATTCAGGGTTGAGCGGTGATTCACTGATTCAGCAGGCGGTCAAAAAGGACATGGCGCAGTCTGGCAGGATGCTCAGCATATCTGTCACGGACGGTGAAATGGCGACGAACGAGGTGAATGGTGTGACCAAGGCGACGGCACTCTATCACACGAAGGGGACGTACGGCGTATGCTCCACCGAATGTCCGGCTGCTTTTGGCGCACTCAACAGACATTCACTGACGCAGACGGGACCGTATGCAACCGCAGCAAACAAGTTTACGACGACTGAAATGCAGCAGACATCGCTTTCTGATGGTGAATGGGGTTCTTCGTCACCCTGTCGCATGATGACTTGGAGTGACTATCGTGATGAATACCCCGACAGGGACGGCTACAGTGGCAAATGGAGATATGGAGTTTGCACGGCGCCGGTTTCCCAGCGGCTGGATCTTCTCACTGCGCCGTCGGGCAATTCGTCGTCATGGACGCCGTCTGGCCTTTCTCTCCTGCTTTCGAGCTACCAGCCGACGAACCTTGTGTTTTCGCCCCATACATTGAATGCCTGTAACGTCAAGCTCGCCGTGGGCGGCTCGCAGGACGATTCCCGCATTGATGTCGTGGTGGACGACCTGCAGCTCTCGCAGTGGGCGGCGGAGACAAGCACATACTCGCTTGACTCGATGGGGGACTGGGCTTACTCATCGGGCTGGATCACCTCAAGCACAAACGATGTCTACGAGACGGCCGGCGCGGCGACGAACGATCCCATTGCGTCGATCACGCGATGCGGCTACCTGTCGTACAAGGTGCCGGGGACATCCGATGATTACATCTATGTGTTCACGAATACGGTAAAAGGCGCACTTAAAGGATACGCAAGGTTCGTGCCGTCCGCGAACATGAACCTCATCGGAGCGTTCGGCATCGGCGGCGGCGGCGGCGGCGGCGCTGGCGGCGGCGGTGGCGGCGGCGGCAGCGCGTTTGTTATCACGAACACAACCTCGTTCAACATCGGTGAGGAGATTCATGTATATGTCGGCGAAGGCGGAAAATCGAGCGGATGGGCGGGTGGCACCATCAGAAACGTGAACGCAAATTCGTTCTGGTCTTCGGAAAACGGCGGGAATTCGTACCTTCGAATCCGCCCGCTCGGATCGAGCGGCACTTCGCACACGGAGTACACCGGCTACGGCGGCGGACGCGGCGGCAACTGGCGTACGGACGGAGCGTATGCGCAGGGGGGCAACGGAAATTCGAGCCGAGGCGCCGGAGGCGGGTCAGCCCGTAGCGTCACGAAGGATGCAGATGGAAATTCGGCGTACGGAACCGGCAAGGGCGCAGGTGCTCACAGCATTGGGGAGTCCGCCGGCGGCGGTGGCGGTGGCGGACTTGTCGTATATCGCGGCGCGCTCAGTAGTCCGCTGACGTCGGAAGACATAATCGTTTCCGGCGGCGACGGTGGACATGGCACCTCCGGAGTGGCGGGTGTTGCCGGTCTTGGCGGAACGGGCTTCAAGGTTTCAGACATCCCCGACGAGGCGATACGCGACGCAATCAAGTCGATCTTCAATCTGAATGACTCTGATGGTCTCGGCGGCGGCGGCGGCGGCGGCGGCGGAACGAATGCAGCCAGCTATGTCGCGACATACGGCTATGGTGCCGGCAGCGGACCTGGGAAAGGGCGTGACGGCGGTGCGGATGGTGCGGCTTCCTCGCAGACGTACAACAGCGCAATGCCCGGCGGCGACGCCAGGAACGGTCTCGGCGGTGGTGGCGGCGGCGGATCGATGCACGCCGCGCTTCAGAGCGGAGGCAACAACGCAAGGAACTGGCTGACGCGCGGCGGGTGCGGCGGAGACGGCATTGTGGTCCTGCACGTGCGGGTGATCGACAGGGCTGTCCTGCTTCAGCCCATGCGAGGATCCGAGACGTCACCGATGTCGGTGCGTACGCCGTTCATGGACGGCATATCGTCGCTTGCCGTTTCGTGGAAGTGGGCGGATCCCAATGCGCTTCTTCACGTGCAGGTGATGACGAACGGAGTGAACGAGAGCAATATCGGCGGACGCTCCAAGCTTCTTGCGGACGGCTGGGAGGATGTTGGGCTGATCGACTTCTCGAACATGACGGAGGAGGAACGTTTTGGCGGTTCGACAAACATCCTGATCGGCTACAAGTCTCCGATATCGGGCATTGCCCGTGTGCTGATGGATACGAACCTGGTCGCCGCCGCTCGCGTCGGCGCAACAAACGACATGGATTCCCTTTACGGATCTGTTGCGATAACTGCAATGGTGGCACTTGACGAGCCGCGTCTCGACGACCGTAGCTGGTGGGGGTGGAACATCATGCCAACCGACCTGCGCAAGTACGGTTCATTGTACGATCACATGTACGATGCTTCCCTGGACACGCTGCCCGGAAGAAGCTGTGCCCTGAACTTCTCCGGTGTTGCAGGTACGGGGGAGGATGATCCCATGTTCGCTGACGAATCGGAATCGGCAAACTACTCCAAGCACGACCCGTTCGTCCAGACGCCGACATTCACGAACGGAATCGGTCAGGTCAGCTTCCTCGCCCGTATGCTTGAAACGAACGGTGTGAACGGCTGGGTCTCCATTTCGGGGTGTGAAGATCCTCAGGAGGAGAACGACGACAAATGGACGGTTATCACCAACATTGAGATAACGGCTGGTTCGCCGCTCTTTCAGCAGTATCTGTGGCGGATGCCGAGCGACTATTCAGATTTCACCGCGCTGAGGCTTACGGCGTTCGCGGCCGCTGAGGGACGCAACAACCGTGCGGATTCAAAAGTTCCGTTCGGCGACACCGGAAGTACGATGAATCCGACTCCAATACAGCGTGTGCTGCTTGACGAAGTGACCGTGATGCAGCCCATGACGCCGGGTCTTGCGTTTGCATATCCGCCGCGTCCGTACCGCTTCAATGGCGAAAGAAAGACCTCCAACGCATCCATCCCCGCTGATCGAATACAGAGTTCGGATTTGCAGCCTCTCCTGAACGAGTCGTTCGGAATGCAGGTGCAGCTCCTGCCGGCGGGGCTTGAGGATGAGCTTGACCTGAATACCATAAGAGTCTTCATGTCGTGGTATGTCGGAATGAGCCCATGGGGCTATTCCAGGTGGAAAACGTCCGGCAATGGCGACAGGCGTCTGGATGTGGAGCTCGTTAGGGCGGAGGACTGGACAGAGAGCAATCTCGTCTACCACAGTTCCCCGACAGACTCCGCATCGCTGATTCCGCCTCAGCTGCCCGGAGATTTGGGATATCAGATCGTGCAGTATCACATATACGTGAAATATCTTGACAAGAACGGTGCCGAGCATAATCGCGTCATGGAGGTGGGGACTGACTGGACTGAACCTTCTTGGTATGTCTTCGCATCCGAAAGCTTCTATAACAAAGGGACCACAAAGTGCGCATACACGATTCTCGATGAGATATCTCCCAAGCGCGCATGGATCAATGAGGTCAACACGTACCGGTTCGGCAATCTTGGCGACGACAAGCACCAGTACATCGAGGTTGCTGCGCCGGCGGGTCTTGGTCTCACCGGGTGGTCTCTTGAATATGTGCCGTACGTACAGAACGTCTCGACAAAGTACGTCAGCTATCCGATTGCCACCTTTGGCTATGGCGATGTGGTCTCGAGCAAGTCCGAGCCGTCATCGAGCCAGTATGCGTTTGTGGCTGTGCAGTCTCCAAATACGGCATCAGCGGGGACATACAGAACGGCTGAACACGGATTCCTCGATGACGGCACATGGAGCGCAAAAATGATATACCCGCAGGGTGGTGTGATAAGCCGCGAACAGCCATACGCAATCCGTCTGCTCCGTCCGACCGGAATAGTTGAGCATGAAGCTGTGTTCATGTCCACGAACACGCTTGACAGCCGAGTTTCATACTACTACGATGGAACGAACTTCCTTGAGAAGGTGAAGGTTGGTTTCAACGATGATGCATGGATCTATGGTGGTGCGGACGGTAAAGGAACGACGGATGTGGACTATTCCCTTGGTGTATTTACCAACCACGGCGAAACCGCATCATGCTGGACAAACTGGATGGTAAACACGCCCGGAAGGGGAAACCGCCTTGTGGATGGCACTCTCCAGTACATCGATCCGTCGTACTTTGAGCCACCTGAGGGAAGCCACCTGTGGGTGTACGTAAATGTGGACGCCGAAAGCAAGAACACGATGTGGGTCAAGGTTGGCGATGTCAGGTCGAACTCGGCAGTGCTGATAGTCCCGCAGGATGCCATTTCGGGAACGTACAGCACGAGCGTAGTGTACGAAGTGAAGAACTGGTTTGATGTCGGATCGGTTGTCACAAACAGCTATGGCGTTCCCGGCGTCGAGGTGGCATCCTCGTACGCAAAGGATGCATCTGGGCTGTGGAAACTCGACCTGTCAAACCTGACTGTTGCAGATGACGCCTCGCGCAAGTTCTTCGTGACAGCCTCGTCTGTCGCCTCGCCTAAACTGCCTGACGCGGCAAACGGCGGAGTCTCGTCTGACGACCCGTACTATCCGGCCATCATCGACTGGCTGCAGGACTATGACGAAGACACTGTGCACTTTGCAAGATTCTATGGCATGAACAACCGGCCCGTTCTGAAGCAAGACGGCACGGAATATACCCTTTCGCTCAAGGAGATGTATTGGCTTGACATTCCGCCCGTGAGCCAGAACTCGGCGGACTGGGAGTGGATCCTGAAAGCCGGAATGGGCGACAGCACCGGTGCGCAGACTGTCGGCGAGACCGTGACAACCGATTATGGGAACGGGCGCGTCTCAACGAACGTCTTCGTAAGCGTGACCATGATGATATCGAACCGTGTGACTGGGGCGGCGAATCCTCCGCAGATGCTTCGCGGACTTGAGCCGGGATCGACAAGCGCCGATTACGATGAACACGTCTCCTCGTGGACATCCGTGACGTTCAAGGTGCAGGGTGCGCTTCAGAACGGGGTTGTGGACAGAGAATGGCGTCCGCTCAGGTGGTTCACGCTGTGTCCAGAAAGCTTTGGTGATAAAGATTCCGACACGCCGTTCTGCCGACGCATAGAGCTGCCGGCTCCTGCCGATGCGGGCTATGACTGGGGTGCGTTCCCCGATGCGAACGTGTTCTACCGGTTTTCGATAGATGAGACTCTTGGCCCCGTCACTGTGTATCAGCTTAACGACAAGAACGCTGTGATGTACCACAAGGATCCTGTCGCCGAAGGTGCGGACTGAACATCTGACGGCAACGTCAACTTGACAATACGCGGCGCGTCTGCGCCGCAATGAGCAAAAGAAGAACATAAAGATGGACTACAATTTTTCCGCCATTGAAAAGAAATGGCAGGCGTACTGGCTGAATAACAAGACGTTCAAGTGCGATGCGCACGATGACGCGAAGCAGAAGTTCTACTGTCTGGACATGTTTCCGTACCCGTCGGGCGCCGGGCTGCACGTGGGTCATCCCGAAGGATACACCGCAACGGACATACTGTGCCGATACAAGCGAATGAGAGGCTTCAATGTGCTTCATCCGATGGGATGGGATGCATTTGGACTTCCTGCGGAGCAGTACGCGGTTGAGACGGGGACGCATCCCGCAGTCACTACAAAAAAGAATGTAGACCGTTTTCGTGAACAGATCCGGATGCTCGGCTTTTCATACGATTGGGATCGCGAGGTGAACACGACCGATCCCAAGTACTACAAGTGGACGCAGTGGATATTCGAGCAGCTCTACAAGAAGGGGCTTGCGTACGTTGCAGAGGTGCCTGTGAACTGGTGTCCCGCACTCGGCACAGTACTTGCGAACGAAGAGGTCATCGACGGGCGTTCTGAACGCGGGAACCATCCGGTCGAGCGGCGTCCGATGCGCCAGTGGATGCTGAAGATCACGGAGTACGCGGAGCGTCTTCTCTCTGATCTTGACGAGCTTGACTGGCCGGAGAGCATAAAGGAGATGCAGCGCAACTGGATCGGCAAATCCACCGGAGCAATGGTCGACTTCAAGGTGCTGCGCAGCGATGCCGCAGGGAACGAATCTGATGTCGTCACCGTGTTCACCACGCGCTGCGACACGCTTTTTGGCGCTACGTACATGGTTCTTTCCCCTGAACACAGGCTTGTCTCCAAATGGCTTGATGCCGGTGCGCTCGCCAATGCCGATGAGGTGCGGGCCTATCAGAGAAAGGCTGCCGCGAAGAGCGATCTCGAACGCACAGAGTTGAACAAGGACAAGTCAGGCGTGAGGCTTGACGGCATCGCGGGCGTGAATCCCGTAAACGGCGACAAGATTCCGGTGTTCATCTCAGACTATGTGCTTGCATCGTACGGCACAGGTGCGATCATGGCTGTGCCTGCGCACGATGAGCGCGATTTCGATTTCGCGAAGAAATTTGGTCTTCCGATCTATCAGGTTGTCGGCAAGAAATCTGATGCCGTTGAGGACAGCATTGACGGGAAGCCGAAGCCGTACAATGGGGATGTCGCCTACACAGACATAGCGGACGGCGTGATGGTGAACTCCGGGTTCATTACCGGCCTTTCAGTCAAGGATGCGCAGAGAAAGATGATTGAATGGCTTGCGGCGAATGGCGTTGGTCGTGCGAAGACTCAGTACAAGCTTCGCGACTGGCTCTTTTCGCGCCAGCGTTATTGGGGTGAGCCGTTCCCGGTCATACACTGGGATGACGGCACACAGTCGCTTGTGGATGAGAGCGATTTGCCTCTTACGCTCCCAGAGCTGCAGGACTACAAGCCGACTGGGACGGGTGAGCCGCCGCTCGCCAAGGCTGACGATTGGGTGAATGTCACGGATCCCGCAACCGGCAGGAAGGGAAAGCGCGAGACGAACACAATGCCCCAATGGGCAGGCTCGTGCTGGTACTATCTCCGCTATATCGATCCGTTGAACGACAAGGCGTTTGCGGATCAGGGCCTTCTGAAAAAGTGGCTTCCGGTGGATCTTTACGTGGGCGGTGCGGAGCACGCTGTGCTTCATCTCCTCTATGCCCGCTTCTGGCACAAGGTGCTGTTTGATCTTGGGCTTGTGCCGACGAAGGAGCCTTTCCGGCGTCTTGTGAACCAGGGTATGATTCTTGGCATTGCGTACAAGACGTCTCGTGGCGTCTTGGTGCCGTCCGACAGGGTGACGTGGCGCGACGGCAAGCCGTATGGAGCCGAGGAGGGCGGCGAAGAGGAGCTGCTGACCGAGTTCCCCGCCAAGATGTCCAAATCGCTCAAGAATGTAGTCAACCCCGATGACGTTGTCCGCGACTACGGTGCGGATTCCCTGCGTCTCTATGAGATGTTCATGGGTCCGCTCCAGGCGGTGAAGCCCTGGTCGACGAAGGGCGTAGAAGGTGTGTTCCGTTTCCTCAAGCGCGCGAACCGGCTGGTGACGGAGACGGCAATATCCGACCGTGCCATGACGAAGGATGAATCCAAGTCCCTGAACGCGATGGTGAAGAAGGTTGGAGAGGATCTGGAGGCTTTGGCGTTCAATACCGCAATCTCCGCGATGATGGTGTTCATCAACGAAGCGGAAGGGTTTGTAAAGTCGGGGAATGGCCTTCCACGTGAGTGCCTTGAGAAGTTCGTGCTCTGCCTTGCGCCGTTTGCTCCGCATCTCGGCGAAGAGCTGTGGGCATTCCTTGGGCATTCTGATACGCTTGCGTATGAGCCGTGGCCGAAGTATGATGCCGCAGCGCTCGTGGAAAGTGAAGTTGAGATTCCTGTGCAGGTCATGGGCAAGCTGCGCGGACGCATCAAGGTTGCGGTCACGGCGACGGCTGACGAAATGCGCGCTGCGGCGGAGTCTTCCCCTGACGTTGTGAAGTTCCTTGAAGGGAAGACCGTCGTGAAGGTGATAGCCGTTCCGAAGCGGATGGTCAACTTCGTGGTGAAGTGACGTGAGTGATTTCGTCCATCTTCATCTGCATACGACATATTCCCTGCTGGATGGGCAGTGCCAGATAAACCCGCTTGTGGAGAAGGCCCGCAGGTGGGGAATGCCTGCCCTTGCAGTCACGGATCACGGCAACCTTTTCGCTCTCAAGGCGTTCTACGACGCCTGCAACTCCAAGAAGAAGGAATTCGAGGGACTGCCGCCCATCAAGCCGATCCTTGGCTGCGAGGCGTATGTCACCAACCGGAATCACCTTGAGCGGGACAGGACGGAGAAGAAGTTCCATCTCTGTCTCCATGCAAAGAACCTCGTCGGCTACCACAACCTTGTGCGTCTCATTTCGGAGGCGCACATCAACGGATTCTACTATAAGCCGCGCATTGACCATGCTCTGCTCGAAAAGTACCACGAAGGGCTGCACTGCTCGTCGGCGTGCATCGCCGGAGAGGTCGCCCGTGCGATAATTGATGGGCGCATGGACGAGGCGGAGCGGATTGCGGGCTGGTACAAGGATCTGTTCGGTGACGACTTCTCACTTGAGGTGATGGAGCACCGGTCGAAGGTGCATCCGGAGATGAACGGCGCTCCGAACGGTGTGTGGTACCGTCAGCGCATGGTGACCAAGGGAGTCATCGAGCTTTCAAGGAAGTTGGGCATCCGTGTCATAGCTACGAACGATGTTCACTTCCTTGATGCGGAGGACAACGACTCCCACGATGTGCTGCTCGCCCTTTCGACCGGCAGGAAGATGAGCGATCCGCCGAGAATCGACGATGACGACGCATCGACCAAGAAGGGACGGCTCGTCTACACGGGCGAGGAGTGGTTCAAGCCGCTTGAGGAGATGGCGAAGGTCTTTCCGGAGAACCCGGAGTTCCTGCGCAATACGCTTGAGGTGGCCGAACGCATCGAGAGCTACCGCCTCGACTCTGATGCCATCATGCCGAAGTTCGACATACCTGCATCGTTCGGCACGGAGGAAGGCTTCCGGGCGAAGTACGACGAAAAGACGTTGACCGGGATGTACCCGGAGGGGCGTGTGGAGAAGTTCGGCGGGTACGACAAGGCCATTCGCATACAGTTCGAGGCCGAGTATCTTGCGGACATTGTGTGGGCCGGTGCAAAGCGCAGATGGGGCGATCCGCTTCCGAAGGACACCTCCGAGCGTGTGCAGTTCGAGCTGGACACGATCCGCACAATGGGATTCCCCGGATACTTTCTCATTGTCCACGACTACATCGACGCGGCCCGCAAGATGGGTGTGTGGGTGGGGCCGGGTCGCGGATCCGCCGCCGGTGCGGCAGTGGCGTACGCACTTGGCATCACGAACGTCGATCCGCTGAAGTTTGACCTGCTGTTCGAACGCTTCCTCAACCCCGATCGCATCTCCATGCCTGATATAGATGTGGACTTCGACGATGCCGGGCGCGGCAAAGTGCTTGAGTACGTGACACAGAAGTACGGACAGGATCATGTTGCGCACATCGTGACGTTTGGCCAGATGGCGCCGAAAAGCGCAATCAAGGATGTCGGACGTGTGATGGAATATCCACTCGCCGACACGAACAAACTGGCGGCTCTCGTCCCGGACACGCCGAAGATCACATTCAAGAAGGCGCTCGGAAGGGACAAGAAGACGGGCGAGTGGAAGTTCCCGGAAGGGGCAAACCTGCAAGCGGCGCTTGATGGCCAGCCAATAAAGGACGTAATTGCGCCCGGCAACGAAGGCACCGTCAAGACGCTCATGGAGCGTGCCGTGCGGCTTGACGGCTCCATCCGTCAGCCGGGTGTCCATGCCTGCGGCGTAATCATCTCGCGCGATCCGCTCATAGATACGCTCCCCGTCATGCCGACGGAGAACGAAAATCTGCTAACCACGCAGTATGACGGCCATTACGTGGAGCCGGTCGGACTCCTCAAGATGGACTTTCTCGGACTTAAGACGCTAACCGTCGAGAAGGAATGCGTTGCGCTGATAAGGCAGTTTCACGGAATCGACATCGACACCGACAAGATACCCGATGACGACAAGGAGACCTACGCGCTGTTTGGACGCGGCGAGACGACCGGACTGTTCCAGTTCGAATCCGACGGCATGAAGAAGTGGCTCATCGCCCTCCAGCCCGAACGCCTCACGGATCTTGTGGCCATGAACGCCCTGTACCGTCCTGGCCCGATGGACTACATTCCCTCGTTCGTAAACCGCAAGCAGGGGCGAGAGCCGATAACGTACGACCATCCGCTGATGGAGATGTACCTGAAGGACACGTACGGCGTCACCGTCTACCAGGAGCAGGTGATGCTTCTTTCGCGTCGCCTCGCCGGATTCACCCGCGGTGAATCCGACAAGCTTCGCAAGGCCATGGGCAAGAAGCTCATGGACATAATGAACGAGCTTAAGGCGAAGTTCATCAAGGGATGCCTTGAAAACAAAGACTTCCGGGTGGACAAGTGGACGGACGAAAAAACCGCAAAGGGGCTTATCGAGAAGATATGGTCTGACTGGGAGAAGTTCGCCTCGTACGCATTCAACAAATCGCACGCGGTGTGCTACGCCTGGGTTGCGTACCAGACGGGCTACCTGAAGGCGCACTATCCTGCGGAGTTCATGTGCGCACAGATATCGTCCGAAATCGGCAACTTCGACAAGCTCCCCGGATTTGTCGCAGAAGCCGCCGCCATGGGACTTGAGGTGCGTCCACCTGACGTGAACGACAGCTTCTCGCGTTTTACGCCGGTCAAGGGCGAGAAGGCTATACGGTACGGTCTTGCCGGAATAAAGGGCGTTGGCGCGTCTGCGGCGGATTCGATTGTCGCCGAGCGCGAGAAGAACGGGCCTTACAAGGGGTTCATGGATTTCTGCATCAGGCTTGGCGGACAGACGACAGGGCCGGACGGGAGAAAGCTTCCTGCGGCGGTCAATCGCCGTGTGCTTGAGAACCTTGCGAGATGCGGTGCGTTCGATTCGTTCTCGAATGCGGATCATTCGTTCCATCGTGCCCGATATTTCTGCAACGCAGAGTTCGCCCTGCGACGCGCCGCCGAGCTGGCAAAGGAGAAGGGGAGCGCACAGGGAAGCTTCTTCGATGTGCTTGATTCAAGCGTAGACACCGTTGTGTCGGATGATGATCTTTCCGACTGCCCGAAATGGCCGGCGGCCGAGGATTTCCGGCTTGAGCGTGAACTCCTTGGAATGTATCTCACAGGGCATCCGCTGGGGGCGTATGAGAGTCTGCTGGGAGATCTGTCTACATTCTCCATCGCTTCGCCGCCACACGTTCCGATGATGTCAGAGGTCAAGGCGGAACGTCAGGTGAAGATGCCTGTCAGGCTGGGTGGACTTCTCAAATCGTGCCAGGTGCGGATGTCAAAGCCAAAGGGCCCGGAAGGTGAGCCAAAGCCGTGGGCGATACTTGTGATCGACGACAGCCACAGCGAAATGGAGGCCTTGGCTTTCGCGGCCGTCTACGACAAGATGAAAGATTGGCTGCCGGGCGCTGTGGAGACTCCCGTGCTTGTGTGCGGAGATCTCGTGCACAGGACGGACCGCAACACGCATGAAGAGGAGGAGGGATTGCAGTTTCTCGTGCGGGAGGCGTACAGGCTTTCCGACGGAATGGCTGCATTCTCAAATCACATGTACATTGAATTGCGGTATGACGATCCGGATCTTTCCTCCAAGATCGAGGATATGTCGACTTTGTTCGCAACGCATCCGGGGTCGCTCCCCGTAAGGATAAACCTCAAGTATTCAAACGGAACGACGGTGGCGATTGAGCTTGATGGCGGCATAATGCCGTCTGAAACGCTCCTGTCTGAACTTGGAAAGATGGCGGTTGGATGTAAATGGGGACTGGACGTCAAACCGGACATCTTCGCCGAGCCGCAGCAGCCCAGACGCTGGGCGAGGTAGGGGCGTCGCAGCGCAGCGTCGCCATCATACCTTGATCGTCACGATTCTGCGGATGACAAGCCACCCCGCAAGCACGAGCGCCGAGGCAACCAGCAGACAGACGATTCCGCTGAATGACATCAGGAACGGAATCATGAGACCGGGCTTCATCATCGTCATTATCACGCATAGAGCGACGGGCATGAGCGAGACTACAAGCCCCTGAAGACGTCCTTGCGCCGTGAGCGTCCTGACCTTGCGCTCGATTCTCATGCGTCCGCGTATGGTGTTCGATATGCTGTCGAAAATCTCTGTAAGGTTGCCGCCTGTACGGCGGGCGATGTCTATGGATGTCACCACAAGCGCAAGATCGTCGGACGCGATGCGCTTCTCCAATGATGCGAGCGCATCGTCAAAGCTCATGCCCACGCGCATCTGCTGAAGGAAAAGCGCAAACTCGTCAGCAATGGGATGCATGTCGGATTCCGCCACGGATTCAAATGCCTGGGATATCGAGAATCCGGCGCGAAGGGCGTTTGACATCGTTCCAAGCGCATCTGGGAGCTGCTCGTCGAATTTGCGCACGTATCGGGCGTTCAGCCACTTGGCATAGGCGGTCTTTCCGCGACGCCCAGCGTCGATTTCCATCCTCATCAGGATGAAAGCGGCCATTCCGCCTACGCACAGCGCACCAGTGAATATTATTGCAAGTTCCAACATCACGGCTGGAATATCTCCGGACTTAAGGCTATGCCTCTGGACTTGAGTGTGTCGAAGAATGTCGGCATGGCGCCGGTAGGTCTGAACTCTCCCAATATCCTGCCGTTTGCATCGATGCCGGTCTGCCGGAACGTGAAGAGATCCTGCATCACTATCTGCTGACCCTCAAGCCCCGTCACCTCCGTTATCGCCGTTACTTTGCGCGAGCCGTCGGCGAGACGTGATTCGTGTATGATTATGTCTATTGCGCTGGCTATCTGTTCGCGTATCGCACGGGACGGCAGTTCCATGCCGCTCATGAGCACCATCGTCTCCAATCGCGACACGACATCGCGCGGCGAGTTTGCGTGAACCGTCGTGAGCGAACCATCGTGTCCGGTGTTCATCGCCTGCAGCATGTCGAGCGCTTCGCCGCCTCGACATTCGCCTACAATGATGCGGTCTGGACGCATTCGCAGGCAGTTTTTGACGAGATCGCGTATCGTCACCGCGCCTTTGCCTTCAACGTTAGGTGGACGCGCCTCAAGACGCACAACGTGCGGCTGGGCGAGTTTAAGTTCGGCGGCATCCTCGACGGTCACGATGCGCTCTGTTTCAGGAATGAAAGACGAAAGCAGGTTCAGCAGGGTGGTTTTCCCGGAGCCGGTGCCGCCGGCCACGACAATGTTCTTTCTCAACTTGACGCACACATCCATGAATGTGGCGGCGTTGGCGTTCCATGTGCCGTAGCGTATGAAGTCCTGCACCGTAAGCTTCTTCTTTGCGAACTTGCGGATTGTGATGGACGGACCGGAGAGCGAAAGCGGCGGAATGATTGCATTCACACGGGAGCCGTCGCTCAGTCTTGCGTCAACATACGGCTGAGATTCGTCTATCCGCCTTCCGAGCGGCGCCACTATGCGCTCGATGATCGCAAGCACACTTGCGTCGTCGGAGAACTGAAGATCCGTGAGCTGAAGCCGTCCGCCGCGCTCGACATACACCTGATGCGGGCCGTTGACCATGATTTCCGTCACGGATTCATCGGCGAGCAGGTCTTCTAACGGACCCAACCGCAGCGCCTCGTCGAACACCTCCTTCTTTACCCGTTCAGGATCTATTGAACGCGGCAGCTTCCCGCTCTTCTCGACCTCGGCGACGATCTCCGCAATCTTGTCGCGAGCCTGGCGCTCGAGTCCGTCGCGGTCGATTCCGGATGCCGTCAGGCGCTTGAGATCCATCCTTGCAATCAGCTCCTTTTGGATCTGTTCGCGCACCTTGCGGCGAAGATTCGCGAAAGGGTCCTGCTTAGGTGCGGATGGCTGCGATGGCTTGTCTCCATTCTGTCCCGCTGCGCTTCCGGATTGGCCGGATGCAACCGTCGGATCGTCATGGGCGGATGCCGGGTTGCCGGACTGTTGGGCGGATGTCGTTTCGGGCGGTGTCTCTGTTTGCGCTTCGGCATCATTTCGCGATATGCGCATCAGCGTGTTCCCGATCTGTACGATAGAGTCGTCAGAAAGCGTAACGATGGCATCAATCTGTCTGCCGTTCACATACGT
This sequence comes from uncultured Lentisphaeraceae bacterium, assembly GCA_964440985.1. Taxonomy (GTDB): domain Bacteria; phylum Verrucomicrobiota; class Kiritimatiellia; order RFP12; family UBA1067; genus UBA1731. The sequence goes on along the minus strand of CAYTWE010000011.1, from coordinate 31,066 downwards.
TCCGTTTGCGCTTTTGAGATCTTCGATCGACGCCTGCCCGTTGCGTACGACGACAAGGGCATGTCGCTCCGACACATCGGCGTACGGAAGCCGTATCTTGGCCGAGCTTCCGCGTCCGACGATGTATGCGCCGTCAGCAAGCGTCTCCGTTGCCGGGCGCTGCTCTCCGGATTTCATGAGTGTGAGCGTCATGGCGTGTGCGTTATTTCGTCACCTTCATCTGCCGCTTGAGGTTCAGCTCCTCGATTTCGGATCTGATCTTCGCGAAATCGACCTGCGGCAGTTCCTTCTCGTACGACACGTCGCTCCTGTTGCGGAGTGAGAGCGAGAGCCTGCCGCGCATCTGTTCGGCGAATGCGAGCATTTCCGCCTCTCGCGGCGTGACCTCCAGCGTGACGGTAGAGTACGAGCCGTTTGGTCCGTCGCTGTCGCGTCCAGCCATCTTCGCCGTGATCTTGCCGGTTGCCAGCACCAGGACGTTCTGAAGTATCGTGCAGGTGACGAGTGCCGCCTGGTCGCGTTTGCCGGATTCATCGGGGAACGTGAACGTGCCGATTACGTCAACATGGTCGTTTGGCGTCACCATGCCGGTCACCGAAGCCGCGCCGGCGGCGTTTATCGACACGGCACGCATCCCTTTCTTTATCGTCGATGCAAGCCCCACCGTTCTCGGATTTCCGCCCTCGATGTCGGCCCAGAATAGCACTTCGCCCTTGCTGTGTCCGAGCAGTATCTTTCGTCCAAGCACGTCTCCGAGATTGTCTATCGTAAGTGCCTGCCCGCGCAAACCGGCCTGCGGCACCGTCCTGGTTCCGAGCTGGCTTTTGGAAAGTATCGTGCCGCCCGGTACGTTCTCGGCGAAGCACAGAACCTCCATCACTCCGAACCGCTTTTCGAACCGGGCTTTCATGTCTGCGATTTCGGCATCCTTGGCGGACAGGTAGAAACGTGTCAGCAACGCGGCGACAAGTCCGGCGATTACGGCGGCAATCAAGACGATCTTTTGTTTCATGGGGTTATTGTACCATATTTGAATTGACTATAGAGATGCACCGGCAGACCTTGCGGCTATCGTAATAACCGTAAAGCCATCTCCTTCGGTTGAGAGCTGCACATGTACGGCTGCCACCGCCGAAGGGGCGGAGATGTCGCCGATTGTGAAAAGCCGGGCATCATCCGCCTTTACCGGATGTGGCTGCCAGCCAGCCCCGGCCATCGTCCCCTCAGCGCGGGCGAGAGCTTCGGCTGGTGAGAGCGACGACATCGCAGAGACGAATTCCGCCGTCCCCGCACGGTTGGCGTATCGTATTGTCTCCGTCGCACCGGATATGACCGGTATGACTGCGTATTCGCGGACGGCAAGATTTGCCGCCGGCATTCGCATCTTTTCCGAGAAGTACCCAGACGTGAGATTCCTGTCGATGAGCAGGTCAGGGATGTCCGCATCGAATTCATCCTGCCTGTCGGCCACGGATATTCCGGACGAAGCCGTAATGGATGCTGTCCCGGCCTCCTCGCGAACCTCCTTCAGAAGGCTGAAGTTGTCGAGAAACACCGGCAGAAACTCCACCATCGCAAGGACGATCAGCATCATGGCGAGTATCGCCACCACAAACTCCGTCATCGCCTGTCCGGAACGTCTTGCGTCAGATGCCATATGACGTCCCCCCTCCGCGTTCTGTGCCGCCGTGCTGCGGGGGGCGGCATCCGTCGGCGTCCGTGTGTCCGTGATCGGAGTACCACTTGTCCGCCGCACTGCGGAACTCCTCGCTGTCGTAGATGTCGAGAAGTCCGAGGTATGACGATGTGCCGCCGCTCAATCCGAGCAGCCCTGCGAGTGAACGCACATGGTTGAGGTTTGACGTTCCGCGTCTTCCGGTGGCGGCGCCGAAAGCGAACGGAACGAGTCTTGCCTTGTCGAAGGCGGGAAGCACGAGCGGCGGCGAAATGTCTGTCACTGCCGCACCGTTCACGCTGCCGAGCGCCTTTGCCGCCGCAAGCGCCGAGATGGCGTTCGTCTGCGCCGATATCGATGTGAGCGCCACGGATCCCTCCACTCTGACGGTGGCTCCGCCGCCAGTCGTGTCGTATCTCTCCTGAAGAGGTGTAAGCCAGGGGAAGCGTGAGAAGCTGAATTCGTCCGGAAGCCTCCGCCATTCGTCCGGACTGTAGATGCACCAGGGGCTGAAGGCGAAAAGGTTTCTGTTTGTGACGAGACCGCCTTCCGTGACGACGTGTTCGCATCCGCAGTTCCGCGCAAAGTCTATAAGCTCGCCGATGCGGCTGACATATCCTGCGCCGCTCTCCCATCCAACGCCGACGCTTCCGAAGCAGGCGTTGTCCATGGCGGAGAGAAGAATATCCTCAGGGTCTGGCGCCCCTGACGGGATTGAGGGAAGCTGATGTGCTCCTCCTGCGAACCGGACGCACATGGTGCGGAAGTCTCGGCTCATTATTGCATCGTAGAAATCGGGATCGGCGCGTGGATCCGAGCATCCGGCCCTGACTATCGCCGCATTGTCCACGCCGGCGCGGATGCCATCACGGAGAACGGTTTCTATCATTCTGCGATAACCGTCGTCCACGAGTCCGGCGACGAGCCTGACCGCCATCGTCATGTCATCTGAAACCGCTGTCCCGTTGAGTTTCGCGATGTCGTTTGCCGCCTTGAACCCTGCCGTCGGTCCCATGAATGCGAGACGGCGCTGGAGCGAGACGATTCCCGCGATTGCGGATTCGTTGGACTGGCATATGGCCGCCATGTGCGCAACGTTCAGATCACCGATAAGGTTCAGCGTGGAGCCTTGCCAGCCGGCGAGTGCGAGTGCGCTTGCGTCGGCGGCATTCTGCAGACGGATTTTCGATCGCGATGACGTGAATATGTCCACGTTCAGCGCGAACAGCATGACAAGCCCCGCAAGGATCAGCACGAGGAATATGGCCATCTGCCCGCTTTTTCCGTGGCGTTCAGTCATTGAAGGTAGTCGGGATAGTGCGCCTCTGCGGTGCATGATGCCGAGATGTCGGCGCGTTCGTCGGTGTCGGCGCCGGTGCGCCCCACCATCGGCCCGAAGTCGAACAGACGCGGCCTCCGCTGCGTCACCGTTGCCGATGTGTTTATGGAGTCCGTGTGGCTTGATGCAAATGTGTCGCCGTCCCGCCAATATTCGAAGTCGAGTATCGCATCCGCCTGCGCCTCGTATTCGCTTGACAGGTATTCGCCTATGCGGCTGTACCGTTCGCTCCGGGACAGAGTTCCGTCCCCTGTCGAGGAATCGGTGAGGCATCTTCCGGCAGCTGGCATCGTCGACAGCCTGGCGATCTTGCGCAGCATGAAATCGTTGTATCCGACGGCACGGGCGCGGGCGCATTTCACCGATGCGTTCTCCACAAGAAGCCGGGTGCGCATGAGATCGGACAGATTGAACAGTGCAAGAAACACTATAAGGACGACAATCATCGAGATTGTCGTCTCAATCATCGCCTGCCCGCGTTTCCGGCGGTGTGCTGTCAGAGCCGTTCCGAACATATGACGTCCGTCGTGTGAGTGGCGACGGCCGCCGGCGCCCGCATGAAGTGGTACGCCGCGCCTGCGGCGGCGAGCAGCAGCGTGAACACGATTATGTATTCAAGCGCAGTCTGCCCGCTGCGTCTTCGGAAGCGCGGCGGTGTGCATCTTGCGGACACGGCAGATGTTGCCCGGATCAGTTTTCGCCGAGTTTTTTGATCGTCTCGGTCGAGATGTCATCGGCTGCGGATCTCGCGTTTGCGCCTTCCTCGGTGGAGATCGCTTCGGTGGCGCCGGCGACCTTCTTGGCTGTCGCTCTGCCAAAATACGTGAACACCGCAATCAGCGATATCGCGATAAGTGCCACGATGATGATGTACTCAAGCATCGTCTGGCCTTTTTTGTTTTTCCTCGTCATCATATCGCAGTCTCCTTTTGGTTTGTTGCGGATATTGTAGCAAATAACATTTCTCTTTGCCACGCCTGGCAACCGCTGCGGCGTCATCTGCGTGGCTGGCCGCTGGGATGGGCGCAGCAGCGGGAGTTTGTCTGCCCGTCTCCTCACATATGGTATAATCGTGTTCATGAAACCGGTGGCGATGACGACGAACGACTGTAGCGGTGGCAAATATAGGATTATGTTGCCGGAAACGCAGGGAAGAAAGGACGAGGCTCATCACCCGGTAATATCAGGAGGCCGACCATGCTGACACGTTTCTTTTCTGCCATTGCCATTGTCGCGCTGACGGCGCAAGTGTCTGGCACGTCCAATGAAGCATCGGCCTCCCTGTTCCGCTGGCAACCCTTGTGCGAGCCGGGTTGCGGCGGGGCGATCGTCTCGGTTGCCGTTTCGCCGCATAACCCGCACCATGTCGTCTCCGGCGGCGATATGCTGGGCACGGCCGTCTCGTTCGACGGCGGCGAGAGCTGGACGCCGGGACTTGGGCTTCCATCCTACGAAATGGCGACACCGACGTTCCACCCGAAGCGGGCGGACGAACTGTGGATCGGTTCGTGCATGGGTCCGTTCATGAGCCGTGACGGCGGCCGCACATGGCAGGGCCGTCGACGGGGAATGCCTGAGCCTTGTCCTTGGAAATACACGGTGATGATCGAGAAGGTGCTCGTTGATCCTGTGCGGCCTGCGCGATTGCTGGCTTTCGGCGGCAGTTCGCGCCGTTGGGGCCGGTGTGCAACGATGGGCGCGGTGTGGCTGAGCGAGAATGGCGGCGATGATTGGCGGCGACTTGGTACGGTGACGGCGGAGGGCTTCACGACGAGCGCCGTCACGGGCGCGAACATCGTCAAGGCCTGGTGGGGCGCGGGAAAGCGGCCTTGGGCGCATCTCTTCGCGGATGGCGCCGGCTGGTTCTCGTCTCCCGACGGCGGTCGAACCTGGCGGCGGCGCAAGGTCAGCGGTCTCCCAGGTCCGCTTGTCGATGTCGCGACCCACCCTGTTGATCCGAATGTGGTCTGGGCTGTCGTCGCGCCGAGCGACCCGGGGGCGGACGGTGTGCGTATGCCCGGCAGCATTTGGCGCAGCAACGACCGGGGACGCACGTTCCGCCCCTCGGATACGGGCATTGACAAGCTGTCCGACACGCATCCGAATTGCGTCACACGCTTCAGTGCGATTGAAGTCGCACCCGTTTCGCCCTATCGGCTTTACGTGAGCGATTTGGGCTGGCGAGCGGCGTCCGTCTGGACGAGTGACGACGGCGGGTCTTCCTGGCGACGCGCCTGTGCGCGCTGGACGCTTCGCACGGCCTGCTTCGCTGGGCCGAGTTGCCGCATTGCCGCGTCGCCGACGGAGGCGGATGTCGCCTATGCCTGGAACTCCGAGTACGTCATCCGGACGACGGATGGCGGCGCGACGTGGACGGACATGACGGCGTACCGGCCCGACCCGGAGGGACGTCCCGACAACTGGCGCGGTCGCGGCTGGAACGGCTGGTGCTCGCAAAATGTCGTCTTCAATCCCTATCGCAAGGGACAGGCGATTGTTCAGGCGATGGATGCCGCACGCGCGTGGATCTCCGACGATGGGCTTAAGACATGGCGCTACGCCCATGGCGGAGTCGCACCATGGAACGGCGGGGTCGGCGCAGCGTTCGCGAAAGACGGCACGGTCTACGTCACGTCGGGCCAGCGCGGAGCGAACAGCGGCATCCTCGTCAGCCGAGACGGCGGCGCAACATGGCGTGCGCGATTTGGCGCGGCGGCTGGGCTGCCCGAGTTCGCCGACGGCAGCTACGGCGACGTCTGGACTGACCCGGACGACGGTCGGTGCGCGTTCGTCGTCTTCGGCAACGGGATTTACCGTACGGCGGACGGCGGAGAGACTTGGCGGCATGAGGCGGCGGAGGGGATGGCGGGCGCGTTCGTTGCCGATCCGTCGCGGCCCGGACGGTTCTATGTGCGCAACCGGAAGGGGATATTTGCGACGGCGGACTGGAAGACGTTTGTGCCGATGGGATTCGCGACGGACTGCGAGGGTGGGATTGCGTGCGACACGCGCGGGCGCGTCCTCGTCTGCTGTGGTCGTGTCGGCGATCAGGCTCAACGTGGACTCTGGCGACATAACCCGACGACAGGCGCGTGGACGCGGCTGTCGACCGAGCCGTTGGCATATGCGGTTGCAGCCGATCCACGCAATCCGACGCGTCTCGTACTTACGACGATGGACAACCCCTACCACGACTTTGCGGGCGGACACGGGGTCCTCGTTAGCTCGGACGACGGCTCGACATGGTCGGCTGCGAACGATGGCCTACACGTGCGGCGGCTCACGTGCGTTGCGTTTGATCCGTTCGATTCCGAGCGGATTGTCGCGGGTACGTGCGGCGGTGGCTTCGTCACGGCACGATGGCCAATGCGGCTCGGCGTCCGTCCTCACGGCGGCAACTGACAGAATCGGTGATTTTGTCTCCATATCGCCGGGATGCAGACTTACCGGCGGGGTTGTCGTTGGAGACGGTTCGTTCTTCGGGGTGCAGTCATCGGTGGTTCCTCACTGTGAACTCGGACTTGAGGCTCCAGTGTATGTCGCGGCGGGCGCTGCAGTCACGAAATCGTTTACGTCCGGTCGGGTGATGGGCGTTCCGGCGGTGCGCAAATAGGTGCAGTGCTTTTTGCGTCAGATGTGTTTCGGACGATGGATTTCGCATGGCGATTTCTGATATAATACCGCCATTATGAAAAACAAAAAGTTTTTGGTGGCCGCAGCTGTTGTGACGGCTGCGGCGGGTGTTTTTGCTGAAGCGGCTCCGGCTGTTGCGGCGGGTTTTCATGCGGAGGAACTTCCTCTGACGGAGAAGATGACGCTTCTCGCGCTTCAGGTCGGATTGATTCTCTTCGCTGCAAAGCTGGGCGGTATGCTCGCCTCGCTTGTCAAGCTGCCGAGCGTCCTTGGCGAACTGGGCGCAGGCATTCTCATCGGGCCGTGGGCTTTGGGCGGCATCGGTTTTGGCGAAGGTCTTTTCAAGTACGGATTGTTCAGGGGCGGATATCTCGCGGAGTTGGCAAGGGTGACGGGAGAGACGCAGTTCGCCGTTTCGCCGGAGCTGTATGGAATATGCACGATAGCCTCTGTGGTGCTGCTGTTCCTATCCGGCATCGAGACAGACCTCAAGATGTTTCTGCGCTTTGCGTTCGCGGGTTCGCTCGTCGGCATCGGCGGTGTGATCTTCTCGTTCTTCTTCGGCAATCTGTGCGCAGTCTACGCGGTGAGCATGTTCCCTGACCTTCTCGGCGGAATAGGCTGCCTTGCGAAGCTTCACACGTTCGTCCAGAACGGTGAGATCATGAAGGCGATACTTGATCCGACCGCGCTGTTCATGGGCATAATGTCCACGGCGACATCCGTCGGAATCACCGCCCGAATCCTCTCCGAACGCCGCAAGATGGATTCAGAGGAGGGTGTGACGATCATGGCCGGCGCCGTGATCGACGACGTGCTCGGAATCATCGTGCTTGCCATCGGCATGGGCATCATCGGCGCGCAGACGGTCTCTGCCGCAGCTGGTGCGGCGAAGACGGGCGTACCGTGGGGCAGCATCGGCCTTACGGCCCTGAAGGCGATAGGCGTGTGGCTCGGCGGCACCGTGCTCGGTCTTGTCCTTGCCCGCCGCATCTCCTGGCTGCTTAAGCTCTTCCGGTCGCCGATCGCCATCGCCACGCTTGCGTTTGGACTTTCGCTCGTGATCGCAGGTCTCTTCGAGGCGCTTGGCCTTACTCTCATCATCGGCGCGTATGTGATGGGTCTTGCGCTCAGCCGCACGGATCTCAAGCACATGATCGAGGAGAACCTTCAAAGCGTTTACACCTTCCTCGTGCCTGTCTTCTTCTGCGTTATGGGCATGATGGTCGACATGAGCGCCCTCTGCTCCAAGCCGGTGCTTGTGTTCGGCGGAATCTACACCGTGCTCGCAGTGTTGGCCAAGGTGATCGGATGCGCGATCCCTTCGCTCGTCTGCGGATTCAACATGAAGGGCGCCCTCCGCATCGGCGCCGGCATGATTCCTCGCGGTGAAGTGGCTCTCATCATCGCCGGCATCGGCCTCTCGAACGGCTATCTCACGCAGGAGGCGTTCGGCATCGGCATTCTGATGACGCTTGTCACGACGATCATTGCGCCGCCTTGCCTGATGGGTCTGTTCAACGTCAAGGGCGACGGCGTTCGCGGTCAACGCAAGAGCAATACGCACGGCTCCCGTTCGTTCTCCTTCCAGCTGTCGTCCGAGCCGATTGCGCAGCTCATGCGCGATCATCTCGTGAAGGTGTTTCAGAAGGAGGGCTTCTACACGTATCTGCTCAACTCCGCCGAGGACATCTGGGCGATTCAGATGGACGAGATTGAGATATCGATGCGCCGCGAGGGCGACATAATCCGCTTCGAATGCACTCCGGAGGAGGAGACGACCGTGATGACGGCGTGGATGGAGGTCGTGGGCGAGATACGCGACATCGCGCAGGCCATCGCCAAGCCGATCCGCCGCGACGATCTTGAGACGCTCCTGAAGAACGAGACCGAGCTTGTCTCCGTTCGCGGCACCGGCGTTGGCCGGTATGTGCAGGGCTTTGCGATGATTCCGTCTCTCAAAGCGTCCTCAAAGCGCGAGGCCATCGAAAAGATGGTGGCGGCGATGGCCGCATCTGCGCCGCAGCGCATAAACGACGTGGAAGCCGTGAAGGCGGCGGTGTTCTCCCGTGAGGCTTCGATGCCCACGGGTCTCGACCACGGAATCGCAGTGCCGCACGGACGCACGGACGCCGTGTCCGGCATCGTCGGCGCAGTTGCGATAGTCGACAACTCATCGAGCGAGACTGGTTCAATACCGGATTACGAGACGATTGACCACTCCGCCATACAGGTGATCGTGCTCACTGTCGCCCCTGAATCCGCTCAGGCCCCGTATCTCCGGCTCATGGCGTTCATCAGTCGTGCACTGCGGGCTGGAAGCGGATATGAGAAGTTGCTTGAGTGCAAGACGGAGGACGCGATGCGCAAATTCTTCCGCGACGCCAAGTAACCGATCAGGCAGATGTCCGCAGCAAAAGGAGGGAATCATGAAGGAACAGCTCGAAACGCTCAGGAAAATCCAGGAGATATCCCTTGCGCGCGCAGAGTGCGTGGCACGTGAAGATGCGGCTCACGCAGAACGGCTGGCGCAGGAGATGGAAAACCTCGCCGGCTCCCTCCAGCCCCGCATCCGCGATCTGTACCGTCGGTTGAGCGCCGCAAAGCCCCTGTTCATGGCGGCTCTGCACAACGGGTGCTGCTCCGGATGCGGAATGCAGGTGCCGGTGGCGGCAGTCCGTATGCTTCGCCTTGCCGAGCATCCGGTAACCTGCGCCACCTGCGGACGGCTTCTCTACGAGAACCGCGATGCGGTGTCCTCCGCCCGCCGCGAGACAGTCGAAAACGACGATGAGATATCGAAGGTCAAAGGGCTTGCCCGCTTTTCGTCCGAGGCGCTGATGATTCCGGCCATCAAGGCGGGCAGCCCCCAGGAGGTGATTGAGCTGCTTGCGACAGCCATGGCCAAGGCCGGATACGTCTCCGACGGTGATGGGCTTGCCCGTCTCGCCATGGAACGCGAGGCGCTGCTTTCGACCCGCATGAACGACGGTACGGCCGTGCCGCACGTGCGCGGGGTGGAGGGCGGCGCACTCACGTTTGCGTTGGGTGTGCTGCCTGACGGGGTTGTGTGGGATGATTCCGGCGAGAAGGTGAACTTCGTGATCCTCTCCGCCATACCAAGCGCAGGTTCGGCGTTCTTCCTTAAGCTTATGTCCGATCTCATGTCGGTGTTCCGCCGCAAGACGAGCAGGGCCGGGTTGCTTTCCGCATCCACACCCGCTGAGCTGTGGCGGACGCTCGTCAACGCCACACGCAATACCATCCGTTGAATTGTGGTATAATGCCGAACCTTCAAGCAATGTTCGTTCAATCGTTAAAAGTTCTGGTAGTTTCCGCAATCCTGGCCGCCGCCGTCGGTGCGCAGGCCGCTCCGTCGCAGCGCGTTGTCGGATCCGGCGAAGGCGGCGCATCGCCGTGGGCGACAGATCAGTATCCCGGCTTCGACGGTCTTGACACCTTGCCGGCGCCTGAAAAGAAGGAGAAGGGCTGGTTGTGGCGCTGGTTCGGCATCGGCAGACCTGCTCGCGAATCCGCCGCGCTTCAGCTTGAATGGGCGAAGAGACAGGCGGACGAAGGAGACGTGAAGGGTGCGGTGAAGTCGTATGATGCGCTTGTGCGCGAATGGCCGGCCTCTCCGGAGGCCTCCAAGGCGCAGTTCATGCTGGCGTATCTCATGGAGTCAAAGATGCAGGAGTATGCCGATGCGTATGAGGAGTACTCGTATCTGCTTGACTTCTATCCGCGGAACTGTCCGTACGCAAACATCGTCGCCGAACAGTACAAGCTGGTGAACCTGATGCATGATACGAGGGGTACGTTCCTCGGCATGAGCTTTACGGGCAACAGGCAGCTTCGCCAAGGCTATGAGCAGGTTGTGCGTCGCGCACCTGGTGCGGACTATGTGCCGGAGGCGATGCTCAAGATAGCGGCTCTTCGTGAGGATGACATAGACTACGAGGAGGCGGTCAAGGTGTATGCCACGCTTCGCAATCGCTACCCCGGCACGGACGAGGCGAGACGCGCCCTCTACCTTGAGGCAAAGGCGCGGATGTGGCTTGTGCGCCGCCTTGCCTACAACCTGCCGCGCTGCAAGGATACGGAAGGCTATCTGCGGCTTGCGCTCAAAAAGGATCCCAGCCATCCGAATGTGGAGGAGATGCGCGGTTGGCTGAAGGAGCTTCGCGAATACATCGCCGAGGACGCCTGGAGGCGTGCAAGGTTCTACGACACAAGGCAGCGTACCCGTCACGCCGCAATCGCCTCATACAGGAAATTTCTTTCGGAACATCCGGATTCTTCCCATGCGGACGAGGCGCGTTCGCGCATCCAGTCGCTTGAGGCGGTCCCGGAGCAAAGTGGTCTCAGCAAATGAAGAAAGCATTCGTAACTTTTGTGTTGGGTGGCGTTGCGCTGCTGTCCGGCTGCGCCGGATACACTTGGGGGACGTCCGTGCCGGAGGAGTTCCGCACGGTTTCTGTTCCCGTCTTCGAGAACCTCACTGAAGTCTCCGAGCTGGGACCGATCGTCACACAGTACACGCTCCGCGAGTTCCAGCGCGAAGGGACGTTCCGTGTTGCGCGTCCGGCGGATGCGGCGGTGGAGGTTCAGGGCGCACTCCGCATGATGGATCGCAGCGGCGTATCCTACGATCGCGGCAGGGGCATGAGAGCCACGGAATACCGGTATGTCATCGTCGCCGACGTCTCCTTTGTGGACAAGAGGAATGGCAAGGTGCTTCTCGAAAAGAAGGGCATTGTCGGTGAGACTACATTCCTTACTCACAATGATCTGCTTACGGGGCAGAAGAACGCCGCCGCCCGCATTGCGCAGGACATCGCACGGCAGATTGTGAACGAAGCCACGGCCATTCCCTTCGGCGGCGATGGGCGCGTCGAGGGTGTGCAGAAGTGAGCCGGATGCTCGCGGCGCTTCAAGGCGGCCTGCCGCTTGCAAGGCGTCCGTTTGAAGAGCTTGCGCGTGATATAGGATGCAGCGAAGCCGATCTGATCGGCTGTGCGGCCGATGCCATGCGCACCGGGATTGCGCGTCGCTTTGGCGCAGTGTTTGACGCCCGTCGGCTTGGATTTCGCTCATCCCTGTGCTGCGCAGACATCATGGATCCAGACAGTGCGGCAGAGTTCCTTGTCGGCCGCCGCGAAGTGTCGCATTGCTATCTCCGTGAGGCGCCTGGCTGTCCGAACCTTTGGTGGACTTGGAGTGCGGCGGCAGACAGGTTCGACTCTTCAATAAGCGAGATACCGTTCCCGTTCCGTTCCCTGCCCGCTACGCGCCGCTACAAGATTGACGTCGTGTTCGGTGGCGAGACGCGTGCGGCGGAGGAGCGCACCGAAGATGACCTTCCGCCGCCGGACGAACGCGGAAAGTCCATAATACGCGCAATGCAGGGCGACACTGAGTTGCGTCCGGACTATTTCGCCGCCATTGCCGAAAAGACTGGAATCGCGGAGTGGAATCTGCTCGCAACGCTTGAGATGTGGAGGCGGCAGGGGAGGCTCAAGCGGATCGGACTGCTGCTCAATCACCGCAGGAGCGGATATACGGCAAACGGGATGTGCTGCTTCAGGATAGAGCGCGGAACGCTTGAGGCAGGACGCGCCCTTGCCGGAATGAACGAGGTGTCGCACTGCTATGAGCGCCCGATGTGTGAAGCGTTCCCGTACAATCTCTTTGCGATGGTGCACTGTTCGTCGACGGATGAGGCGCAGGCGCAGTTCGATGCGCTGAAGAGGAAAGTGGCGGATTCGGGCAGTCAGGCATCAGCGTCGGTGATGCTGATATCCACGAAAGAGTACAAGAAGACGTCGCTTGAGTTCTATCTCTGACAGATGGAACCGTCGTTTTATGCTATCATACAGCGCATACGGAGACGGTTCTCCGTTGATGCGCAATTGAACTGAAGGAGGCGGAGATGGCAAAGGATAAGTGTGTTTCTTCTGCGGCAGAAGAAATGAAACCGGGCATGATGTTCACACGGCGCGGGTTTGTCGGCGCGGCTGTGGCATCCGGAGTATGGACGGCATTCGGCATCCCCGACGCCAAGGAGCGGATCGCACGCATCGGTCTCATGACCGACACCCATGTGCATACGACAATGGAAAGCTGCCGCCGCGTAAGGGCTGCACTTGAACTCTTCAAGGCCAAGGGCGCGGAGATGGTTCTCAACTGCGGCGATCTCGCCGACCATCACTATCCTGACGGTTACCGCTGCTACCGCAGAACCGTCAATGAAGTCTATCCTGACAAGGCGACGCGGCCGAAGGAGGTTTACGTATACGCGAACCACGACATATACGAGTACAGGCCGGGATCGAAGTGGAACATCGACAACGCCCTGCCCGCGTTTGAGGATATGCGCCGTCTGCTTGAAGACCCCAACGGACACACCTGTTCGTTCGTATGGAAGGGTCTTCCGTTCGCCGTCTTTCCGCAGAACACCGGTGTCAAGGGCTTTCTCACATGGGAAGACTACGAAAAGACCGTAGCGCGTCTCTGCGAGGAGAATCCCGGCAAGCCGGTGTTCGTGTGCGACCATGTGCCGCCGGCCGGCACTACGCACCACAGCTGGCAGTGGGGGTCGGAGAACTGCCGCCGCGTGCTGAACAAGTTCCCCCAGGTGGTTTCGATTTCCGGGCACGTCCACGGTTCGGTCGTGAGCGAACGCCTCATCTGGCAGGGTCAGTTCACTGCCATAAATCTTGGATGCCTCCAGACGTGGGGCGGGTTCGTGGCAGGCTCCACGCCGCCACCGCAGGCAAAGCCCAACTTTGGCGTACTTGTGATGGACGTCTTTCGCGACAGGCTTGTCGTCTACCGCCATGACGTCCGCGACGGTTCTGAGGTTGCGGCTCCGTGGGTGGTGCCGCTTCCGTTCGCCGCCGAGTCGGCGCCGTTCCGTCCGGCGGCGGCGGCGTTGCGCGAGAAAAGGCATCCGGAGTTTGCTCCTGGAGCGTCCGTTACAGTGAAGCCGGCAGGTTCGCCCATCACCGGATATTCCGTGGAGTTCCCCGAGGTCGCAGGAGAGCAGCGCGCATACTTGCATCGCCTTGAATGTGCGAAGAAAAATGCGGACGGCAACTGGGAGACATTCACGAGGGATGACATCTTCGCCGATTTCTGGATTGCGCCAAAGGACAGGACGGGGCGCGCAGGCTACAGACTCAGCGCCGGATTCTTCACGCCCGGAGATTTGTATCGCGTGACGGTGACGCCGCTTGACTGGTTCGGTCGACCGTCGCCGTCGATCGCCACGGAGTTCAGGGCGTCACATGCGAAACCGACGACATTGTGGACTGCCGAGAATCCACAGTCGATGCGGTTCACTGAATACGGCAGAAACGTGGCGATGAATGCCGACGGATTCTTCACGCCGCCGAGCGGACAGGGTACGCTTGAACTGCCTGCCGGCGTCTTCGCGAACCTTGAACCCGGCAAGCTGCACCGTTTCATCTTTGACGTTCACACGTCGCAGCCTGTCGGCGACTTCTGCGCCTGGCGCGTCTCGCTGTCGCCCAAGGGAAACACCGGCAGACGCATAGCCACGGTGCAGACGTCCCCCGGCGATCCCGGTGCCCTGCGCTATGTGATGGAGTTCACTCCGGACAAGGACTTCCCGGCAGACTGCGTTCTCGTGATGAACTACCGCAGTCCAGGTGGACGCCTGAAGCTGCTTGCCGCCGAACTGCAGAGGGCATAGACGTTCGGCGCTTTGACACTTGCGTAAATTGATTCAGGAGGCGGTAATGCACTATCTTGATGCTGTCGCAGACAGTACAGAGCGGATTGCGCGGATCGGAATAATATCCGACACCCACATACATGAGACGATGGAGAGCTGCGGCCGAGTGAAGGCCGCGCTTGAGTTCTTCAAGTCGCATGGCGTTGAGATGGTTCTCAACTGCGGCGATCTCGCCGACCGCCACTATCCTGACGGCTACCGCTGCTATCGCAGAACCGTCAACGAAGTCTATCCGGACAAGGCGACGCGGCCTAAGGAGGTTTACGTATACGCGAACCACGACATGTGCGAATACCGTCCGGGGGATGGCTGGAAGATTGAGAACGCCTTGCCGGCGTTTGAGGATATGCGCCGTCTGCTCGAAGATCCCAACGGACACACCTGTTCGTTCGTATGGAAGGGGCTGCCGTTCGCCGTCTTCCCGCAGGATACAGGTGTGAAGGGCTTTCTTACCTGGAAGGATTACGAGGCGGCTGTGGCGCGTCTCTGCGAGGAGAATCCCGGCAAGCCGGTGTTCGTGTGCGACCACGTGCCGCCGGCCGGCACGACCCACCACAGCTGGCAGTGGGGTTCGGAGAACTGCCGCCGCGTACTGAACAGGTTTCCGCAGGTGATATGCATTTCTGGACATGTGCATGGGACTCCAGCGAACGAGCGGCAGATATGGCAGGGCGAGTTCACCGCCATAAATGCGGGAAGTCTGCAGGCCTGGGATGGGTTCGCCGCTGGTTCTACGCCGCCAAGCACGGTGAAGCAGGACTTCGGAGTGCTTGTAATGGATGTCTTCCCGGATCGCCTTGTAGTGCATCGATGCGACATCCGTGACGGCTCGGCGTTTGCCAAGCCCTGGGTCGTGCCGTTGCCTTTTGTGCGTGAAACCGCGCCGTATCGTCCTGCGGCCGCTGCGTTGAGAATGGGGACTTTGCCGACGTTCGCAAAGGACTCTGCCGTTTCCGTCCGGCCGACAGGTTCGCCGACAAGGGGATATGCGGTAGAGTTCCCGGAGGTGGCCGGCGAACCTCGAGCGTACATATATCGCCTTGAGTGCGCGAGAAAGAACCCGGACGGAAACTGGGAGACGTTTACGCAGGACGAGTTCATGGGGGACTTCTGGATTGCCGCAAAGGACAGGACAGGCATTGCGAGATATTTCCTGAATTCGGCGTTCTTCACTCCTGGCGAAAGGTATCGTCTGACTGTGACGCCGATAGATTGGTATGGGCGACCAGCGCGTCCGCTTGCAGTGGAGTTCTCCGCCGTTCACGCCAAGCCGAAAACCCTGTGGTCGGCAAGGGATTCACGGCAATTCCGGTTCGTTGAAGACGGTCGTGAGGTAGTGTGCGACCTTGATGGATTCTACTCCCCAGCAAGCGGACGTGGGGCGTTCGCGATGCCTGCGGATATGTTTTCGGAAGTCAAGGCAGGACGGCGCTACCGCCTCGTGTTCGACATCCATACTTCGCAGCCGACGGGTGATTTCTGCGCGTGGCGCATCTTGTTGATGCCGAAGGGCGGGCGCGGAAAGCGCATAGCAACCGTGCAGACGCCGACGGGCGACTTCGGGCCGCTGCGATACGTGATGGAGTTCCGGATAGACAAGGATTTCCCCTCAGACGTCGAACTGACGATGAACTACCGTTCGTACGGTGGCCGGGTGAGGCTCATTGCGGCCGAACTGCAGGAGGCGTAGCGCAGAAATGCGGATTGCGCCGGCTTGCGCTATGCGGTTTGTGTCGCTGGCTGCCGCGTAAGACGATCCATGATGATCGCGATGGCTCCGTCGCCTGTTATGTTGCAGGCGGTGCCGATTGAATCGGTGGCTACGTACAACGTAATCATCAGCGCGAGCTGCGTCTGGTCGAAGCCCAGCATGGATTCAAGTATGCCGAGTGCGGCCATCACGGCGCCGCCGGGAACGCCTGGGGCCGCGACCATCACCACGCCGACCATTGCGATGAATCCGGTGAACGTGCCGAGCTGAACGCCGGACGCCGAGCCGTTCATCAGGATGAGCGCAACGGCGCAGGCGACTATCTTTACCGTTGAGCCGGCGAGATGCACGGTGGCACAGAGCGGGATTACGAAGTCCGCGACTTCAGGCCTCACCCCGTTCGCAATCGTCTGCGCCCGCGTGACTGGGATTGTCGCCGCAGAGGACGAAGTGCCGAGTGCGGTTAGATATGCGGGAAGCATTGTGGCGATTGCCTTGAACGGGTTTTTGCGGGCGATGGCGCCGGCGACGATGAACTGGACGAGTATCACGACGATTGTCAGCAGCGAGAACACCGCAATGATCGCCGCGAACGCCGTCAGCACTGTCTTTGTCTTGCCTGCCGCTGTCATGTCGAGGAAGATGCCGAAGATGTAGAACGGCAGCAGCGGCACGAGCGCAACCGATATCGTCTTTGTGATGACCGTGCGGAATTCAAGGAAGCCGCGCTTGAGAATCACCGAATCGGCGAATATCATGCCGAGACCGAGTATGAACGAAAGCACGAGGGCGCTCATCACGTCCATTATCGCCGGAATTCTGATCAGCACATATGGCTTGAACTCGACAGCCGCTTCGCGCACCGCATCTGCGGCGCTGGGCGATACGAGAGCGGGGAATGCCGCCGCCGAGACGAAATATCCGAGAAAGCCGGCGAACAGGGTTGAACCGTAGGCAATTGCAACCGTCATGAGCAGCATCCGTCCTGCGCCGCGTCCCGTCTCCGCGATTGCCGGAGCGACAAGTCCGATGATGATCAGCGGTACCATGAACTTGATGAACTGGTCGAAGACGGCCGTGATCGTATTCACGCCTCTTACTGCAGGGGCTGGAACAAACGAACCGAACGCGATTCCAAGGATGATTGCCAGCGCAATCTGCGGGAGAAGACCAAATCTCATGTTTTTCATGCAGGAGATTATATCAAAGATTTTTCCATGCCATTTTTCGCTTGATACAACAGATGCATTATATTATAATGCGTCCCATGTTTTCAAGATTAAAAGGTTTTTTCTCTGCCGACATCGGGATCGATCTCGGAACGGCGAATTCGCTCGTCTACATGAAGGACAAGGGGATTGTTCTCCGTGAGCCTTCTGTCGTTGCGATTGAGGAAGGATCTAAGCACGTCCTTGCCGTGGGTTCGGAGGCCAAGCGTATGCTGGGCCGCACCCCTGCGAACATCGTTGCGATACGTCCTATGAAGTCCGGCGTGATTGCCGACTACGACATCACGCTGGCGATGCTCAAGTACTTCATTGAAAGGGTCTCCCCGAACCGTCTCAAGGCCAAATACTTCAGGCCGCGTGTGGTGATTGCCGTTCCAAGCGGAATCACGGAGGTGGAGAAGCGGGCCATTGAGGATGCCGGCCGGGCGGCCGGGGCGGGCGAAGTCTTTCTCGTGGAAGAACCCATGGCCGCCGCAATCGGCGTCGGTCTGCCGGTTTCAGAGCCGGCGGGATCGATGATTGTCGATATCGGCGGCGGCACCTGTGAAGTGGCGATCATCTCGCTTGCCGGAATCGTGCATTCGCGATCCGTGCGTGTTGCGGGCGATGCCATGGACGGGTGCATAAGGCGTCATATGCAGCGTGTCTACAACCTTCTGATAGGTGAACGCACGGCTGAGGATATTAAGATGGAGATTGGCAGCGCATTTCCCGTTGGCGAGGAAAAAACCATGGAAGTGCGCGGCCGTGATATCGTGGTAGGGTTGCCTAAGACGATGACAATCACCTCCGAGGAAATTCGGGATGCACTTCAGCAGCCGGTGGCCGCAATTGTGGACGCCGTGCGTGTAACCCTTGGCAATTGCGAACCGGAACTGGCGGCAGACTTGAGCGATCGCGGCATAGTGCTTTCCGGCGGCAGTTCGCAGCTGAGAGGGTTGGACAGGCTTATCTCGCAGCAGACAGGGCTTCCCGTCACGCTTGCGGACGATCCGCTTTCGGCCGTGGCCGAGGGTGCGGGCGCTGTGCTGAGTGAACTGGATTTTCTCGCCAGGAACAAGAGGCGTTGAGTCATAGGCGACCCTTCCGGACAGGAAGGGCTTGGAGAGAAGAACTGGCATAGCAGTCTGTGCGTGTGCACTTGCGGCCGCAGCCGTTGGGCTGTGGATGGTCGGCGGTTTCGCTGTCGTCTCGGAGTCCGTATATCCCCTTGAGAGGTCGGCTTCGTGGTTTCAGCGCAACGTCACCTGCCGTCTGCGCACTCTTTGGCGTCGCCAAAGCTATGCCGCAGAGAATCAGCGTCTCCGCAGGGAAAATGACATTCTGCGCATGGCTCTCCAGGAGACGGAACGTGGCGCTGCCGCCGGCGTACGCGCCGCCGTGCCGGATGGCCTGAAGGCATGGATTCCGGCGCCGGTGCTTTCGCGTGGCGGGATGGCAGGCTCCAGAAACTTCCTCAGGATAGGGAAAGGCTCTCTGCACGGAGTGAAGTCCGGTGCGGCCGTCGCAGTGCCGGATGGTCTGGTGGGCGTCGTCTCCGAGGTGTCCATGCACACCTGTGTGATCCGCCTCATATCTGATCCGGACGTCAAGGTCTCGTGCGAAGTCGAATCGGCGAATCCCGATGTTGGCGCCGTATACGGGATTGTCTCCGGCGGTGGAGCCACGGTGGCGACGCAATCTGACGTTGCGGTTCTGTATGTCGTGAATCCGCTTCGGGCGGGACGCATCAAGAACGGCTTCGTTCCGCCGCCGCGCGCCCGAGTGACCACATCTGGCCTTGGCGGAGTGTTCCCAAAGGGGCTGCTGATAGGGTATCTCGTCTCCGGTACGCGGCGAGGCGAATCAAATCTTGAGTGTGAGGGCGAAATCGAACCGGCGGTGGATTTTCCGGCTCTTGAGGAGGTTTTCATCCGCAATGAAAACTGAGTTCGTTCGCATATGCGCCGTCATTCTCGGCATTGTCGCCTTTGCGGCGGCGCAGGATGTGTCCCCGACGGTTTTGGATGCAAAGCCGCCGCTTCTGCTTGCGTTCGGCTGCGTTGCGGGTATCCCCGCCGCAGTTGCGGCCGGACTGTTCGCGGATGTGCTTGGCGGATTGCCGTTCGGATGCTCCGCGATGTTCTTCTTCGCGGCGGCGCTGCTCGTGCGGCTGTTCAGGTCGGTGGCGCTTGCGGTGACGTTGGGCGCGGCGGTGGCTTACCAGCTCTGGCTTGCGCTGTGGGGTGCGGTTGCCGTGTCTGACCGGTTTGTGTGCGGAATGTTGCTTGTGGCTGTGCTGTTTGTTCCGCCGATGTATGCGTTTGTGAGATTCATCAAGATTCATGTCGGACTGGATGACGGAGGAGAAGCAAGATGAGGGTGTCGTCATGGTCTGTCATAGGGCTTGCGGCGCTCTTTCTGATCGGATTCTCCGAGCTTGCGGTGTCGCTGCATCGTGTACAGGTTGAGGATGTCGCCGATTTCAAGAAGGACTTGACCGATCAGGCTACGCGCCGTATGCGCAAGCCTGGAATACGTGGACGCATACTTGACGCGAAAGGCGGTGTGCTTGCGGAGTCGAGGGCGAGACGCGACATCGTGTGCGACCTGTCGGCGTTCCTGAAATCAGGCAGCGTATCGAACACCGTCGCCGCAGTCGAGGCAGAGATTTCCCGGCTTGCTGAGGAGCTTGGCTTCGACCGTCCATCCACCGTCACGGCAGACCGCATAAGGCGGCACATCCGCACACAAAGCGCCGTGGCCATGTGCGTATGGCGGGATCTTGACGAACAGTCCTTCGCAAAGTTCGAAGAACGCGCCTCGGCGTTTCGCGGCTTCTCCGTTGAGACACATGCGGAGCGGATCTATCCGCGTGGCACGTTCGCCGCCCATGTTGTCGGCTACACGGGACGCGATCGCAGCGACGGGGACGAGGATGACGTCAGGATGCTTGCCTACGAACTTGAGATGAAGGGACGCTCCGGTCTTGAGGCGTTCTACGATGAATATCTCGCCGGGGTTGCTGGAGCGGTGCGCATTCCGGTTGACGCCCGCGGCTTCAAGCCGAGCGGAGCGGCTCGCAGCAGCATCGCCCTCGGCGAGACTGAGGAACGTGCCGCCCAGGACGGCCTTGATCTGCAGCTCACGCTTGATCCGGACATCCAGACCGCCGTGGAGCGGCAGTTGGACGGTGTTTGCGGCGCGTGTGTCGTTCTCGATCCGCGTGACGGCGCGGTGCTTGCGATGGCATCCGCCCCGACATACAATCCGAACGATTTTGTGCCGTTCGTCTCCGCGAAGCGATATCGCGAACTGTCTGATGACGAAGAGCGTCCGCTGCTTAACAGGGCGACGTCCGGCCTCTATCCGCCCGGCTCGACGTTCAAGCCGGTCACGGCGCTTGCCGCGCTGAAGTCCGGAATGGTCAAGGCTGATGCGAAGTATGAATGCACCGGCGTGTACAGGCTTGGCGATATGCGCCTTCATTGCTGGAACAGATGGGGGCAGGGAATGCTTGATATGCGCCAGGCGATAGAGCAGTCCTGCAATCCGTACTTTGCGCGGCTCGGCTATCTTCTCGGCACCAATACGCTTTTCAGGATGGCGCGTGAGTTCGGATTTGAGGCGAAGACGGGCATAGATTACAGGCCGGAACGTGCCGGTGCGCTCGCGTCGCCGCCGTTCTATCCTGGTCTTGCCAGCCAGTCGGCGATCGGACAGGGCCGGATTCTTGTGACGCCGCTCCAGATGGCTGTTGAGTGCGCGGCGTTGGCGAATGGCGGAAAGGTGTTCGCGCCGTACCTGAAGAAACGCACGGACGGAACGCCGCCGCCTGAGCCTGTCCGTCGCCTGTCATCCACTGCCGTCGACATGGAGGTCGTTCGCCTTGGAATGCGTTCGGTCGTCGAAGGTGATAAGGGGACGGGAAAGACGATTGGCGGGCTTCGCGTTCCGTGCGCCGGCAAGACCGGAACGGCTCAGATCGGCGGCGGAATGAAGCATACGTGGGTCATAGCGTTTGCCCCGTACGATTCGCCGACGGTTGCCGTTGCAATGGTGGTGGAGCGTGGCGCCTCCGGCGGAAAGACCGTGGCTCCGCGTGTACATGCGGTTCTTGCGTCCATATTCGGGGAGGCGGAGAGATGATCGGTGCGTGGAATGGAGATCTGAAATGCTGAAGGCTCTCTTCCGTTTCAACTGGGTGATGTTTCTGTCGATGGTCGCGCTGTCGGTGATCGGCGTTGTGTGCATCCGTTCCGCCGGCGCAGCCCGCACGGTGGAGACGCTGCAGGAGGCATGGCGCGTCCATGCGGCCACGGCAATATTCGGGCTGGTCGCCTACTTCATCCTGGCGGCCGTCGATTACAGGAAGATACTGGATCTGTGTTCGACGCCGTGTTTTCTGCTTTCGCTTGCCATGCTTGTCGCCGTTTTGGCGTTCGGCGACGAGGTGTACGGCGGCAAGCGTTGGCTATGGTTCTTCCAGCCGAGCGAAATCGCAAAGCCCGCGTTGATCCTGATGCTTGCCAAGGTGTTCGGTTCCGGACGCGATTCGTTCGGTTTCAAGGATCTTGCGTATGGACTCGGCATGATTGCCGTTCCCGCGTTCCTGATACTCGCCGAGCCTGATCTCGGCACAGCGCTGGCGCTTGTGCCGGCTGCGATTGTCATGCTGCTCTGCGCGAAGGTGTGTCTGCGCATTTTGGTTCCGATCCTTGCCGTCTGCGCGATTGCCGCCGCCGTTGTGCTTGGGTCTGTCCATGTCGCTGAAACCACATCAAATCCTGAACTGCGGGAGAGGATATACAAACTTCTTCCGTTAAAGGATCATCAGGTCAGACGGTTGAAGACGTTCCTTAACCCAGAGGCGGATCCGTACGGAAGCGGCTGGAATCTCCGTCAGGCGAAGATATCGATAGGTTCGGGGTCCCTTACGGGAAAGGGGATCGGCAAGGGTGAGCAGAAGTTCCTCGGATATCTGCCGCCGAGCGTATCCATGAACGACTTCATTTTCTGTGTGCTTGCCGAGGAGACGGGGTTTGTCGGGTCTGCGACCGTGCTGACACTGTTCCTTATGCTGCTCGCCTCCGGACTTTGGACTGCGCTGCGGTCGAAGGATGACAGAGGACGGCTTGTCGTCATCGGCGTCATGACGCTGATTTTTGTTCACGTATACATAAACATAGCGATGTCCATAGGGCTTATGCCAATCACGGGACTGCCCCTGCCGTTCATAAGCGCGGGAAAGACGTTCCTCGTGATGCTGCTTGCCTCCCTTGGCATCGTACAATCTGTATCCCTTCACAGGGACGAAAAGACAACCTGAGGAAATCATGCTGGAGAAGATCATCAACTGGTTCCGCAAACCGAAGTTCAGGCGGGAGATAATCGTAAACGTCGAAAAGCTCGAGACGCGGGTCGCCGTCATTGAGAACGGACGTTTGGAGGAGTACATGGTGGAGCACCCGGAGGAGGAGCGGCTTGTCGGCTCCGTCTTCAAGGGGCGCATCCAGAACCTTGAACACGACCTTCAAGCGGCGTTCGTGGATATCGGGCTTCCGAGAAACGCATTCCTGCACTACTGGGACATGACGTCGGATGTCGATGCTTTTCTTGACGATGATGAAGAGGCGCAGAAGGGCGGCTCAAGAAAGGACGCCAAGGGCGGCAAGCGCGGCGCAAAGGCGCGTGCGGCGCGGATCACAAACGAGGAGGTCGAAAAGCGATTCCCCAAGGGTTCCGAGATAATCGTGCAGGTCACGAAAGGGCCGATATCGACAAAGGGGCCTCGCGTCACGGCGAACCTCTCCATTCCCGGTCGCTACCTCGTGATGATGCCGGGCGAGAAGCTTCGCGGCGTATCGCGCAAGATCGGCGATGCGAACGAGCGCAACCGGCTCAAGAAGATCCTCGACAGACTTCTCCTTCCGGAGGATGTCGGCGTGATCGTCCGTACCGCCGGCGCCGGAGCCAGCCCGAAGGCGTTCGCCCGCGATCTGCGCAACCTGCTCGAATCGTGGAACGAACTCAAGGGGAACGTCCGGAATCTGCGCACCCCATGCTGCGTGTACCAGGAGCCGGGGCTTGTGGAGCGCGTCGTGCGCGACTGGCTCACGGAGGATATCGATGCCGTGATCATCGATGACGAGAAGTCGTACGAGGAGATGAAGGCCCTTACGGCGAAGATATCAAGACGCGCCCAGAAGAAGCTCAAGAGATACGATGGATCGAAGAACATATTCGACCACTACGGAATCGGGCGTCAGCTTGATGAGGCGTTCCGTCGCCAGGTGCCGTTGAAGAGCGGCGGCTACCTCGTGATTGACGAGACGGAGGCGCTTATCGCGGTGGACGTCAACACCGGCCATCACAAGAGCAAGGAAGGGAAGGGGTCGCAGGAGGATGCGATTCTTGAGGTGAACCTTGAGGCCGTGGAGGAGGTGGCGCGTCAGCTGCGGCTTCGCAACATTGGCGGACTTGTGGTGCTTGACCTCATCGACATGAAGAGCCGGAAGCATCAGAAGCAGGTCGAAAAGGCGTTTAAGACGGCGTTGAAGCGCGACCGCGCCCGCACGAACGTGCTTGGCATCTCCGAACTAGGATTGCTTGAGATGTCGCGCCAGAGGCAGGAGGAGTCGCTGCTGTCGATGCTCACCTCGACCTGCCCCGTCTGCGCCGGACACGGCCTCGTGAAATCGCCGCTCGCGATATCGATCGAACTGCAGCGACATCTGACCGCGCTGCTCAAACACGCCGACGAGGAGAAGAAGCCGTTCGTGCCGAAGATATTAATCGCCCCGGCTGTGCTGCAGAGGCTCCGGACGGAGGACGCCAAGATACTGTCTGAGATGCAGACTGCGTTCAACACCAAACTTACTTTTGTCGCAGAGCTTCACCGTCATCCGGAGTCGTTCTCGATTCTTGACGCCGAGACGGGGAAGACCCTCTATTCATCGGGAGGTGCAAGAAATGCATAAGCATACGTTGGTCTTGGCGTTTGCGGCCGTTGCAGCCGCAGCGTCCGCTTCGCAGCTGTTCGAGGATTTGCCGGAGAGGCCGTCCAAACAGGGCTTTGGTGCTCTCACGTTCTCCGGCGGCACGCTCGCAGCAAGCCGGAAGACGGGGGAGGTTCATGCGACTGGCGACATCAAGGCGGAGTCCGGAGTGTACAGGTTCTACACAAAGGAATTGTCGCGGAGCGCCGACGGCGTATACGATTTCGGCGAGAATGCGATGTTCACCACCTGCACGAACGCCCTTGATGATCTGCACTGGAAGTTGACTGGCAGCTTCGTCTACGAGACGGATGCGGCCATCACCGCCAAAAACGTGTGGCTGTACTACGAGGACGTTCCGGTGTTTTGGCTTCCCTGGATGTTCTATCCTCTGAACACGAACTACGGGTTCAGGTTCTTGCCGGGCTACACGAGCCGCTGGGGCTGCTACTTCCTTTCCGGATACGTCTACGACATCCGCAACGAGTTCGGCGACGGTGCGCTCGGTCTCGGAGGCAGCACATATTTCAATCTGCGCCAGAAGAACGGAGTGGAGGTCGGCCAGACGGTTCGTTGGCGTCTCGGTGAATACGGCAAGGGCAAGATAAAGGGCTTCTATGCGTGGGACGAGGACTATGACCGGTATGACCGCCACTGGAGCGATTCCAGCCACTACAACTACCAGAACTGGGGAAGCGAGGTTGAACGTAAACGCTATCGCGTGATTCTTGAGCACCGCTCCGACTTTACGGAACGTGATGCATTCAACGTCAAGGCGCAGTTCCTCTCCGACTCCCACTACCTCCGCGATTTCGCGCGGCGTGAGAACGGCTACGAGTCCATCCCTGTCAACGAGGCATGGTACGAGCATCGCGAGAACCTCTGGGCGGCAGGCGCCGCAGTTTCCGGCCCGGTCAACGACTTCTATGCTGGCGTCGCAAGACTGCCTGAAGCGTGGGTGTCGATCGAGCCTCAGCCGATATTCGACCTTCCGCTGAACTACGAATCGCAGACCCGCGCCGGATACCTGAACAGGCAGTACGCTAAATACTGGTCGAAGGATCCGATGTACCGCTACTCGCCGTATATCGGTCTTTCCGGACGCGGCGCGGACTATCAGGCGTTTCGCGCAGATTCAAACCATCGCATCACCCTGCCGTTCATGATTGCGGACATCTTCTCCTTTGTTCCGCGTGTCGGCTACCGTGCGACATGGTGGAGCGATTCGGGAGACCCGGAGAAGAACTGCCTGAGCGCATCCGGCGATGCGATGTATCGTGGCATAGCGGAGGTGGGCATCACCGCTTCCACACGCGCATCCGCATGGCTGAACGAAGAATGGCAGCATATCTTCGAGCCTTACGTGGACTATTCGTACCAGGACGTGAACTACGGAACGGGAAAGAAGAACCGCAATTACATGTTCGACAACTACGACGGATCGATGGATTGGCTTGATCAGTTCGGTTTCGAGGGGCGCGGCCTGCCATACAGCTGGCACGGCATCCGCCCCGGCATCCGCAACTACTTCCGCAAGACGAAGGAGAATGGATTCACGCGTTCTGTGTTCGAGTCGGACGTCTATGCGGCCATCCCGTTCGAGGATGAAAGCTACATCAAGCGCGGCTACTACGCCGGATATCCCAAGAACCGCGAGAACGGCTACTACAACCGGACGGATTGCGTGACGCCGGGTCTCATGCTCAGGTTCCGTCCGTCGAACAGGATGACGTTCTCGTCAAGGACGGAATACGATGTCGACAATGAGAAGGTTGCATATGCGGACATCAACTTTGAGCATCGGGTGTCGCAGAGCTTCTCGTGGGATTTGGGCTACATCGGGCGCGATCATCGCATTTGGGATTATCTTCCTTCTGAGTACGACCGCTGGAACTACCAGTATTCCAACATTATCCGCGCCGGATTCAAGCATACGGTGTGCGATTGGTTCGAGTGGTCTCCGTTCATCCGCTGGGACGCAAGGTGCAACGAGCTTGATTCGACAGGCGCATGGTTCGATTTCCTTACGGACTGCCTTGGCTTCAGGTTCTCCGTCAACTACGAGAACAGCATACGTCGCATCGACGGTTCGAAGCAGGATAGCGACGTGGATTTCGGATTCGCGGTATATCTGCGGGCGCTCGGCGCTGGGTCGATGCTCGACCTCGCGAAGTTCTAAGACAGGCGGATCTTTACGAGATCCCATAGCATACGCGGCGCATCCCTCCACAGCCTGAGGGAGCTGCGCCGTCCGCCATGCCATTCAACCGGCACTTCTGCGACGGATGGAGCCTTTCGTATGAGCTCCACATCGAATGCGAAGCGGTCTGTACGCAGATTCTCGAACGCCAGGCGCATCATGGACATGTTGAAGAGTTTGAATCCGCATTGGCTGTCCTTCAGCCCGGTGCCGGAAATCATGTTGAACAGCCTTGACATGATACGTCTCGAGAGCGGTCTCCTGTCTGCTCCGCCGCATCGGCTGCCGCACACGATTGCGTGGTCTGAATAGGGGGCGAGGGCAGCGAACTCGGTGAGAGGGGCGGATTCGTCCACATCGCTCATCAGCACCCAGTCCCCCTTCGCCGCAAGAGCGCCGCGTCTCACGCTGTAGCCTTTGCCCATGTTGCGGTCGTTGTGCAGGATGGAAAGAGGAACGCTGTGCGGAGGAACCAGCTCCTCGGAAGTCAAGGGCGGTTCGCCGCAGTCGTCCACGATGATTGTTTCGACAAGTGAAAATCCGCAATCTGCCGCTGTGCCGGCAAGCGCAGGGATGTGCGACAGGATGTCGCCGACAAGTCCGCCCGCGCCGTATGCCGGTATTACAAGCGACAGGGATTTCATGTCACTTCTTGAGCTTCATCCATACCGGAAAGCGCGATGTCTCCGAATGAGCGCTTCCTGTCTGCACGGAGCGGGAGGGCAGGCTTGCCTCCAGTTCGGAGAGCCGCTTGAGAAGCGTCTGTTGAGCCTCTTCGGCGGTTCTGCGCAGTTCTTCGTTTGCCTGTCGCTCCGACATGAGCTCCCGTTCGCGCACCTGCAGCCTTTCCCTGAGATCCTGTATCTGACCCTGAAGGCGCTTCACGTCTGCCAATTGCGAGGCAAGCCGATCCGCCTCAGTGCGCTTTTCGTTCAGTTCGCGTGTGAGATCCTTGATGCGCTGTCCGCTTTCGTAAGCGTTCTTTTCTGCGATGAGGCGCAGCGCGTCAAGCTCCTGCTTGAGCTGAACGGTGCGCGGGTCTGCCGGGTTGGCGCGAAGCGTACGGTTCTTCATGTCCTTTTCGTCGTCGCCGATGCGCTTGAGTATCTCGATCCTGCGGGTGGACAGCCTGTCCATGCGCTCATTCCAGCGCGTCTGCGCCGCTTCGGCTTCCGCCTTTTCCTCCTCGATCACCTTTGCAAGGTCGTCGGCCTCTCCGCGCAGAAGCCAGTAGATGGCTGCTTCGGTGTCGGCGGCCTCCTTTGCGTTTGACGGCAATCGCCGTATTTCCCCTTCAAGCGTCAGGGTCTCGCGCTTTGCGGCCGCGACTTCCGCTTCAAGGGCTGCGGTCTTTGCGAGCAGTGCCGCCGATTCGACTTCGACAATCTTCTCCTTGACCACGATCTTCTCGACCGGAACTTCCTTCACAACCTCTTTGACGACTTCGACGGGGACTTCCTTGACAACTTCCTTTATCACCTCCACCGGAACTTTGACAATCTTTTCGACGATCTTTGTGGCGTCGTTTTGCGTGGTTGACTGCGGTGAGGCCGAACCGTCTGGCGTCTGCCTGGAGACGCCGTCATCAAAAGCGGATGTGTCTTCTGCCGTCGGCGCAGTGTCAGATTCCGTCTGAAGCTCAGGATCGTCGCTTGTGTCTGGTTGTGGTTCCTCCGGCTGCGTTGCGAACGCCGGCTCTACTTCTATCAGCCGGGAGGCGGCCGGAAGCCGCCCGCTTCTGAGAAGCGCTTCGGCGGCGAACTTGTTGAAAGGGCCTCTCGGGGTGCCGTCCCCGATGTCGATTGACCAGCGCATGTCAAGGAAGGGGACTTCGATTGCGGGCTGCCAGTTCTCTCCGTCGCTGGATATCTCCTGGCCTGGCTGGATTCTGCCCATCTTTGCCCATTCGATGAGCCGTTCCCTGGTTTCTGGGCCGAAGGTGTCGTCCTGGGTTCTCAAATACCATTTTTCCGTCATGGCGCTGTCTCCGTCCTGCCGTTCAACTACCGTTTCATCCTGAAGAATCTCTTGGCCTCGGATGCCCCCATCCGGGCAAGTTCCGCCTGTGCCTGACGCTCAAGCTGCGCAAGCGTGCTGTTGCGTTCCCCCTTGAACATCTCGTGCACTTTTGGCGGCGGCGTTTCCGACACTATTTCCGGCTCGATTACGTCGGCAGTCCATTCACGCTGCTTGACTTCGGTGAGCTTTGCGATTTTCGCCTCCAGTTCAGCCACCTTCGCCTCGCTGGCCTCGGCTCGCTTTCGCATGGCCTCGACCTCGTTCCGGGCGGATTCGGCGGCGGACGTCGCCTCCGCGATTGCGCGGTCAGCCTCGTCCTTGAGTTCCGCCATCGCCGTTTCCGCCTCCTTGCGAAGCTCTGAGATGTCCCTTTCGGCGGAGCCGTCATGGTCATCGCGGTATATGCGGCATGTGTCAGATAGCGATTTGGTCCTTATGAGGTCGTCGATTACGGCGCGGTGCGTCGGGCCGTAGAATCGTCCGGGTTCGTTTTCAACAATCCAGTCCATCTCAAGCATCGGCATGAGTGATGCGAGTTTCCATGACTTGAGGTCATTTGAGATGCCTGCAAACGGCTCTATGCGTCCGTCCTTCGCCCACGCGACGAGTGTTGCGTCGTCAACGGGACCGAACACCCTTTCGTCAGCGTTCCTTACGTACCAGTTCATTTGCCGAGTTCCGCGCTACGCTTCGCCGCAGCCGCCAGTGTCGCGGCCACTGTTTCCTTCATGTTGCTGGCCCGCATCACGTCCATGCCAGCGGCCGTTGTGCCGCCCTTTGTCGCCACGCCGTCGATGAACTCGCCGAGATCTGCGCCGCTGCTGCGGAGGTACGCTGCCGTCCCGAGCATTGTCTGTTCGGCGAGCAGGCGGGCGACAGCCGGTTTTAATCCGAGGCGTACGCCGCCTTCCGCCATCGCCTCCTCCATGTACGCGAAGAATGCCGGACCGGATCCGGAAAGCGCGGTCACGGCGTCAAAGTCCTTCTCGCGCAGGACGACCGTCTGTCCGGCGGCGTCGAGAATGGATGTCACGAGATTGACGTCGGATTTGGTCGCGTTCTTCGCCGGACAGATTGCGCACATTCCCTCTCTGGCGCGAAGGGCGAGGTTCGGCATTACGCGCACAAGGCGCACTTTCGCTCCGAACATCTTGCGGAGGGTTGCCAGAGACTTTCCGGCCACGATTGAAATTATGAGCGTCTTGGACGAGAGCTTGGGTTTTACTCTCTCCGCGAGCGCTGCGACATCCTGCGGCTTCACGGAAAGGAATATGGCATTTGCGTTCGTGGCGACAAACGCAGCGTCCGAGACGGTCTTTACGCCGTAGCGTTTTGCCATTTCCCTTGCACGGGGCGGATGCGTCTCCGCCATTACGATTTTTTTGAGGTCAAACGTGCCTGCGGCGGCGACCGCCTGCACAATTCCTTCTGCCATCTTGCCAGCGCCGAAAAAACC
Source organism: uncultured Lentisphaeraceae bacterium (assembly GCA_964440985.1). Classification (GTDB taxonomy): domain Bacteria; phylum Verrucomicrobiota; class Kiritimatiellia; order RFP12; family UBA1067; genus UBA1731. The sequence continues at coordinate 1,068 of CAYTWE010000011.1, read as the reverse complement.
GAGTGTCGTTTTCATAACGCAGATTATACCACAACTCAAATGCTGTTTGCCGCTATCGCATCTCTTTGCGGCGCGAATTGCGCATTCCGAAAGCTGACGGTCATCTTCTGGATTGCGCAATTTTCGGATCGTGCAATTTCACCGACGCAGTTTTATGGTATACTTCACGCCAATCGTTAAGCGACACGTGCGCATTTGGAGAGGTGGCGGAGTGGTCGATCGCGGCGGTCTTGAAAACCGTTGACCCGCAAGGGTCCGGGGGTTCGAATCCCTCCCTCTCCGCCAATCTACGCAAAGGACTGACGGCGCAGAGGGCGGGCGCGTTCTTTTCTGACGGGGCTTATGGATTCGGTTTGAGGGTGAATACCACCACCGCGCCGCCTTCGCGGGCCACGGACAGTTTGATTTTGTCTGTCCTCGAAACCGTTTGGACATATTCCTCCAAATCCGTCGCATCCGTCGCCGCGTCAGGCCCGTCCACATAGAATTTTGCCGTCCATGTCGTCCCCTCCGGCAGGAACATGAGCGGAAGATCGAACGATGCACCTTTCACGCCGAGAATGGCGAGATAGAGACTGCCGTCGTATGTTTCGCGAACGACACCGTAGTAACGTCCAATCTTGCCGGCGAGCGGCATCGTGTTGCGCCAGACCGTCGGCAGCGCGCGCAACGCCTCCAGCCCCTTCGCGCCGCGATAGCGCACCGGCCAGTCGCAGAGCGTCATCAACGGCGAATCGTAGGCGATGCACAGCGCGAGCGCATGGGCGCGTGTGCCGATTTCCTCCGCGCCGATCCGCCGCACGTCCGTCTCGTCCCCGTAGCGATGCCCTTTGCGGCTCTGTGAAATGAACTGTTCGGAGTGGACGTTGCCGAAGCTGCCGGGGGTATAGTCGCCCGGTCCAAGCAGAAAGCGCGTAAATGGCAATGTTGCCGTGTGGATGGGCGTGACGTACGAAAAGAACTTTGTCATTTCGTTGCCGCGAATGCCCTCGCGGGTGATCTGGTTCGGCCATGTGCGGTTCATGCCCGTGGGCTTGTACGCGCCGTGGAAGTTGATCATCAGCTTGT
>CAYTWE010000010.1:0-57880 GCA_964440985.1 uncultured Lentisphaeraceae bacterium | reverse complement strand
AATGAGAGGTGTGCAACGGCGTCGTTCTTCTTGGTCGGCGGTGTTTGCGCGGCGCTTGCGCTTGCCGGATGCGGCGGCGATGCAGCGGTTCCGGCGGCAGATCGCGCAGACCGCGCTTCGCGCAGCTACGCTTCGGCGATGGCCGAACTTCAGGCTGGTCGGGTCGATGCGGCAATCAGGGGCTTTGAGGATGTGATCCGCAACGAGCCGGGGAACGCCAGTGCGCATTTTCAGCTTGCCGCCCTCCTTGAGGACGCGAAGAAGGACTATCTTGGCGCAATCGTGCACTATCGCACGTATCTGCTCATACGGCCGAAATCCGACAAGGCCACCGTGGCCGCCGACCGCATGAAAGGATGCGAGACGCGCTACGCCGCCGTCACCATCGAGAAGGCCGGCATAGACAGCCAGTTCGCGGCGTCTCTTGAAAAGCTTCGCAAGGAGCATGAACAGTGCGCCAAGAAGGAGGCGAAGCTCTCGCAGTCGTTGAACGATGCGACGCGCAAGGTCGCCGCACTGGAGCGGGATCTGGAGATGAGGAGTCGTCTTCTTGAGAAGTCCGGCGCAATCGCCGATGATTCGTCGGTTGCCAAGTCTCCGAAGAAGAGCCTTCGTCCCTCGGACGCAGACCTGCTTGATGACGACTCCGGCGATGATGCGATTGCTTCGTCAAAGGAGATACGCAGTCTGCGCTCGATGCTTGAGGAAGAGGATCGGACAGCACCGTCCAAGCCCCCGCTGAAGGGGAGCAAGCGAATTGCAGAGCCGAATGTGCAACCGTTTGCGGCAGTCTCGAATGACGGCGGCAAGGCATCCAACCCGTTTGCGGACAAGAAGGAGAAGAGTCCGAAACGACTTCTCCCAGAGACGTACACCGTTGAGGAGGGCGACACTCTGATGAGGATTTCGGCGAAGTTCTACGGGACCAACCACAAATGGCGCGACATCCGCGAGGCGAACAAGGCGATAATCTCCCCTGACGGCCGCATCAGGGCTGGGCAGGTAATCAAGTTGCCGTGACCGGTGCGGAATCGAGGTGACGGGACAATGCGGGAAAACGCACACGGAATACACACGGAACTTGTGACGCACGACCATGCGTACACATCTGTTGACATCCCGTGGCAGATGGATGACGATGGCGGCGATCCTCTGTTCCGCTACCTGAGGGGCGGCGGAGTGAGGGCATTTGGACGCACCATCCATGAAGCGGTTCGCCAGCGTCGTCAGTCGAGGTTTCTCACGGTCTTCGGTGTGTTGGCCTTTTTGTGGATTCTTGTCTGGGCGCTGCCGTAGCGTCGTGCGGATCGGTGCGCAATGCAGTCGGTTTCAATCATATGTTCAACCTACAGGAGTTTTCAGGAATGAAGAGAGTTGCTGTTCCGCTGATTGCGGCGATGTGTTCGTTGGCAATTGCGCAGGATGATGCCCGTTCGGCCTACCAGACGCAGCGTGCGATACAGGAGGTTCAGCGTCTGTCGAGCCAGTTCGACCAGATGGAAAGCAGGATGGAGCAGATCTCGTCCCGCATGGGCAGGATTGAAGGCTCAAGCTCCGCGAGAGACGTCAAGGCTGAGATAGGGGCGTTGAGAAGCGAACTGGATCAGTTGAAGCGCCGTCAGGCCGCGATGCACGATGAAATCGTAAAGGAGATTTCCGCAAAGATGGCTGCGCTGCTCAAGGATCGTCAGCCGGCGGCGCAGCCGTCGAGGAGCGGCGATGCGCCGCGTTCCGGCAGATCCGGCCGGACGCAGCAGACAGAGGTTGCGGAAAGCGGGCCGACCGGGCCGTATTTCGAGCATATTGTGGAGAAGGGCGAAACGCTTTCGTACATCGCGAAGGAGTGCAACACTACAGTCCAGAAGATCAAGCAGTACAGCGGTCTCAAAAGCGACTCCTTGCGCGTCGGTCAGAAGATACTGATTCCTGCGGAAGAGGAAAAGAAGAAATAAGGAATCCTTGCCATGGTCAGGTTGAGAAGACTGAGGCGCACGGCGGCGATCCGCGATATGTTTGCGATGGACAGGCCGTCGCGGGACAGGTTCATATGGCCTGTGTTTCTTGTGGACGGAACTGGTCGCAAGGAGGAGATATCTTCCATGCCCGGGCAGTTCCGCTGGTCTGTGGATCGCCTTGTGGATGAGTTCCCGAAAGGGGTGAAGTCAGTCCTTCTCTTCGGACAGACTGATGGCGAGAAGGATGAGGCCGGCACGTCCGCCGCCGATCCGCATGGCGTAGTCCAGCGGGCGATTCCGGCGTTGAAGCGTGCATTCCCTGAGCTTGTCGTGTTCACAGACGTGTGCCTTTGCGCATACACAAGCCATGGACACTGCGGTCCGCATGATGCGGATGGAGACATAGACAACGATGCGGCTTGCGAGATGCTTGCGCGTGTTGCCGTGAGCCATGCCCGCGCAGGTGCGGATGGTGTGGCGCCGAGCGCGATGATGGACGGACAGATAGCGGCAATCCGCGAGGCTCTTGACGACGAGGGTTTTGGAAAGACGCTTCTGATATCATATTCGACGAAGTTCGCGTCCACCATGTACGGCCCGTTCCGCGATGCCGAGAACTCCGCTCCGTCCAAAGGCGACAGGCAGGGATATCAGGCGTCATACCGTGATCTTGAAACCGCCCTGCGCGAGTCTGTTGTGGATGAGGCTGAAGGCGCGGATGCGCTCATGGTCAAGCCGGCGTTGTGGTATCTCGACGTAATCGGCAAAGTGCGTTCCCGCACGCTTCTGCCGGTGATGGCGTACAACGTGTCCGGCGAATATTCCATGATACATGCGTCTGCAAAGGCGGGCTTCTGCGATCTGTGCGCCGCAGCCCGCGAATCGCTCTATGCGATATTCCGCGCCGGAGCCACGCAGGTCATCAGCTACTGGACGCCGTACTACGACGACATCTTCGGGACATGACGGACTTGTCGAACGGTGTTGAGCCGTCGGACATTTCAAGGAGACGATGAATGAAAGCATCAGAATTGGCAGAGAAGATTGGCGGAACGCTTGAAGGGGCAGACGTGGAACTTGCCGCTTGCGGAGGTCTCGAAGAGGCCAGACCCGGTGACTTGAGCTTCTGCAAGGACAGCAAGCACGTGAAACTCGTGCAGGAGACGAAGGCGAGCGCCGTCCTTCTGCCGCCGGATTGGACGCACGGAGCGCCGTGTACGGTGATTCGGGTTCCAGATCCAAACCATGCCTGCATGGCGGCGGCGAGGATTTTCGCTCCGCCTGAGCCGCAGCGTCTGCCGGGGGTGCATCCGACCGCGGTGGTCGATCCGTCCGTGCAGATCGGCGAGGGCGCATACGTCGGGCCGTACACGGTGATAGAGAAGGGAACGGCGATCGGCGCCGGAGCGGTCATCGAGGCGCAGGTGTGGATCGGCGAGGGATGCACCGTCGGCGCCGGAACGCACATATATCCGCAGGTCACGTTGCGCGAGGGTACGAAGGTCGGTGCAGAGTGCATCCTTCATTGCGGAGTGCGCCTTGGCGGTGACGGCTATGGCTTCAACAACGGCCGCCGCGAGGACGGCACAGTGTTCATCGAAAAGATACCGCAGCTTGGAATCGTAGAGATTGGCGACGGCGTTGAGATCGGCTCGAATACGACGATCGACCGCGCCCGCATCGGCCGGACATACATCGGCCCGATGACGAAAATCGACAACCTCGTGCAGATCGGGCACAACGTGAAGGTCAAAGGTTATTCTGGGCTTATCGCTCAGAGCGGAGTCGCCGGTTCCACGGAAATCGGCTACGGCTGTCTCATCTGGGCGCAGGCCGGAATCTCCGGACACATCAAGATTGCGGACGGTGTACAGGTCGGACCGCAGGCGGGTGTGCCGCAGTCCCTTGACGGCAGCCTGAAGTACGTAATCGGCGCACCGGCCATGAGCATGAAGGATTTGGCGGCGATTACGCTTGCGCCGAAGATGATCGCAAAGCTCAAGGCTGAGGTCAAGGCGATCAAGGAGAGCCTCCGCGAAAGGTGAGCCTCTCATGTGCGGGAGACTTGCCATCGACGGCGGCAGGAAGGTGTGGAGCAGGGGCTTCCCCGCCTGGCCGCAGTTCAATCCGAAGACCGGCGAAAAGGTGCTCGACATATTGCGCACCGGCAAGGTCAACTACTGGACCGGCGCTGTCGGAATGCAGTTTGAGGCGGCGTGGGCGAAATGGCTCGGGACGAAGAACGCAATTTCCGTGTCAAGCGGTACGGCGGCGCTTCATGTGGCTCTTGCGGCTCTCGGAATCGGGCCCGGAGATGAGGTCATATGTACATCCTACTCGTTCATCGCCTCCTCGTTTTGCATTCTGCAGGCGGGTGCGCTTCCGGTGTTCGTCGATACGGGCACAGACCACCTGATTGATCCGAAAGGGATTGAGGCGGCCATAACGGATCGGACGAAGGCCATCGTGGTCGTTCATCTTTTCGGCATGGTGGCCGACATGGATCCGATCATGGAGATTGCCGGCAGGCATGGGCTTCGAGTGATCGAGGACTGTGCGCAGTGCATCGGCGGGAGGTACAAGGGCAGAAAAGCCGGGACGATCGGCACGGTCGGGTGCTTTTCGTTCTGTCAGAACAAGCATTTCACGACTGGCGGCGAGGGCGGCATGGTGTGCTGCAACGATGACGCTCTTGCGTGGGAGTGCCGTTCGGTCCGTGACCACGGGTATGACATCCGCGCCAAACTTTCCGTTCTCGGCAAGGACAGCAGATTGCTCTACAGGCATCGCCGCATCGGCTATAACTTTCGCATGACGGAGATTCAAAGCGCAATCGGGCTTGGAGAGCTTGAGCGTTTGGACAGGTGGAATCTCGCCAAACGAAGGATTTTGGGAAAGGCTCTCATCAAGGGTCTTGAGGGCCATCCGTTGGTGAAGCATCTTCCGGTGGACACCAAGGAGCGTGAAAACAGCTTCTGGCTCGTTCCGTTTGTGGTGGATGCGGGAAAGCTGAAATGCACCGTGGACGAGTTCATCGATGCCGTCAAGGCCGAGGGCGCGAACGCATACTCCGTGCTTTGGCCTGAGATGTACAGGGAAGAGGCGTTTGTGCAGCGGCGCGGATTCGGCTCCCGCCAATACCCGTTCAATGATCCTGCGGCCCGCAAGATCGACTACACGAAGTTCGACTGCAAGGTTGCGCGTTCGCTCGCCCATTCGACGATTGCATTCTGGACGCATCCGACATACACGCTAAGGCACATCGAGGCTGATGTGAAGGCGTTCAGGAAAGTCGCATCGGCGATGATGAAATGACAGTTTGCCGGCATCTCGATCCAGTCATGAACGCTCCGGCATTTCATGCGGGATGGTCTTCTGGCGTCTACGTTCTTCATCGGCAGACACGACGTTTTCGGTTCCGTCCGTGCGTTTCTCATCCTCGACCGTCGAGCCGTTTTTGCCGGGTGGCAGACATCGGATTCGCTTTAATGCCTTGTGGATGGCCATACGGAATTGCGACGGTTGCTTTTTCGCGTGGGAAAGCGTAAAATACGCGACTTCAAAGGAGGAGTGTACACATGAACAGGTCTTCGATACGTTTCTGCGCCTATGCAGCGGCGCTTTGCGCCACTTGCGCACTTCGTGCCCAGGAGGCGGAGGACAATGCTGATGCGTCTGCGGCCGCAGTTGATTCCGCAATTGAGAATGTGGCGTCGAAATCTGCGCCGAAGTATTTTCATGAGCTTATCAGATTCACCGATTCCGATTCCGACGTGTCGGTGCGTCTTCCGCGTCAGAAGGAATTCAAGAAGGCTGTGACGGGCAGGTTCTATCCCAACGGCTCTGCGTTCCGCCTGTCTGGAGGAACCGCCGAATTTGAATTCGGGAAGGAGGCTCTGCTCAAGGTTTCCGGCGATGCCGAATTCAGCACGGCGGAAGTGGACTTTGCGGCAAGGGAGCGTACTGTGATTCCCGGGCGAGGCGTCTTTACCGTGACGCTTCCGCGCACGATGCCGACAGGTTTCTTCTCTGTTGCGTATCCGAACTTCACGGCCAAGGATCTTGCGGGCGAGAGCAGGCACGAACTTGTTCCATCGGGCGACGGCGATGAGGCTGTGGTGCACGTGGTCACCGGAATGCTCGCGATTGAAGGCCCTCACTACAAGATTGCGCGCATGAGTGCCGCGGACAGGATAAGGATCCGCACCACGGGAGACAAGCTGTTCACCTCCCTTCGCGGCGAGGCCGGTGATTACAAGGTCATGCTGGATCAGGGCATATCCACATACAAGGATCCGCTTTCCGGCGAGATGAAGACACAGGTGCGCAACGTCGAGTTCGGTCTGACGCCGCTGTGCGCAATCAAGATTTTCCGCAAGCGTTCGGAGGTCGGTGGGCGCATGGCTGTGTCCGTCATGACGTTCGACCCGGCAGGTGAGATGCGGAACCGCTTCACGTTCGCAGAGGGTACGTCGAGCGTCAACTTCGGCGAGGAGGTCGTCCGCATTCAGGACATCTCCTTCAAGACGGACGGTGGCAAGAAAGTCAAGTCTGCTCCCGCCAAGGATGCGGCTTCAAATGAGAGCGCCACTTCCGACGGTAGTGTCGGAGATTCCGAGGCGACGGACGGAAGCACGGACGAATCTGCAACCTCCGGCGGCGAGGCGTCGTCAGAGGGCGGCTTCGGCAGCTTCTGAGAGAGTTTGGAAAGACAGAAACAACAACAGGGACAAAAAAGTGGTCATTCATCAGTTCAACCGCATCATTCGCAACAAGTGGATCTGGGGTGTTTTCGCCGTAGCGATTTCGGCGTTCTTCGCATTTGATTTTCTTCTCGTAGGAGGCGATTCCGGAGACGGCGGGGCTGTTTCCGGTGAACTGAACGGCAAGGATGTCTCCGCGTCGCGGTTCAGCCGTTTTGTCGAGGATGTCCGTGGGTTCGGCCGCAGCCGGAACACAACCCTCTCGAACGCAGAGGCAAACCGTGCCGCGTGGGAGAACATCGCTGCGTACGATGTGGCGGAGAGCCTTGGGATTGTGGCGTCGGATGACGAGGTTAAGCAGAACCTGCTCCGTCAGTTTGCGGGGCAGGATGGCGGATTCAACATGGCGACGTATGAGCGCATTCTCCGCGAAAACGGTCTGACCCCTGAACTTTTCGAAGCCGCCGAAAAGCGCAGGCTCACGCTCATGAAGCTGCGGATGGCGATGATGGACGCATCTCGCTTCGTATCCCCGATGGAGCTTGATACGGCAGTCAACGACGTCACAGACAAGCTGACCGTGCGGATCGTCCGTTTCGCCGACAAGGCGAAGTCCGCTCCTAAGCTTGACGACAAGATGCTCAGGGAGTACTACAACGAAAACACGAACTCCATCGCCATGCCGGATTGCGTAACCGTACGCTACCTCAAGTTCGTTGCGGATGCCCCGGCGCGTCTTGCCCAGTTCAAGATAACAGACGACGAACTGCACGACCACTACGATGCGAACCTCAACCGCTTCGAGACGCAGACGACAAATGGTGTTGTCACCAAGAAGTTCGAAGAGGTCAAGGGCATACTTGAAAAGGAACTTCAGCTCATCGCGTCCATTGAGGCCTATCGCACGAATCTGCTCTTCCGTGCATATCCGTCCGACGGCACTGCGGATGCCAAGACGTCGAGGCTTGACCAGATTGCGAAGGAGGATGGCGTGAAGGTTGCGACAACCCCGCTTTTCTCGCTTGACGGAACAGGCTATGTGGCAGGATTCATGAGCCGTCCGTCCGCGTTTGCGCCTGGTGTCGATGGATTTGGCGATGCGGTGTCGGAACTCGATCCTGAATCCCCGGATCTGCGCTACGGCGTTGTCGCCGGCACGAATTCCGTTTATCTGATCGAGCGCGACAGGTTCGTAAAGGCCCATGTGCCGTCTTTCGAGGAGGCGAAAGGGGTGATCAGGGCGGATGCGCTTGCCGATGCAAAGGAGAAGGCGTTCAAGGCGTCCGTGGACAAGGTTCGCGCCCTCGCCGCTGCCGAACTCGCGAAGGGCAAACCGTTTGATGCGAAGATGTTTGGCGATGCGAACGTTTCCACCTCGATCACGTTCTCTGTGTCCTCGATGGGACGCGACGCATTCCCGGATTCGTCGTATGTCGCAGGGCCGGCGATGCGTCTCGCCAAGGGGCAGATCTCGGATTTCGTCAAGGGCGTAACTCCCGGAAATGGTTTTGTGGTGTATCTTGAGGACAGGACACCGGGCGATGCCGCCGAGGCGCAGATGATTCGTGGACAGATTCGTGATGAATTGAGCCAGGCGTCTGCCTACTCTTTCTCGACCTCGTGGAGCAAGTGGAATCTTGCCCGCATGAACCTCAAAGCCGGCGCCGGGGCTTCCATTGAGGAATATGATGATGACGGTGAGATTTCGGAAGACTGACCCAGCGGCAGTCCTTCCCTCCTATGCACATCCCGGCGACGCCGGGATGGATCTGTGCGCCGCCGAGCCGTGTGCGATTGCACCCGGAGAACGGCGGCTCGTTCACACCGGGTTGGCAATGATGCTTCCTCCGGGGTATGAGGCGCAGGTGCGGTCGCGCAGCGGTCTCGCGCTCAAGTACGGAGTTGCGGTTCTCAACTCACCGGGTACGATTGATGAAGGATATCGCGGCGAGATAGGCGTGATACTTGCGAATTTCGGCACGGAGACTTTTCAGATCGAGCGGGGTGCAAGAATCGCACAGATGGTGATTGCGCCATGCACGAGAGCTGTGATTGAAGAGGTTGATGTCCTTGACGATACGGAACGCGGTTCCGGCGGATTCGGTTCCACAGGCGTCTGAAAAGGCGATGGACATTGTGATGAGGCCGGTAAAGATGTTCCGCAAAGGTCTCACAACGGCATTTGCCGTAACTGCATGTTCCGCTTTCGCATGGAGCGACAGGGGGCATGACGACACGGCGATACTGCTTGGCGAATATCTCCCCGCTGAAATCAAGGCATTCCTTGGAAATGAGGGCGGCACCAACCTGACGCGATGGTGTCACCATCCAGATCACTTTCCGGGACATCCCGATCAGACGCTCGACATGACAGGGGCTATCGTCGGGGATGAGGACAAGGCAATTCTGAAGGATTTCGGATACAGCAACGGCGAATGGCTCCATCGTCATCCTGGCAGGGCTGCCATGTACTCTCTTCTGAGGAAGGCTTTCAAGGATGGAAACGCATATAACGCCGCGTTCTATCTGTCTGTGCTGAGCCATTCCGTTTCCGATCAGGGCGCGATAAACCATACGCCGATTCTTCATTTCACTACATATTCGTGTTTCAGCGGAATAGACTATGGGTGGAGACACGATTGCGAGCTTTCGCTTGATGACAATGATGTGGCGCATCGGATAAGGAAGGAACTCGAATCGTACCGTCCTAAGATGTATGCGACATCGTTCAAGGATGCGGTTGTCGCGATGACGGTCGATGACAGCTATCATCAGTCTGAAGTGTCCGCCGAAATTGAGATCGATGCGGCGTTCGGGACGCGTGAACAGCATGTTTCCGCCATGGCGCGTATTTGCATAGCGCAGGTGCGGTCGCTGTTGGATATGGCCTGGACATGCTGGACGATGCGCGATGCCCCCGGCGAATTCACGTCTGCGGACTGCAGCCTTCTGCCTGTCAGGGAAGAGCAGCGGAGACGTCTTGGAGACCCGCGGACGCAGGCGGTATGGCGCGGAATCTTCGATGCATCGCTCAACCCGGCAAAACCGAAGGCGACAATCGGGCTTGTCTGCGAGCCGTATGGCTCATTCCATCTTACTGCGCTTTCCTATGTCGGCAAGATGATCACCGCTGCGGCGGGACGCACCTTGCGCGACGCCGGATATGCCCTGCAGGGGATTTCCTTCTGGGACATGGAGAAGGTCGATCTGCCGCAGCCGGGAAAAATGCCTGTGCTGCTCGTAGATCTTGGGTCTGCGAAGGGATTGACCGAAAATCACGCCGCGGCAATCGCCCGTTACATGAAGGCGGGCGGCAAACTGTTAGCCGTCGGCGGGACGGACAGGATGGACATCACAGGACTGAAGCATCATTTCGTGCGCCTTGAAGACGCTGAGGTCCCCGTATCATCGGGATGGTATCTGGATGGGATGGGAGATTGGGCATCCATGCGCTTTTCGTTCTCGGACTGCATGAAACGCACGGGTGCCGGGCCGTTCGCGCTTGTCCGCAACCCGAACTTCAACGGATTCTGCAAGCCTCGATGCTGCTTCTCGCTAAAGACGGACGATTCAGTCCGTCCGCTCGCAACGTTGCATTCGGGCGGGAAGTCCATGACGGTCGGCGCTATTGCGGATGGTGTATGCTGGATGCCTGAATATCTGTTCCTTCCGTTCCTGTTCTCTCGCGACGGTACGGTTGACTGGACGGACATGAGGCTTGATTCGTTCGGGGCAAAGGTGCTTTTGGACGCGGTTGAACTCCTGCTTGCCGGGCGCATGTAAGACCGTTCGCAGATGTAAGATCCGCTGTGGCGCAAATCTTGTCATAGAACGCCAAAGGAAGCGACATTCCGATCGTTTCTGCCCTATTAGATATTACCGTTTGCGGAAGTTTTTTTCACTTGCATTCGGTGGGGCGTTGTGTCATAATATGGGGTCATGTGGGGAGAGTAGAAGTTGAGTGAAGCAGGCGAAATGACGAAAGTCGCAGGAAATGCGGCGCTAAGACGGCCGATTGGCGGTCTTGTCGATACGTTTCGCCATACTTTAGACCCCAAGAAAAGGCTTACGATTCCAAGCGAGTGGCGTGATGCGCTTGGAGATCCGAAATATGTCTACATAATGCCGTCGCCGACCGATGATTGTCTTGAACTCATTCCTGTGGAGCTGATGGAACGCACTCTTGCCCGCTATCAGGAGGCGGATCTCTTCGACGATGATGCCGACTCTGATGCACAGGCAATTGCGGCGCACTCCCAAATGCTGAAAGTCGATGCGCAGGGACGCATCCGCATAGGAGATGAACTTCTCGTTCACGCCGGCATAACCTCCGGTGTAACGATGATCGGCGGCATTCGCAAGGCGAAGCTGTGGGCGACGGAACAGAAGCCCGCACCATCGTCCGGCAAACTGGATTTGACTGAGTTCCGTGCGGTTGCGGCAAAACGCAAGATGCTGTCTCAAGCCGGAAGGTGTCTGGCATGAAAGGTTCGGAATGAACGGACACGTGCCAGTGATGCTGACGGAGGCGGTTGACGCGCTGAACGTGAAAGCGGGTGGCGTCTATGTGGACGGTACGCTCGGAAGGGGAGGACACTCAAGAGAAATCGTCCGGCGCGGCGGCACGGTAATAGGAATAGACCGTGACGACGATGCGCTTGCTGCCGTGAACGGAATGTGCGTCAAGGGGTTGAAAGCGGTCAAGGGCAACCATGGCGACATCGCAGGCATATTGAAGAAGGAGGGAGCGGAGAAGGTGGACGGAATACTGCTCGACCTTGGCGTCTCCAGTCCGCAGTTGGATGAAGGCGATAGAGGATTCAGTTTCCGATCTGACGGCCCGCTTGACATGAGGATGGACAGGTCGTGCGGAATGACGGCCGCCGAGCTTGTGCGCACAGCGGATGAGGATGGGCTTGTCGAGATTTTCCGTACGCTCGGCGAAGAGCCTCACGCAAGGAGGATCGCCAAGGCGATCGTCCGTTCTCGCACGGGACATCCGATTGAGACTACGCTGCAGCTCGCAGACCTGGTGGAGAGGACGGTTGGCAGGCATGGTGCGCATCATCCGGCGACACGGGTGTTCCAGGCTCTGAGGATGTACGTGAACGATGAGATGGGTGAGCTGGCGCGGGCGCTCGACGGTGGGCTTGCCTCCTTGAAGCCAGGCGGCAGATTCGTCGTGATTACGTTCGAGAGCCTGACTGACCGTGAGGTGAAGAGGTTCTTTTCGGCACACGTCGGGGTCGAGGAGTCTCTGCAGCAGGGAGGTTCACGCTGGAAGGGCGAGCTTCCGCGTGTGCGTCTCGTGACGCGCCGGGCTGTCGCCGCTTCGGAGGATGAGGCGGCCGCCAACCCGCGTAGCCGCAGCGCAAAGATGCGGGCGGCTGAATTGATTTAAGGAGGGATCTTGGAATGAGAATAAACAAGAGGATCAAGAAGAATTCGCGGTTTGCGACGAGTTCGATGGGCATTGCGTCGTTGATAGTCTCTGCTTTCATCATGCTGATGATATTTTTTGCGATGAATTCCCGCTGCTCGGCGATCACACGCGACATCGGGCAGAAGGAGAAGGAGCTTCAGAGACTGGAGTCCGAGCTGACGAGGGAGAAGACGCGCTGGGATGAGATGAAGGTTCCGGAGCGGCTGAAGGTCGCTCTTGCCCGCTTTGGGCTTGAAATGGAGATTCCTCGCGAAGACCAGATAATCCGCATGGGCAGGACGGGGACGCCAGTTCCCGGTCAGATCGCCGTTGCGCGGATGCGCGGATCGTCTGCGTCGTCCGCAACGGCCTCGGTGCGCACAGGTACGCGTCGCAGTGTGACTTCGACGTCCGGTTCGCAGAGGCGGGTCAGAAATGGCGTTCGCAAGTGAACGGACCCGCTTCTGGGCGGTTGCCGCCATCATGCTGGCCGGAGCCTGTGTGGTCGGCTACCGTCTCGTAGCCCTTCATTTCAGGCTTGTTGAACTGCCGGTGCGCGATCCGAGATACTGGTTCAAGCGCGAGGTCCCTGGGCTGAGAGGGGGAATCTATTCCGATGTCGGTGGACGTCAACCGTTCGCGTGTTCGGTGCCGGTGTGGGAATACCATGTTGATCCGAGAAGCGTAAATCTTAAGCTCCATTCCCGTGAATCCGTGGTGCAGACCGTGGCCGGGGCGCTTGACCTTGACGTTAACAAGGTCAGGGATGTGTTCTGGCGCATTGATTCGCGGTACGTATATCTTGCAACATCGTTCGATGACGCCGCGAACAGGGTTCTCACCGATTCAAAGAAGGTCTCAGGTCTGGCGATCGACGATCGTCAGATACGCCGCTATCCGCAAGGCAGCCTGCTTTCGCACGTGATAGGGTTCGTATCGAAGGATCCAGACAACCCAGTCGGGACGGCCGGTGTGGAGATGCGCTACGAACGCTACCTCAAGGGCAAGTCGGGCCGCATCGAGGGCATGAGAGATGCCGGTGGACGCGAAATACGCGAACACCGCCGGGTCGATGTTGATCCTACGCCGGGCGCAGACGTCTATTTGACAATCGACCACAACGTGCAGGGCATAGTTGAAGAGGCGCTGTATGCCGGTCTGACGAACTGCCAGGCGGAAGCCGGATGGGCGATCGTCCTCGACGCAAACAGGGGTGCAGTGCTTGCCATGGCCACATATCCTGCGTTCCAGCCTGCCAACTACAACAAGGCGAGCGACCAGGTGCGCGTCAACCGGTGCGTATCGGAAAACCTTGAGCCTGGCAGCGTGATGAAGACAATCACCGCCTGCGCCGTGATAGATGCGGGCATGGTTACGCCCAGCACAATGATCTCGACGGCTCGAAACGATCCTGACTACTACAAGCTTCCGGGGGACGGCTCGCACAAGTGGGAGCCGTACATGTCGGTGAGCAACGCCATCGTACACTCGTCGAACATCGTCTACGGCAAGCTTGGATACAGGTTCGGCAGCCGACGTCTTTGGGAGTACTTCAAGGCGTTCGGCTTCGGGCGCAAGACAGGCATCGACCTTCCGCAGGAGGAATGCGGCATACTGCCTGACTGGAAGAAGTGGGACAAGGCATCGTGGTCACGCGCACCTATTGGACAGTTCGTTGCGGTCACGCCGATCCAGATGGCTGTTGCGTATGCCGCCATAGCGAACGGCGGGCGTCTGATGAGGCCGTATGTCGTCGACAGGATCGTCGCGCATGACGGCGAAGTCGTGTTCAGAAACGAGCCGGAGGAGGTGGGGCGTCCCATAAAGGCTGAGACCGCCCGCCGCGTCCGCGAAATGCTGCTCGGAGTGGCAAAGCCCGGCGGCACGGCTCGTCGAGCAGCCGTGAAAGGGTATTCCGTCGCCGGAAAGACGGGGACGGCGCAGATGAAGGAAGGCAAGGGCTACTCGCCGACGAGCTACAATGCGTCGTTCATAGGGATTGTGCCGGCCTCAGACCCGTCGTTCGTGGTGCTTGTCACATACCACAAGCCTCTGCACTGCAGGTCATACAAGGTGCATGAGCAGACCGGAGTGCCGCTGTACAACCATCAGGGCGGGGTGTGCGCGGCGCCGGTGTTCCGCAGCATAGCGACACAAGTGGCAAGATATCTTGGAGTGGAGCCTGACAGGCCGGAGGAGCTGGTTGAGGAATGAAGATCTGGGGCATAACTGGTACGAACGGCAAGACGACCACAACGTGGGTGATGGCTGAGTTTCTCCGCGCCGCCGGAAGGAAATGCGGATACGTCACGACGGTCGAGGTCGATACCGGCAAGAGAAGGTTCTCATCCGGATACACCACGCCGCCACTGAACGCACTGAAGGAGATATTCTCCGAAATGGAGGAGAACGGCATGACCGATTGCGTGATGGAGGTCTCAAGCCACGCGATCCATCAGCGGCGTTTCGGAGACACGGTGTTCTCGGGCGGTGCGTTCACGAATCTCACGGAAGACCATCTCGACTATCACGGAACAATGGATGCGTACTTCGACGTAAAGCTCGATTTTGCGCGAATCGTGGCTGCATCCGCGAATCCGCAGCCCTCATCCGGGCGTCGCGACCTGCCGCCGTACGCCGTGTGCCTTGACGGCGGGAACGGCGTGAGGATGTACGAGAGGGCGGGGGATTTCGCGTTGAATGTGATTCCTGTCACGGTGAAGCATCCTCATTTCGATCTTTCCGAGCTGAAGCTCGCGGGCGACTACAATCGGTCAAACGTGCTTCTTGCCGCCACACTCGCTGAAGCCGCCGGCGCTCCGCACGATGCGATACAGTCTGCGATAGCGGGGTTGCGTCCACGCTGGGGACGCCTTGAGGAAGTCTCCACAAAGTCGAAGGCTCGCGTGTTCGTGGACTACGCCCATACGGACGATGCCCTGCGCAACGTCCTTTCTGCGGTGAGAAGATTCACGCCCGGCAGGGTGTGGGCGGTGTTCGGAGCGGGTGGCGACCGGGATGCAATGAAACGTCCGCTCATGGGCAGGGCCGCAGCGGATACGGCGGACTGTCTTGTGGTGACAAGCGACAATCCGCGCAGTGAAGATCCAGAGGCGATAGCCCGGCAGATTCTCGCCGGCATCCCGGAGGATTTGCTGTCCGATAGGGTTGCAGTGGAACTGGACAGGCGCAAGGCGATATTTCTTGCCCTTGACCGCGCCGTAGAAGGGGATTCAGTGGTGATCTGCGGGAAGGGGCACGAGACAACACAGGAGATAAGGGGCGTCAAGCACAGCTTTGACGACAGATGCGTATGCGCAGAATATTCTTGAGAGCATTTGCGGCAATCCTTCCGCTCCTTGTCGGATGCGCCTGCATGCAGGAGTTCATGGCGGGCAAGATAGACGAGGAGATCCCGAAGCTGCGGAAGAAGCTGCCGCGCACCGCAAAGGTGTACATCGCCGATGCCGTGAACGCAAACGGGTACAAGCTGCACGCAAGGAGCCGCAAGCAGGTCGAGGATGCGTTCACCGCTGCGTTTGACGGGATTGGCGTTTCGCACTCCGCGAAGACGAACGGATGCGACACCGCGTTCTTCATTGTCGTGGAGGACTGGGAGTACGGAGATTCCGGATTCGCCGGTGATGGGGACAGGGATGCCGTCACGATGTCTGTCGTTGTGATGAACAGGAACACTGAACGGGTGCTTACGCGCTCGTCACTCTTTGCCCGCGATCTCGACGTTCTTGTAAGGCGATATGTCGAGGGGCTTTTTGAAGATGAAAAGTGAAGCGGTCATCAGGGATGAGCCTGGCGAATACAGGGTCATGGCGCGGTACGGTGAGAACGGGACATTCTCCGTGCATGGCGAGAGCGTCCGCCCGATTACGCTAACCGTGCGCGTTGAGGATGCGTGGGAGCGCATTCAGCCTGAACACCGCAGGTATGCGTATTCGGCAGCCGTCAGGAAAGACGGAGAGACGGCACCGATCATCCTCAACGGTGTCGCTCCCGATGCGCGGATATTCATTGATTTTGCGGAAAGGTTCGACATCGAATTCTCATGACGAATGCACATTTCCACAGAGGTGCCGGGACGTTTCTTGAGATGCATGGCGTGGAACATCGCTTCTTCGGGGTGCATCCGTGGAATGCAGATGTGGTTGACGCAAATGCAGCATTTGAAGAACTTCGTGATGAACTGAAGCGCAATCCGTCCGCTGGCGTAGGCGAAATCGGCTTAGACCGCCTGAAAACGAGGGAAATATCCTCCGCTCAGCGGGCGCTGTTCAACGAACAGCTCAAAATTGCGGCGGAACTGCATCGCCCCGTCGTTCTGCACGGTGCGAAATGCTGGGGCGAGGTGGTGAAGGCGGCGAAGCCGTTTTCCGGAGACATCCCGTCGTTCCTGTTTCACGGCTTTTCGCGCAGCGACGGGCTTCTGCCGGACATCATTGCGATGAATGGGTTCATCGGTGTAGGCAAGGCGGTCTTGAACGATCACGCCGTAAACTACCGCAATCTCGTGAAGCATCTGCCTAATGACAGGATTCTTGTGGAGACCGACGATGATGCGGACGCCGCAGAGCGGGAATCACTGCTCCACGAAATATTTTTGAAGACCACTGAACTTACTGGGCTGTCTGAAACAGCGCTCGACGCAAATGCCGAGAACCTGCTTGGCGATTTGCGGTTCAGTTAGCCGGTCGGCACACAGGCTCCACTGCAGGCGGCGCAGAATGTGCGGCGGTAAAACAACGCGCCGCACACACCCTGTTCGGCGTATGCGGCGCATGGTTTCAGGCGTCAGCCCAAGGCTCATTCCGCAGAGGCGCGGACCTTGCCCTCCTTGATGCGCTTCGCAATGACCTCTTCCGCAATGGACTTCGGAACGGCCTCGTACTGCTTGAAGATCATCGTGAACGTGCCGCGACCCTGCGTCACCGTACGGATTGCGTTCGAATAGCCGAACATCTCGCCGAGCGGGACGGTAGCCTTGATGAGCTTCACGCCTGCGCGATCCTCCATTCCCTCAACGCGTCCACGGCGCTGGTTGATGGAGCCGTTCGCGGCGCCCATGTACTGGTCGGGGACTGCGACCTCAACATCCATCATCGGTTCGAGCAGCTGCGGCTTTGCCTTGAGGAAGCCCTGCTTGAAGCACTGGCGGGCGCACTCGATGAACGCAAATTCGTTCGAGTCGACCTCGTGATAGGATCCGAAGTAGACCGTAGCCTTGACGTCGACGACCGGGAAGCCGCCGAGCGGACCGGACTCAAGCGCCTTCTTGACGCCCTTTTCGACCGCCGGGATGTACTCGGTGGGAATCACGCCGCCCTTGACCTCGTTGACGAACTCGAAGCCCTTGCCGGGTTCCTGCGGTTCAAGCTTGAGGCAGACGTGTGCGTACTGGCCGCGACCGCCGGACTGCTTGACGTGCTTGTACTCGTTCTCGACGGGAGCGGTGATCGTCTCGCGGTAGGCCACCTGCGGGGCGCCGACGTCGCAAGCCACGTTGAATTCGCGTTTCAGGCGGTCAACGATGACTTCGAGGTAAAGCTCACCCATTCCGGCGATGATCGTCTCGCTCGTCTCCTGGTCGAAAGTCACGACGAAGGTCGGGTCTTCCATCGCAAGCGCGTGAAGGGCGACGCCGAGCTTTTCGTTGTCCTGACGGGACTGCGGCTTCACCGCAACGGAAATCACAGGCGCCGGGAAGTCGATCGACTCGAGCGTAATCGGGTGTTCCGGATCGCAGAGCGTATCGCCCGTGCGCGTCTGGGTGAGACCGACGCACGCCACAATGTCGCCCGCGCGAGCCTCGTCGAGAGCCTCCTGCTTGTTCGCGTGCATACGGAAGAGGCGGGAGATGCGCTGCTCCTGGTTGATCGTGGAGTCGAGCAGTTCGCCGCCAAGCTTGAGCGTACCGGAGTAGACGCGCACGAAGGTGATCTTGCCCATCGCCTTGTCGGACATGATCTTGAACGCAAGACCGCAGAACGGCTCATCGTCAGAGACTTCGCGCTTCTGCGTGGGATCGTCGGCGGAGACCGCCGCGCCCGTATCAAGCGGGGACGGAAGGTAGTCGCACACGGCGTCGAGCAGAGGCTGAACGCCCTTGTCCTTGAACGCGGAGCCGCAGAACGCAGGAGTGATCGTGCGGGCGATGCAGCCCTTGCGGATGGCCTTCTTGATTTCGTCCACCGTCAGCTCCTCGCCGGCGAAGAACTTCTCCATGAGCGCGTCATCCTGTTCGGCGGCGCTCTCCACCATCTTCTGGCGATATTCCTGAGCCTTCTCCACATACTCGGCCGGGATGTCCTTTTCGATGACCGTCTTGCCGAGGTTCTTCATGTCGAAGTAGAGCGCTTTCATCTTCACGAGATCGATTACGCCCTCGAAGGTTTCGGCTGCGCCGATCGGAATAACCATCGGAACCGGATTCGCGCCGAGCTGGTTCTTCATCTGATCCATCACGTTGTAGAAGTTCGCGCCGACGCGATCCATCTTGTTGACGAACGCGATCTTGGGCACTTTGTACTTCTCGGACTGGCGCCACACCTGCTCGGACTGCGGCTGGACGCCGCCGACGGCGCAGTAGAGAGCAACGGCGCCGTCAAGCACACGCAGCGAACGCTCGACCTCAGCGGTGAAGTCCACGTGTCCGGGGGTGTCGATCAGGGACAGGCGGTAATCGCCCCACGAAACGCAAGTTGCGGCGGACTGAATCGTAATGCCGCGCTCCTGCTCCTGAACCATGAAGTCCATCGTCGCGGCGCCGTCATGCACCTCGCCGATCTTGTAGTTCTTGCCCGAATAATAGAGGATTCGCTCGGATGTTGTGGTCTTGCCACCATCAATGTGCGCCATGATGCCGAAGTTGCGCACATGGTCGAGCGGGAATCTCTTTGCTGCCATCTTTAGTTTCTCCTGATGTGTATTAAAAATTGAAGCGTGTATTTTACAAAATCCGCCCCATTTCCGCAAGTGCAGATTTTGCTGTCTTTTATGCTGCAGTTGATGCCGAAAATGTTGAGGGTGCAATTGCATATGGAGCGGTGTTGTAGTACAATATTCGGCAAACAGGCAGGGTGTCCTGTGGATTTTCAACAACCAAGGCAAGGAGAGGTTTCATGAGGAAGGGATTGATTTTTGCGGCGGCCATTGCGGTCACAGCGACAATGTCGGCGGCGGATGTGTACGTTTCGCTCTCGACGGGGAAGAACAAGAACGCGGGCACGAAGGAGGCTCCGCTCAAGAATCTCTGGAAGGCTCTTGAGAATGCGAAGCATGGCGACACGATCCATGTGGCCGAAGGCGCCTATCCCGGCAAGATGAAGCAGAACTGGTTCAAGATCGACAAGGCCGTCTCCATCATCGGCGGCTATGCACCGGACTTCGCGACACGCGATCCGCTGAAGCATCGCACCCTTTTCCAGGCGCAGAACGAGAACAACTCCAAGAAGGGCAGCGGACGCGGTGTGTTCCACATCGAATTTGCGCAGAAGGATACGCCTACCGGAGTGAACATGGTGTTCGACGGTCTCATCTTTGATGAAGGGCAGGCGAACTCCTACCATGCCGTCAAGGGCAAGCCCGAAGGCGTCGAGACCGGCATGTGGCTGCAGGGTCCGGCCAAGAATCCTGCGGACAAGAATCCGTCCCCTGACCGCTACATGATCTACTCCGCCACGCAGAACCGCGCCACGGGCAACGTTACCATCAAGAACTGTGCGTTCGTGAACGGCGGCAACGCCGCACTCCAGTTCACATGGTACGAGGGCAAGGTCGAAGTCGAGAACTGCGTGTTCTGCAACAACCGCATGGTTGGCGCGAACGTCCTCTGCTCAAAGCCGATCCCGGAGAGCGGCCCGAACAATCCCAAGCCGGGCTGGAAGCCGGCGGTTGAGTGGGAGTTCGAGAACAACACGGTTCTCTTCACATGGAGCACGAAGAACGACCTTGCTAGCATGGGCTACGGCGTTCGCAACAACACGGGCGTCGCCGCCGACATCAGCGACAACGTGATCGGTCTCAACGTGCTTACCGGCTACGACAACACGAAGGGACGCTCGAAGGAGATGACCACGAAGCTGGACGGCAACGTCTTCTTCCTCAACCGCGAAAGCGACGTGCAGATGACCGTTTCGCCATCGATTGCCAAGGTGCGCGTCGACGAGTTCGAAGACCTTGAGGGGACGGACGGCATCGAATCGATCGAGGACAACGTCGATCTCAAGGACCCCAAGGTGTTCGAGGGCCGTATAGACACGAAGTTTCTGAATGCGTTCCTGACCATGAAGTACTCGGAGACGACGAAGCTTGACGAGGGCAAGCTCAACGCCCTCCGCCAGGCGGTCGGCCTTCCGATGCAGGGAACGATCAAGACGCAGTGCGACATGTTCTGCAACCGCTATCCGCTGGAAATGGCGCTCAAGCTGTTCGGCGCAATGCCCGAAAAGGGCGCCCAGGCGATCAAGTGAAGAAAACGAAGCCGGTAACGAAAACGAACCGACCGGAGGATTGAGATGGCTGTGACGGAAACGTCAACGGAGAGCTGGAGCTCGCGCGTGGGCGGCGCCATGAAGGGCGTCTTGGTCGGCGTGGGGATGTTCGTACTGGGATTCCCCGTGCTCTTTTGGAATGAAGGCAACACGGTGAAGACGCGCAAGGCGCTCGAAGAAGGTGAGGGCGTCTGCGTATCGGTCCAGTCCAATGCGAAGGTCGATCCCGAAAACGAGGGCAAGTTCGTCCACATGACGGGCAAGGCCGACACGAAGGACGTTCTGGTTGACGAGGCGTTCGGCATCAGCACGACGGCGATCAAGCTGGTGCGCGAAGTCGAGATGTACCAGTGGAAGGAGGAGAAGCACGTCAAAAAGGAAAAGAACGTGGGCGGCAGTGAGACGACCACGACCACCTACACCTACAAGATGGCGTGGAGTTCGTCGGCGATCGATTCGTCGGTGTTCAAGGAGGCGGGACATGAGAATCCGCCCATGGAGTTCACCGAGGAGAAGAAAATCGCCCAGAACGTCACGTTCGGCGCGTTCCGTCTGAACGAGAACCAGATCGCGTCGATCGGCGGGGTGCAGCCGTACATGATTCCGACGAACACGGTCTGCCCGGTCCCGCGCACGCTCATTCGCGGCAATGTCATCTACGTGCCCAACACCGAGACGCGCAACAATCCGAACAACACGCGGGACGTCGTGGCGATGCCGCGCCTGGGTGACGTGCGCGTCACCTACACCTACGTCGTGCCGCACGATGTTTCGGTCATCGCCAAGCAGAAGGGCGACACGTTCGTCGCCTACACGGCCAAGAACGGGAAGAAGCTGCAGATGCTGTCCGACGGCATCAAGGAGGCGGCGGAGATGTTCGCGGACGCCCACCAGGCCAACACGATCATGTGCTGGCTCATTCGTCTGGGCGGCTTCCTCCTGATGTTCTTCGGGTTGCAGAAGGTCTTCAAGCCGTTTGCCGTGCTGGGTGACGTGCTGCCGGTTCTCGGTAACGTCGTGGGCATGGGTACGAGCATCGTCTCCTTCTTCATCTCCCTGCCGTGTGCGCTCGTGACGATCGCGATTGCGTGGCTTTTCTATCGTCCTGTTCTCGGCATTGCTCTGCTGGTGGCGGCCGGCGGTACGATCGTTCTCTTCCTGAAAAAGAAAAAGGCGGCCGCGAAGG
This sequence comes from uncultured Lentisphaeraceae bacterium, assembly GCA_964440985.1. Classification (GTDB taxonomy): domain Bacteria; phylum Verrucomicrobiota; class Kiritimatiellia; order RFP12; family UBA1067; genus UBA1731. The sequence goes on along the minus strand of CAYTWE010000010.1, from coordinate 36,110 downwards.
CCAAGGCGGAAGTCGCCGCCGCCACTCCCGCCCAGGCGTAATCGGGCGCATAGGAAACGAAACGCGCGGACGAGGGCGCGAAGCCGTCGTCCGCGAGAAAGGATCTCCAAGGTGAATGTCAAATCAATTCTGTTTGCCGCGATCGCAGCGGGTGCGACGCTTCCTTCCATCAATGGCGGATTTGTCTGCGGTCTGTCAAGCATGGCCACAGCCGCCGTCGACCCGGCGGCGTTCGCGAACGCACGGACGGCCTCGGGCGACACGGCCGTGCCTGTTTTCAAGTATGGCGTCATGACATTCAAGAAGCCGGCCACGCCAGAGCAGATTGCCGAGGCGAAGGCGAATGTGAAGAACAAAAGCAGCAGGATTTCGGTCTGCTGATTGCAGTGCGCCCCGGTCGTGGATATGGGCCGGGGCGTCTGATGCGACAAGATGGTGCATGGAAAGAAAGGCAGTGCGATTGTCGGCGCCATATGGGTGCTGGCGGTTCTTTCCATCCTGATAGCGACGTATGCGGTTGATGCGCAGTTGCAGACGCGCATCAACCTCTATCTGCAGGAGCGTGTGCGTGTTGACCATCTGACCGACGCGGGAATCGCAATCGCCGAGGTCATAATGCTCGACTACCAGAATGTGACCGTGCCGTCGACGGACAAATCGTCCGTGTCGTCCGAATCGGACGTAGAGGAGTACCTTGAAAAGGACCGCTGGTACTGGGAGAAGGTCGACCTCAAGGACAACCGCGAATGTTCCACGGGTGCCGTCCCTGTCGATGCCCTCAATCCCGGCGGCGGCACTGTGACCGTAAAGATAAAGCCCATCGAATCGCAGTGGAACATCAACAACCTGTATGCCGGAGGCGACGCCAACTACGCGAAGATATGGGAGGCTGTGCTGGCGGCGTCCGGTGTTCCGGAGGAGTACTGGGACGGAATTGTGGACGGCTGGTGCGACTGGCGTGACGAGGACAGCGCGGTGACTGGCGAAGAGGGTGCGGAGGACGAATTCTACAAGAATGCCTACGATGACTTCATCAACGGGCGCGATGTAGACAGGAACAGAAACTACCTTCCGGCTTCACGCAACGGTGAGATATCCGACCTCGACGATCTGATGCACATAAAGGGGTTCAACGAGCATGAAGATGAACCGATCAACGCACAGGCCCTGCTCGACGGCGGCATCCTGAATCCTCTTGCGAAGAAGGACGACCAGATTACCGTGAAGGGTCTGCGCCGCTACTTCACGGTGTTCGGCTCCGGAAAGGTGAACGCCAACATCGCCGACAAGGACATCCTCGTCACTGTGCCGGGCATATGGCAGCCTTCCTCCTCCTACTCGACCGGATCCCATCCGTCGTTCAGCGAGAGCGACGTGTCGAATGCGACTGACATTGCGGACGCAATTGTGGAGATTCGTGCGACCGGCAACCGTCGTGAGAACGTCGGCGGCAGCGCCATGGACGACGATGTGGGAACGTTCAAGGACTGGAGCGATCTCCAGAGCCGTGTGCAGGATGCCATCGGTGGCGGCACGTACATCCAGCAGGAGGCGGAGCAGTACCTTTCGTACACGCCGGAGAAGTTTTTCGAGGTTTCGATCACTGGTGAATCCCTTGGCATAACCCACACGGTGAAGGCCGTGGCGATCGTGCAGGATTCAAAGATACGCTACATCAGATGGCAGGAAGACCCGTAACGGAGAGTTCTGTTCGCATTTATAGTATGTTGGTTCCCGGTGCGCGAGATTGCGCGGCGGTGTCCAATCTGATAGAATGACCCGAAATTTAAACGAATGAGGATTGCAATGGAGATGATGAAAGCAGGAAGGTTCTGTGCGATGGCGGCGGCGATCGGCACCGCATCGGTCTCGTTCGCCTTGGACGGCGCGGCGGCTCTTCGCACCTGTGTGGCGGATTCCGATGTGAGCCTGCAGGGTCCGATCGGGCTTGCTTTTGAGCGGATGTTCGAGAAGCACGTAGTCGCAGAAGATCCGGAGTACCTTGCCGCCTGCTTCGGTGAGCGGACGGAGACAGGTCTTTGGCAGACCGAATTCTGGGGAAAATACATGCATTCGGCGGCGCCGTTCTGGACGATGACGGGATGCCAGAGGCTGAAGTCGCGCATTGACGCCGGCGTCAGGCGCGTCATATCCGAGCAGCAGCAGGATGGATACATCGGCAACTACAGCAAGGACTTCCGGTCGATACCGGGCGGCTGGGATGTGTGGGGAATCAAGTACACGATGCTTGGACTTCTCCACCACTACGACGCAACCGGGTCGAAGGAATCCCTGAACGCCTGCCGCCGGCTTTGCGACTATCTCATTTCGTCCACAGGCCCCGGTGCGAAGTTCTCGATCGCGCAGACCGGAAACTATGCCGGGCAGCCGAGCTGCAGCAGCCTTGAGCCGGTGGTGTGGCTGTACAAGCGCACGAAGGAGAGGAAGTACCTTGACTTCGCCGCGTTCATCGTCAAGGAGATGACGGAGCGCGAGAACGGCCCGCGCCTCCTCGACCTTGCGCTGAAAGGCGTCCCGGTGGCGGATCGTTCACCGCTGCCGAAGAGCGGTCACATCTGGAGCGGTGAGCGCACGAACCGTGGCAAGGCCTATGAGATGATGAGCTGCTACCAGGGTCTGATTGAATACTGGGAGGTGTCCGGACGCAAAGAACTTCTCGATGCGGCGATAGCAAGCGCCAAAAACATCGCCGCCGAGGAGATAAACCTGGCGGGGAGCGGCGCTTCGTACGAACACTGGTATCATGGCGCGAAGCATCAGCACGAACCGTTCCCGCATACGCAGGAGACGTGCGTCACGATCACGTGGATGCGGCTGTGCGAGAAGCTGCTTGCCGTCACGGGAGACCGCTTTTGGGCGGATGAGCTGGAAAAGACGTTCTACAACGCCTACCTCGCATCGTTGAGCGCGGATGGCCGCCTGTATGCGGCGTATACCCCGCTTGACGGATTCCGTTCGGAAGGCCACATACATTGCCGTATGCACACGAACTGCTGCAACGCCAACGGGCCGAGGGGATTCCTGTCTTTCATGCACTCCATCGCACAGGCGAAGGGCGCGGATGTGTTCCTGAACTTCTTCGTCTCGTCGCGCATTGCGGTCGAAGTCCCTGCACTCGGCAAAAAGGCGTTCTTCGAGACGCACACGCTTTATCCCAAGACCGGTGCTGTCGATGTGCGCTTCCGCTCGCAGGAGCCCATGAAGTTCAAGCTCTCGGTGCGCATCCCCGGATGCGTCTCGCTGAACTCCATGAAAGTCAACGGCGAAACCGTTGACGTCGCCAAGGAGGGTGGGCGGTATGTCGCAGTTGAGCGCGAATGGAAGCCTGGCGATGCGCTCTCTCTCGATTTCGCGCTCCCGGTCAAGATGCACCGCATTGACCACTCTGTCGCGTTCACACGCGGCCCGGTGCTTCTGGCGCGCGATTCGCGCTTTGGCGACGGCGACACGTCTGCCGTGCTCCGGTCCCGCGATGTGGAGGGGATGTTCGCGTCCGGACGCAGCGTTGATTTTCCGCTGGAGCTTTTTTCGCAGATGGACGGGATGCGGATGGTCGTTTCGGCACGTCTGCCTGTCGGCGGACATGACGAGAACCAGGACGGGCGCAACCTTCAGACGGTGATGTTCTGCGACTATGCCTCCGCCGGCAGCAGATGGAGTCCGTCCAACTGGTACCGCACATGGTTCCCGATTTCGTACTCGATGAATGACGCCCTCAGATCCGAGTGATGGGCGGCAGGGTGCGTGATGGCGCGCTCGCTGCGCTGTTCGGCTGCATAGTCTACGCGCTCGGCGCGATGAGCAGGGTGGCCGTTCCGGGCATTGTGTCCGGAACGATCATGTCGGAGTACGGCTTTTCGCAGAATGCGATATCCCTGCTCGTCAGCGCCGCCGTTGCCGGACAGATCGCCTTCATCGGCATCGGCGGCCTGATGGTGGACCGGTACGGCTGGGAGCGGCTGCTTTTCATCGGTTCGCTCGTCCAGGCGTTCGGATACATCCCTGTGCATGAAAGCCGTTCGCTGTTCTGGATGATGGCCGGCGAGTTCCTGAACGGCGGCGGACGCACCATCGTGTATCTTGCCATCCTCAAGCTGATTGACCGAACGTTTCCTCGCAGGTACTTTGCCGCCCTCATAGGCGTGTTCTACATATTCTCTTACGGCGGCAACCTGTGCGCAAGCAGCGTATACCCCTGGCTCATCGACGTCTGCGGAAGCTGGCAGCGGGCGACATTCGCGATCAACTGCGGAACGCTTGTGTGCGGAGCTGCGGTTGCCCTCACATTGTGCCGCCGGAGGCCCGAACGGTTTTTCGGCATGGCCGAACCATCTGACGGCACCGACGGAGCGATGCACGGCAGACAGGTGTTTCCGTGGAGGGACATTGCGGCGTTCAGAAAGCCGTCTGCGTGGACGGCGCTTGCGGTCTCAGGATTCGGCATCGCCATCTACTGGGCATTCATCACACGGATTGCCGGGCCGTTCGTGAAGTCCGGATTCTTCGGGGCTGATCGCCTTGATCTCATCAGTGAAATGAGCATGATCGTGATGTGCGAGATGGTGCTTTTGGGGACGGTGAGCCTTGCGCTGCACAACGCAAGGCGTCCGTTCTTCCTCGTTGGAGCCGGTTCGATCCTTGCGGGATTCGCGCTGTTCACGGCCCTGTGGTTCTCCGGAGCGAAGGATGCGAACCTGTGGCGGTACGGCTTTTGGCTTGTAGGCATCGGTTACGGGACAACCGGCGTTCTGCTTTCCGGCGTGAAGGAGCGCGTGCCGGCGGCATTTTCGGCGAGTGCCATCGGCTTCACCAATTTCATTGCCAATGCACTCATCATTGCGGTCAACGAGGCAGGCGGCGCAGCGATGTCGATTTCGCCGGATGCCGCCTACGGAAAGATATTTGCAATGTTCCTTGTTCTTGCCTTGGTGTCGTTTTCCCTCGCCGTCCATGTTGCGCTGTCCGGCGCCCGACGGGCGGACGTGGTGGAATCCGCACCTTTCAGAAAGTCCGGTATGCAATGATTGAAGGTTTTTTGCTTACAGCCCAGCAGGTGGGCGTCCTTTTTGCGCTGGTCGCGGTGGGATATGTCTGCCGCAAGACGAATTTCCTTTCGGAGGCTTTCATCAAGGGGGCGGTCGATCTGCTGCTCCTTGTTGTCACGCCATGTCTCATCGTGCACGTGTTTCAGCGTCCGTTTTCGTGCGCCGCGCTTGCAAACCTCGGTTTTGCGCTCGCCGCCGCATTTGCGACGCATCTGATTGGCATCGCATTTGCCGAGGTATGCTTCCGGTCGGCGACCGAGTCCCGCAGAGGCGTACTGAAGTTCGCGACGGTGTTCTCAAATGCCGGCTTCATGGCGATTCCCCTTGAGTACGCGCTGCTCGGTTCGGACGGAGCGTTCTACGGGGCGGTGTATGTTGTGGTTTTCAATCTTCTGTGCTGGACGTACGGGCTGCGCGTGATGTGCGGTACGTTGAAGGGCTTCGGGCGGCGCGTCCTTTTCGTCAACCCCGGCACAATCGGCGTTGCGGCCGGACTTCCGCTGTTCCTTACATCTACTACGCTGCCGACGATCCTGCACGATCCGGTCAGGTACATCTCCGATCTGAACACACCGCTTGCGATGGTCATAATCGGGTTCTACCTTGCCGATGCGAAGTTTGCGGCATACTTCCGGTGCGCACCTGCGCTTGTGGCCTCTGCGCTTCGTCTAATGGTCATTCCGTCAATCGTTCTGGCGGGGCTTGCGTCCGTGCGCGGCTTCGGGATAGACCCTACGATGGCGGTTGCGCTTACCGCCTCCGCATCGGCGCCGGTGGCGGCGATGGACACGATGTTTGCCGTCAGGTTCGGTCGCGATGTTGACGTATCGGTGGGACTGGTCGCCGTCACGACGATTTCCTCGATTGTCACGATGCCTGTTTTGGTTGGACTCGCGATGTGGATTTTCAGGTGAATTTATGGTACAATCGCACACAATTCAAGTTTGAGGAAGACCGAGATACCTAAACATCAATCTATAGCATGGAGTGAGAGAGATGAATGCAGAAAAGAAGCATATTGCGTCCGTTTTGTCGCTTGCGGCTCTACTGGCAGTGAGCGCCGCGCAACCGAACGACTGGGAGAACCTTGCCGTCAATTCGCGTAACCGTGAACCGGCCCGGGCATACTCCATGCCGCTCGCCTCGGAGGAGGCGGCGTTCACGGATGCTCTTGTGCCCGATACGCCGTACATGATGTCACTGAACGGAATATGGAAGATTTCGTGGGCCGGCAATCCGGAACTTCGCATGAAGGATTTCTACCGCACGGACATTTCGGATGCCGACTGGCTCACCATCGACGTGCCGAGCTGCGTGGAGCTGCGCGGCTTCGGTTCGCCCGGCTACTCGAACATCCGCTATCCGCACAAGATGGAGTGGCCGTTCATCAAGGACAGGCAGAGCGGGAAGTCCGACTACAACCCGGTGTCGTCCTATCGCCGTACGTTCACTTTGCCGCAGGGCTGGAAAGGCCGTGAGGTGTTCCTGCGCTTTGACGGCGTGTATTCGGCGTACTACGTGTGGGTGAACGGAGAGAAGGTCGGCTACGCCGAGGATTCCAAGCTTCCTTCTGAGTTCAACATCACGAAGCATCTGAAGGACGGCGAGAACCTCCTGGCGGTGGAGGTGTACCGCTGGTGCGACGGCAGCTACATCGAAGACCAGGACATGTACCGCTTTTCGGGAATCTTCCGCGACGTCACGCTCTGGTCGATGCCGAAGGACGGCATCTGGGATTTCGTTGTGAAGACGTCGCTCAAGAACGACTACCGCGACGCCGACATCGAGGTGGCTGGATGCCCTGGCGCGGAGTGGAAGCTGTACGATGCGACGAAGCGCGAAATCGCATCCGGCGCGGCGGGTGCGGTGGAGCTGCATGACGTCAACCTTTGGAGCGCCGAAAAGCCGTACCTCTACACGCTCGTCGTCAAGAAGGGTGATGACATCCGCACTCGCAAGGTCGGGTTCAAGGAGGTGAAGATTTCCGGGAACACGATACTCTTCAACGGCAGGAAGATCAAGTTCAAGGGAGTGAACCGCCACGAGGCGAGTCCGGACAACGGCCGTACGGTGTCTATGGACGACATGATGAAGGACATCACGCTTTTCAAGAAGTACAACATCAACACCGTGCGCACATCGCACTATCCCGACCATCATCTCTGGTACGACCTCTGCGACAGGTACGGCATCTACGTGTGCGCCGAGGCGAATGTCGAGGGGCATGAGCCGAGCTACGGCGAGAAGGGGCTCGGACGCTTCCCCGAGTGGATGCATTCGATTGTTGAGCGAAACCTCCGCCACGTCACGTTCTACCGCAACCATCCTTCTGTCGCAATCTGGTCCATGGGCAACGAAACCGGACACGGCGTGTGCTTCACCAACGCAATCGCGCAGGTCAAGGCTCTCGATCCGTCCCGTCCGGTCCACTGGGAGCGCGGCAATCCGGATGCCGATGTGGATTCCATAATGTATCCGGAGGTCGAGTGGCTTGAGAAGCGCGGCCGTCTCGGCGACAAGCCGTACGGCTCCGAGAGGATGAAGGGATGGCCTGACGAGAACGGCCAGACGGCCGGAAAGCCGTTCTTCCTGTGCGAGTACGCCCACGCCATGGGCAACGCCATCGGAAACTTCCAGGAGTACTGGGACGTGTTCTACAAATACGACTCCCTCACCGGCGGGTGCATCTGGGACTGGGTGGATCAGGCGGTGTGGAAGTACACCGACAAGGTCGGGGCTGACGGCAAGCGCGACCGCTACCTCTCCTATGGCGGCGACTGGGATGAGCAGCCGAACGACGGTCCGTTCAACTGCAACGGCGTTGTGGATCCGCTTCGCAACGTCACCGCAAAGCTTGTCGAGGTAGGCCATGTCCACCGCAATCTCATCGTTGACAGCGGATTCAATCTCGAAAACAGGTTCGCGTTCACCTATGCTGACGAGTTTGACGGCGAGTGGGAACTCGTTGAGAACGGAGCCGTCGTTCGCAAGGGGACTTTTGCCGTTCCGCATCTCGCCCCGCTTTCCAAGGGCAGGATCGAGCTTCCGAAGTTCGATGTCAAGCCGGATGCCGAATATTTCGTAAACGTGAACTTCCTTCAGAAGGACGATACCGCATGGGCGAAGAAGGGATGGGCTGTAGCCCGCAACCAGATCGCGCTGATACCTCCGCCGCAGCGCCCTGTTGCGCTTCAGACCGTGAAGCCGACGTTTATTCAGGATGACAGGACAATCTCCGTTTCCGTCGGCGGCACGAAAGCCGTGTTCTGCCGCCGCTCCGGCACGCTCTGCGAGCTTGTCATGAACGGCAGGACGATCCTCAAGGATCCGGTCCCCGGCGTTGTCGCCGGCCCGCAGCTCACATGCTTCCGTGCATTCACCGACAACGACATCTGGCTGCGCGGCAACGGCCTTGAGACACCCGGCAGCTTCTACCTCTCTGGTCTTACACAGCTTCGCTATCATGCGCATCCGGCGAAGATTGACGGCGACACGCTTCGCTTCAAGGTGGACGTAACCGGCTCGAAGTCGGCCGGATTCACGCATGAGACGGAATGGCGCTTCGGTTCTGACGGCGCCGTCACCGTGAAGAACACGGTGACGCCTCACGGCACAATGCCGTCCGCGCTGCCGAGGCTCGGCCTTTCGCTCAAGCTCGACAAGGCGATGGAGAACATCCGCTACTACGGACGCGGCCCTCGCGAAAACTACATAGACCGCAAGACGGCGTCGTTCTTCGGCACGTACGATTCGACCGTCACAGAGCAGTTCGAAAGCTATGTGCGTCCGCAGGACAACGGCTACCGGTGCGATGTGCGCTGGGCGGCGTTCACTGATGCCGACGGGCGCGGCGTGAAGTTCTCAGCGTCTGAACCGCTTTTCATGCAGGCGATCCACTACGGCGCCGAAGATCTTGAGTTCGCCCGCCACCGCAACGGACAGCAGCGCTTCCGTGCCGATCCGGAACGGCGCGACGAGGTCTGCCTGAACCTTGACGTGCGTCAGCTTGGTCTTGGCGGCGGGTCGTGCGGCCCGAAGCCGATGTCCAAATACATCTTCAACGTGCAGAAGGAATCCTGGACGCTGAAGATGGAGCCGTTCAGCAGGAAGTGATCGGAGAGGAATTGCCATGGACGGAAACAAGATAGATGTAGCGTATGTTGCCGAGTTGGCCCGTCTCGACCTTTCGGACGAAGAGAGGGCTGTGTTTCAGGGGCAGCTCGAAAACATCGTGAAGTATGTTGAGAAGATATCGTCGGTCGACGTGCAGGGCGTCGAGCCGACGATGCACGGTCGCGAAATAGTCAACGCACTCCGTGAGGATGAGGTGCGCCCGTCCATGGATCGCGAACTGGCGCTCGCAAATGCGCCGCGCCGCACTGAGAATGAGTTCTACCTTCCCAAGATCGTGGAAGGGGCGGAAAGCTGAGGGCAACGTGAACGAATTGCATAGGTTGGGCATTGCCGGGGCCGCCAAGGGATTGGCGTCCGGAGAGTTTTCTTCAGTGGAGCTTGTGCAGGCGGTGATAGACCGGGTGCACGAGGCGAACGGCGAGATCGGAGCGTATCTCACTTTTGACGAAGAGGGTGCAGTCAACGCAGCAAGGGTGGCGGACGAAGCTCTCGCACGGAGAGCTTCGGGTGATGCCGTGAGTCCGCTGCTTGGCGTTCCTGTGGCCGTGAAGGATCTCATAAACGTGAAGGGGCAGCCCTGCACGTGCGCATCGAAGATGCTTGAGGGGTATGTAAGCCCATATGACGCAACTGTCATAGCCCGGCTCAAAGGTGCTGGAGCGGTCTGCGCCGGGCGTGTGAACATGGATGAGTTCGCCATGGGGTCGTCCACCGAGAACTCCGGAATGTGCGTCACACGCAACCCATATGACGTCACCCGCGTTCCGGGCGGCAGCTCCGGCGGCAGCGCGGCGGCGGTTGGCGGCGACATGGCCATTGCCGCTCTCGGCACCGATACCGGCGGCTCGATACGCCAGCCGGCGAGCTTCTGCAACATAGTCGGTCTCAAGCCCAGCTACGGGCGCGTGAGCCGCTACGGGGTGACGGCGTTCGCAAGCTCCCTCGATCAGGTCGGTCCAATGACGAAGAGCGTGGAGGATGCCGCACTGCTGCTGCAGGCGATCGCCGGACGCGACGAGATGGACGGCACCACGCCTGACGAGCCTGTTCCGGATTACCGCAAGGTTCTTGAAGGCGCTTCGATGAAGGGCGTCAGGCTTGGCATACCGAAGGAGTACCACGACGTATCCGGTGTCGATCCGGAGGTGAAACGCATCACCGCCGAGGCAATCAAGGCCTGCGAGGATGCAGGGGCGAAGCTTGTGGAGGTGTCCCTTCCGCATACTGAATACGCGATGGCGGTGTACTACATCATCGCGCCGGCCGAGGCCTCCGCCAATCTCGCCCGCTTTGACGGCGTGAGGTACGGACACCGCTCTGGGCGCAGCGACGACGTGTTCAACCTCTATGCCCGCAGCCGCGCCGAAGGTTTCGGCCCGGAGGTGAAAAGGCGCATCATAATGGGTACGTATGTGCTTTCGAGCGGCTACTACGATGCCTACTACGGCCGTGCGTCCAAGGTTCGCACCCTGATTCGCCGCGATTTCGAGGAGGCGTTCTCGAAGGTTGATGCGCTTATCGCGCCGGTTGCGCCGACGCCCGCGTTCAAGATCGGAGAGGTGCAGGATCCTCTCACGATGTACCTGAACGACCTGTTCACCATCCCCGGTTCGCTTGCCGGAAACTGCTCCGTGAGCGTTCCGGCCGGGTTTGCGCAGTCGGACGGCGCAAGGCTTCCCGTAGGGGTGCAGTTCATATGCGATGCGTACCGTGAAGATGCGCTTCTGCGCGTCGCCAAGGCGTTCGAGGACATATCGAGAGGTTGAGCCGATGAGGAAGATCGCATTGGCCGGGTTTGCCTGCGCGTTCGTTTCGGCGGCGCAGGCGTCGAACGCCATATCGATGGTGGTCACCAACTTCGTGACTACGCTGGACGTGCCGGTTGTCACGAACCTTGTGACGATCACAACCACGAACTCGATCGAGAGAATCGTCACCAATTCCGTCCCCTCGCCGGAGGCAGTCGCCGCAGAGACGGCGAGGATAGAAAACGAGCTGCGCAGACGCCGGATCTCCACGAAGACGTTCACGCTCGCCCACGTAGACGCCTCAGAGGTTGCGGAAAGGTTCAATGCGACATGGTCAGGGGATTTTGGCGTAGGGTTCAAGATATCGAAGATAGCGCAGGCGTTCCCGGAATCCAACATGATAATGATCACGGCTCCGGGCGTGGTGATCGATGCGTGTGAGGCGGTCATCAAGGAGGTGGACGTAGAGCCGAGGCAGGTGTACATCGAGGCGCGGTTCGTCGAGCTTTCCTCCACCGCAATGCACAAGCTCGGCATTGACTGGTCGATGCTTGAGGACATGAAAGGGTCTGCCACGCTTGGCGCCGGCATTGACGCCTACAATGTCGGAAAGGGCGTGGAGGAGTTCTCCCGCACCGTGGCGGACAGCACCGGAACCACGAGCTACAAGATATCCGGCGGCACAACGACCGGTTCGTCGAAGTCGTTCAGTGGCGACAGCGACGGCAGCATCTCCCACTTCAGCGGCACTCTCGACTTCTCCCAGATGTACCTTGTCTTGAATGCGCTTGAACGCGAAAACGATACGCGCATATTCTCCAATCCGCGAATCATCGTCGCGAGCGGACGCAAGGCGACCGTGGACATGACAACGAAATACCCCAACATAACCGTGGCCGCGAAGCGAACGTCGAACAGCAATTCCGACTCCATCGACCTGGACATGAAGATGGCCGCGATTCCGGGCGAAGACAAGTTCATGTTCGCGAAGGAGGCGTTCTTCAGCTGGGGAATCGAGCTTGAGGTTACCCCGCGCGTCGGAACGAATGGTCTGATAAGCGTGTCGATCGTCCCGACGATATCGAGCCAGACGGACTGGGTGACGGCGGGGGCGAACGACACGAACACCAAGTCGTCCGACAGCAACATCGGGTCGTATTCCGCAAAGTACCCGGTGATAAGCGTTCAGCGCCTCGTCACCGACTTCGTTATGGCGAGCGGGACGACGGCGGTCATAGGCGGTCTTTCGAAGACGACAGAGGAGCAGGCAGACAGCGGCGTTCCCGTCCTTCGCGACATCCCGTGGATCGGCGACAAGCTCTTCGGCGGCAAGTCGCGCCAGAAGGTGCAGAAGGAGATCCTTGTGTTTGTGACGGTGGGATTCGCAAACCCGAATGCGCTGAAGAACGACGCCGGGCTTCCGAAGAACGCCGTGCTTGGCCGCGAGTACACGCAGGGAATCCGCAAGGAGCCGGGCGATCGCCGCAGCGGTTCGTCCGCCGTGACGTCTCTCGACCTGCGGCCTCTTGCGGAGCAGGCCGCCGATCCCGCGTTCACGAACCGCGACTCGTCTGCGGAGTTCCGCTTCCCCAAGCCGTTCACGAAAAAGAAATAGGGCCTACAGCCGGAAGGTAAGATGATGGAATTTGAAAACACTATCGGACTTGAGACGCACGTCCAGCTGAAGACCCGCACGAAGATGTTCTGCGGATGCCTTCTCAAGACGGGATGCGAACCGAACACTAACGTCTGCCCCATCTGTCTGGGATATCCGGGTGCGCTTCCGGTGGTCAACCGCGAAGCCGTGAAACTGACCGTCATGAGCGGACTGATGCTCGGATGCGAGATCAACAGGCACGCCACTTTCGACAGGAAGAACTACTTCTATCCAGACATGGCGAAGGACTACCAGATATCCGAGAACGGCAATCCCCTCTGCATTGGCGGCGGCGTGGAGATCACCCTTGCGGACGGAACGAAGAAGTTCATCCGCATAAACCACATCCATCTCGAGGAGGATGCCGCAAAGATCAACCACTATGCGGCGCATTCCGGAGTGGACTTCAACCGTGGCGGCACTCCGCTCATGGAGATCGTCTCCGAACCTGACATGTCGAGCGCCGACGAGGCGATAGCGTACCTTACGGCGTTGAAGGAGATGCTGGTCTACGCTGGCGTTTCGGACTGCAACCTCGAAGAGGGGAACATGCGTTCGGACGTCAACATCTCGATACGTCCCGTCGGCGAGACGCGTCTCGGCACGAAGGTCGAGATAAAGAACATGAACTCGTTCAAGGGCATACACGCCGCCCTTGAGCACGAAGCCCGCAGACAGCGCGAGTGCATGGCTCATTCGATTCCGATCATCCAGGAGACGCGGCGGTGGGACGCAGAGTCCCTTGAGACGGCTTCGATGCGTTCGAAGGAGAATGCGCACGACTACCGCTACTTCCCCGAACCTGACCTTGTCCCCGTCGCGCTCTCCGAGGAGCAGGTTTCTGAATGGAAGTCGCTCCTGCCGGAGATGCCTGAGTTGCGCCGCGCCCGCATGACGGAACAGTACGGAATCGCGGAATACGATGCGGAGGTCCTTTCCGGACAGAAGGAAAACGCCGACTATTTCGAGGCTGCGGCGAAAGGATTGGACAAAAAAACGGCCAAGGCTCTCTGCAACCTGTTCATGTCGGACGTGATGGCTCTTCTGAACTCCTCCGGAAAGCGCATCGTTGAATGTGCGATGACGCCGGAGGCATTGCGCTCTCTCGTGGCGCTTCACACCAACGGGAAGATAAACGGGCCCACCCTGAAGGAGCTCCTGCCGGAGCTGTTCGAGAAGGGCGGCGATCCGGAAAAGATAGTTGCGGAGCGCGGTCTTGGAGCCGTGAGCGACACAGGCGCGCTTGAGGCGTTTGTCGATCAGGCCATCGCCGCGAATCCGAATGTCGTTGCCGACTACAAGGCCGGGAAAAAGGCGGCGGCCGGGTTCTTCGTCGGACAGGTGATGAAACTGTCGAAGGGCAAGGCCGACCCCAAGACTGTCGGGGCGATAATAGCCCGGAAGCTGGCGGCGCTGTGAGGATAGCGGGCGGCAGATATCGCGGACGCACGCTCAAGGTGCCGGATGGACTTGATGTGCGCCCCACTCAGGATCGGGTGCGTGAGGCGCTGTTCAACATTCTCATGCACGATATCGCCGATGCGAAGTTCCTTGATCTGTTTGCCGGTTCCGGCGCTGTGGGGCTTGAGGCGATGTCTCGCGGTGCGTCGTCGGTGACGTTCGTCGAGGCGAACCGCAGGCATATCGCATTCATTGAGGCGAATTCCGCGATGCTTGGCCTGAATCCGCAAATCGTGCGCGGCGATGCGTACGGATACGTCTCTGGCTTTTCCGGTGCACCGTTCGACATTGCCTTCGCCGATCCGCCGTACGTTATGGGCGAGACAAATGGCTTTGACGAACTCTTGCGCAATCTGTCGAAAAGGGATGTCGTGCGGCAGGGCGGGCTTTTCATCGCCGAGACGACATTGCGCTCTGACGTGCCTGACGTGGACGGATGGGATCTTTGCCGTGACCGCGAATACGGCAAGTCGCGCCTGATCGTGTGGAAACGCCGGGACGGCGTCACGGAGGCGCAGTAGGGTGGTCGTGCTTGGAATAGACACGTCTCTGCGAAGCACGGGGTTCGGCGTGCTGCGCACGGAGGGTTCATCCATGCGGGCGATGGACATGGGGGCGATCAAGAACGCCCCAAAGCTTCCTCTCTCCGCCTGCCTGCGCAACATACATTCGTCCGTTGCAGATCTGATTGCGAAGCACAGTCCGGATGTCGTATCTATCGAGTCGGTGATCTACGGCAAGAACGCAGGCACGATGCTTGTTCTCGGTGAGGCTCGCGGGGCCGTCATCACTGCGGCGGTGGATGCGGGCGTTCCGGTGTACGAGTACGAGCCGAGGCGCATGAAGATGGCGGTGTGCGGAAACGGTCTTGCCGAAAAGCTGCAGATACAGCGCATGGTTAAGATGCTGCTCGCCTTGCCGGAGCTTCCGCAGAACGATGCGGCCGATGCGCTTGGCCTCGCAATTGCGCATGTGCACGGGAATTCAGCGTTGAGCATGAAAGAGCCGATATGATGTGCGCTTTGTTTTTCGCCGCCCAAGTCGCGTTCGGCGGCAATCGGTTGCATATGCTATAATCAGCCGCATGAATATGAAGACTGCCATGTGTGTATGCTGCGGGACTTTGACGTTTTCCGCCATCGTCGCTCTGGCGGGATGCCATGCCATGCCGCCGTCCGACGCCCTTGATGAGCCCGCCGCCGTTGAAGACGCCAACCCTGCCCCGAAGAGGGTGACGAGGCGGATATGCCTCCTTGAAAACGGCGACATCGGGAAGTACTGGTACACATGGCTGAAATCCGCACGAAAGCGCAACTGTGACACAAACGGCGTGTTCACCGCAGAAGGACGCACTCTCATGGTCAGCGGGACGGACATGGGATGCGTCACCACGCGTGATGCGTACAGTGACTACAGGCTTACGCTTGAATTCCGCTATGTCGACAATGACAGGCAGCTGAACAAGAGTGCTGCCCGCGACGGCGGAATCCTGTTCCATTCAAACGGTCCAGACGGGGCGTACGGTGACGGAATCTGGATGTACTCCTTCGAGTATAACATCATACAGGGAGCTGCCGGCGATCTGATTGTTGTTGGCAATGCGGCGAACCGCGCAGATGCACCGCACTATTCCTGCAAAGGGAACGTCGACCGGGGAACAATGGGTGCGCCGGCTCAGCATTGGGATCCCAACGGACCCGAAATTGTGCTGAAGGACTGCGGAAGGGTGCGTCGCTGCGATGTTGATCCCGAATGGAAGAATCTCATGTCGCAGCCGCTTTCACCGAACGAAAACCCGATTGGCGAATGGAACCGGGCGGAGGTAGTGTGCCGAGGCGACAGCGCCGAGTTTTTCTTCAACGGCAAAAAGGTCGCTGAGTTCCGCGAACTGAAGCCGTCTTCGGGACGCATCCAGCTTCAGAGCGAGGGATTCGGAATAGAATACCGGAATATCGTGCTTGAGCCGGTGGAATGACGTGGACAGGCGAACGAAATCCATGAGGTTCATTTGCGGTGCGCGAGGCAGCCGGCTTTCCGTTGCGCAGGCGCAGGGCTGCATTGCCTTTCTGGAAGCCGCAGTTGACGGATTTCGGGCTGAACTGCGAACGTTCAAGACGCCCGGCGACAGAGATCTTTCAACCCCGATTGAGAGGAGTTCGCCGGATTTCTTTACCCGCGACCTTGACGAGGCTGTCCGGTCGGGTGCGGTGGATTTTGCCGTGCATTCCGCAAAGGATCTTCCCGACGTCATTGCCGACGATCTGGACTGGTTCTGGCTCCCGAACCGTGAAGATCCGCGTGACTGCTGGGTTGCGAGGCTTGACGGTCCGCTTGCCGATCTCGGTGCAGCAAGGCGAAAAGGGGCTGGCGCAAGAATTGGCGTGTCGAGCGAAAGGCGCCGTGAGTTTGCGGGGCTGCGCTATCCAATGGCTGAACTGCTGCCGATCAGGGGCGCAATCGATTCCCGGCTCAGTCAGCTCGCCGGCGGCAGGTTCGACGCAGTGCTGATGGCCGTCGCCGGCCTCAAACGCCTCTACCCCGATTGGGACGGCGGCGACAGGCTTGATGTCGATGGCTGCGCTTCGTTTGCGGTGAAAACTATTGATGTGAAGGCTCTTCCGCCGCCGGAGGGGCAGGGATGTCTCTCGATTGTGTTCAGGAAGGGGGATGCACGATTTGCCGCCGTGCGGCGGAACTTTGTCAAGGCCGTTCGCTTCACGAGCGCAGGCGTCGGCGACGCCGGGACGATAACGGTGCGCGGCGCACGTGATCTGGAGGAGGCTGACGTAGTGCTTGCGGACGCTCTTTCAGGGTTCGGTGGACAGCGGCGCGACGGTGTCAAATGGCTGGATGTGGGCAAACGCTGCGGAGCGCACTCCATGTCCCAGGACGAGATTACCCGGCTCATCTGCGATGAAGCAAGAAGGGGGCGGCGTGTCGTGCGCCTCAAGGGCGGCGACGCCGGATTGTTCGGACGGCTCGCCGAAGAGACGGCGGCGCTTGATGCGCTTGGCATTCCGTATGTTGTGCGTCCTGGCGTAAGTGCGCTTGTCGCAGCCACGTCTCCGAACGGAATCCTTCTCACAAAGCGCGGCGAGGCCGGCGGGTTTGAGGTTTCCACTCCGAGATCGGCCGGCAAAAAGACGCCGAAGGTGTTTTTCATGGCGACGCGGGTCGCCTATGAGACGTTGAGGCGGTTTCCGGTGAACGAGCCATACGCAATGGTGTGGGATGCCTGCGGACCCAACGAACGGATACAGACCGGGGTGTGCGGAAGTCCGGAGCTGCTGTCGGACGATGCGCCAGGACTGCTTGTCGTCGGCTATGCAGGCGCACCGGTTGCGTCAAGGCGCATCCTTCTGACGTGTTCAGATGCCGTAATGCCACGAGCCGAATGTCTGTTTGAGGATAGGGGATTCCGCGTGGTCAGATGGCCGATGATTGAGCTTAAGTTTCGCGAAAGTTGCCGTGATGTCATTTCGGATGTCGTCGGTCGATATGATGCGATTGTGCTTACAAGCCCAAGCGCTGCCCGGATCTTCTTCGCGGAATGCAGTTGCGACCGGCGGCGTCTGCCGCGCTTCTGGACCTGCGGATCCGGTACAGACACTGAACTTCGCCGGAACGGCATAGCGAGCGATGTGATGCCCGACGGTGATTTCTCCGCGAAAGGTCTCGTCGCGAAGCTGAAACGCAATGCCGAAGCCGTGAAAGGCAGGCGCATCCTGCGTCTGCGCAGCGCAAAAGCAGGTGGCTACGTCGCCAACGCCATCAGGCGCATGGGCGGGAAGGTGGATGATGTGGTGCTTTACGACAATGTGTCCGTCGCGCACGATGAGGGCGTCATTCCGTCCTGCGATGCCGTGTTCTTTGCAAGCTCCAGCGCGGTGGAGGCGTTTGTCTCGCGGTACGGCGCGAAGTCCCTTTCGCGCAAGGACATATACGTGATAGGCGAACCTACGCGCAGTGCGCTTCCCGCCCGCATGAGATGTCGGGCGACGCTTTTTCCGCTGGCGGCGTTCGAGTCCGCAGCTGGCGCCACAACAAGAGAATACAGATGAACAAACTCATAGCATCGTTTCAGGTGGATCACACCCGCATCGGCTACGGCATCTTCGTGAGCCGTCGCGATGTCGTCAACGGAGCGTACGTGACCACATTCGACATACGCATGAAGCGTCCGAACGCGGAACCTGCCGTACATCCTAACGCAATGCACACGATTGAGCATATCGTCGCTACGTATCTGCGAAACTCGTCCTTCAAGGATCATGTCGTGTATTGGGGACCGATGGGATGCCTCACCGGGTTCTATTTCATCACGAACACAGCCCATGCGATTGAACCGCAGGAGATTGAAAAGCTCATGCGCAGCGCATTCCGGCATCTTGCGAACTATCGCGGCGAAGTTCCGGGGGCGACGCCCGTCAACTGCGGAAACTATCTGCTGCATGATTTGCCGATGGCAAAGCTTGAGGCGCGGATGTTCCTCGACAGAGAGTGGAAGTTCCGCTACCCTCCGGCAAAGCGCATAAAATCCGGCGGACGGACATTCTTCGACGCATAGCGGGGGCCATCTCCACGGTGATGGTGGCGGTGTCCTTTCTTCTTCGTGAATCGGCATTGTTTCCCCTTGTCTGAAACTGCGCCACGAGATATTGCAACTTTCCACTGCATGATACGACCCGGCGCGACAGGGACGTCGCGCCCTGATAGATGATACAATCCGGCGCGACGCCTCGTCCGTCAAGAAAAATTGGGGAATCTCCAATTAATCAAGTGTTGACATAGAAAAAAAAAACCATATACTGCACATCATTCAAGCGCAAAGAGGAAATAGGCTTATGATGTCGCATCGGGTTTCAAAGTGTTTCTGCCGCAGAGTGGCAATGGCTGCCGTGGTTGCGGTGATCGGTCTTTCCGCAAATGCAGAGACCGCAACCTTCACCAACGTTTCGCAGAACATAAAAGCGACCACCGGGTGGGTCCAATCGTCATGGGGCAATCCTGCGATATGGACGGTCGGCGATCCGCCGACGGCAATGACGGTTGCGCCGACGAACGGACAGGACATCGCATTCCCTCCAGTGGCCTGGACAATTCTTGACAGAGACGGCAAGTATTCCATGCCGTTTGCCATGCGCGTCTCGACTGGCGAACTCGTCGGTGCAGACGGCAATGCGCACCTTGGCGACGGCGCGGTTGATCCGATTGTCGGAAAGGTGTCCGGCGACACCACATACCTGATACGCCATGCTGAACCAGCTGGTGCCGCCCAGTGCCAGCCTATGCGTTGGTTCAAGGTGGCGGATCCAAATGATTTTCTCGGTTACTGGACGGTCAACAACTGCATGGCGGGGTTCGATCTCGTGGGGGCGAGTTCGTCGTTCACTCCGGTGCTGCATTCGCTCCAAATCAGATGCCGCCCGATCGTGCGCGTTCCTGAATCCGGCAAGGCCGTAATCGGTGACCTTCAGGGCGTGGGCGCTCTCCACAAGCAGGGCGGCGGCGAACTTGAGATCGTCGGCGGCGGCACACGGCAGAACGTGTACGTCGACGAGGGGACGCTCACCCTGCGCGGACATGATTCCGATGACATCAAGTCTCTGATTGCCCGCTCCGCGCTTCATCTCGATGCATCCAATGCCTCTACGCTCACGACCACGACCGAAACGAAGCACGGCTTCTCCGGATATACGTGGGTGACGAAGTGGACGGATGCTGTGCATGGCGTAGGCGGCGCATCGGAGGATCTGTCCACCCACACGGGCGAGCATTGGGTGCCGTGGTGCCTGCCGGGGTTCATCGCGCCTCAGCGCTCCCCGACCGGACTTCCGCTGGTGTCGTTCGGATCGAACTTCTACGCCGTGGACATCGACAGGCTCGGCCCGACAAACTGCATGATGACGCTCGACAACCGCATGACGAACGTGCGCGAGGCGTTCTATGTGGCGCAGTTCCCGCAGAGTACCGTGGCGGACAGTTCGACCGTGCTTGGCGACGCTTCGGCGTATCACTTTGCGGCTGACGGCGCAATGTTCCGCGATTACGCCATTGGCGTCCAGAGCGATAATGATTCCGAACGCATTTATCGCATACGGAACAACGGCGGCGAAGTGCGCATCGATAACGTTCGTTGGCCCATTGGTGACCTAAGATACGACAATCCCGAATATCGCGCATTTACGAACCTTATGGTCGTGAGTGTGGCGGCATCGACCAATTCGACCTTTGGCGCAATCGGGTGCGACCGCCACTACAAGTACCGCAGCGGCGGCTTCCGCCTCGGCGAACTGCTCGTGTTCACAGAACCGCTCACCCGCGCAGAGCGCGGCCGCATCAACGAGTATCTGCATTCAAAGTGGATCGGTGGAGACGTGTCCGCCGACGTGGGAGTGCTCGTGGCTCGCACGAACGAATTTTCGGTTGGCGTATCCGGTGAAGGGAAGACCGCTCGCGTGAATACGCTTTCGATGTCTGACAAGGGCGGTACGCTTGTGAAGAAGGGCGATGGAACGCTTGAAATCGGACGGTTCGAGGTTCCGTCGGGATCGAGCATAGACGCAGTGCGCATCGATGGCGGCACTGTGATGTTCAACGACTCCGAAGGTCAGACGGATGCGTCCGCCCCCGCCGCCAATCCGCAGCTTTGGCTGGATGCGTCTGACATGACGACCGTGGAGACGTACCAGAACAGCGAGTTCTATCCCGGAACGAATTTTGTCGCCGGATGGAAAGACGTCCGCCCCGATGTCAATCTTGTCGCGGCGCCGCTCGCCAACTGCTATCCCGAGATGTCCGAAAGCAGCGTTCGCTATCCGACGTACACCGTCTTCAAAGGACACCGCGTAATCGATTTCGGAAGCAGACCCGGAGTGGACACCTCCCACATGGTGATGCCGTGGGGCAGATTCGCATCCTCTGCGCAGCATGGTTCATACGCCGGCTTCATGGTTGTTCGTAGGTTGATTACGGGAGGATACTCATCGGGGTTCTTCTCCAACTCCGGAATGACGTTCTACCGCAGCGGCAACACGATCTTAAGCGCATCTTACCGGAGCAGGGATTCTCAGCCGATGCGTTGGTCGCTCAACGGCAAGGTCTGCGATCCGTGGGATTCTGACAAGACCGGTCGCGTGTGTACGACCCTGAACCAGTCAAGCGACTTCTTTGTCGTCTCGTTCTCAAGCCCTGCATGGTCAACGTTGGTGGGGCTGATAGCCCAGGATCGGGATCCTACGATTCCGACCTACAGCGGCGGCGGAATGCAGATCGCCGAGGTTCTGCTGTACGATCGCCCGCTCAACGACCGCGAACGGCACTGCACCGAGACGTACCTCATGGCGAAGTACGGCATCGGAAGCGGATCGACGGATGTTTCGGAGGTCGCGGTTGACGCTGTCGATGTTGCAGACGGCATGGCGGCGCGGATAGGTGTGGGCGGCGATACGGTGCTCAAGGTTGCTTCTGTCACGGGAGGCAACGGTGAATTTGTCAAGGAGGGCGACGGGACGATGACGCTCGGCAAGGCATCGGACGTCACATCGTTCACCGTAAAGGGCGGCACTCTCTGCTGGCGTGAGGCGGAGGCGCTGAAGAGCGAGGCCCTGTTCCATTTCGATGCGAACGATTCGGACGATGCGTTCTCGACGTATCAGGCGACAGGTCCGGATGCCGAGACGACGGAGACGTACGTCTCGCATTGGCGTGACGTGCGCAGAAACGGCACATACGCCTACGGCACTCCGCTGTGGAGCAATTTTAGAGGGAATTATGCGATGCACACGTGGACGAATCCGGTTTTGCGCGAGGTCGAGACGGCTCCAGGTGTGCAGAATCGGGTGGTCGATTTCGGCCAGGGGCGGCATTTCTATGCGACAAACGGCAGAAGCGGGAAACTCTGCAAACCGGACGGCACACAGTACAGCCGCGAAGATCCGTACATAAAGTGGTACGATGAGGCGTCGATGGTGTTCAGCAAGCCGTTCACGACTGTCCGTGAGGCCGTATGCGTCATGGCGAACCATGGCGACGGCGTGATGGTGCTTGCGGACGATGCTCAGCCTGGTCCTCAGGGGTTGAACTACTCAGGGCAGATATTCGGAGTTGTTGGAAGTCCAATAGATTTCATCCGAAATGGAGATAACAATGCGACGCTGTTCAGCAAGACACATGTAAACGGCAACATACGGACGCTGATGGTGTCGGATAACCATGACGACACAATCATAACGCTGGACGGCGAAAGCGTTCACTGGGACACCAGACTTGCCGGTACGGATTTCCACGTCATCTCGGCCGCAACCTCGAACGAAGCGCCGGCGACAATCAGTGCCTTTGCGATGGACCGGGACTGTTCGGCGGGCGGTGTGCTCATCGGCGAGCAGATTGCGTTTGACCGCCGTCTGACGGAGAAGGAGCGCGCATACCTCGTCGGAAGCCTGATGCACAAGTGGAAGGGGGCGTCTGCGGTCTGCTGGACAAATTCGATTGACAGCATCTCCGTTGCACCCGGTGCGACGTTCGACGTAGGCGATGATGCACTTGAGGTCGGTGCGCTCGCCGGCGGCGGAACCGTATCCTGCGGGATGCTTTCGCTCAACGCAGGTGCGTCACTCGCGTTCGAGATCCGCTCCTCCGTTGACTATGACAGCATGACCGTATCCGGTACGCTTAAGTTCCCGGCTGATGCCAAGCTGACTGTGACGACCCCGAACGCGAAACTCATCGACGAGGGCGAGTATGTGCTGCTCACGGCGAACGGCGGAATGGAGTGTGCCGGTTCGATGCCGACGCTCGTCCACAACTTCGCTCCGCGCCGCTCCCTTGCGATTGCAGCGAAGGGCAATTCGCTTGTGGCCCGCGTGTCGAAGATAGGCTTTCTCATCAATGTTCGCTGATGTCGCGCCCCAAACTTCGTCCTATGGGCGTCAACTGCTTGATTTTGAGGTGTGCCGCTTGATTTTTCGGCTGGATAGTGTATAATACGCCGCAATTTTATGGCACCGGACTGTAGCTCAGTTGGTAGAGCACGACACTTTTAATGTTGGGGTCGCGGGTTCGATCCCCGCCAGTCCGACCACTCCCTGATGGCAGGTATGCGGGTTGTTTTTTCATGCGATGGTAAACATATGCCGCGGTTTTGGTATAATCTGCAGTCACTCAAAGGAGAACATACAGGATATGAGAACAGATACGTTGTGCGTCCAGGGCGGATGGCGTCCGAAGAAGGGTGAGCCGCGTCAGGTGCCGATCTACTCTTCGACCACTTTCAAGTACGAAACAACGCAGCAGATGGGGGATCTGTTCGATCTCAAGGAGAGTGGTTATTTCTACACCCGCCTCGCCAATCCCACGAACGACCAGGTTGCGAAGAAGATCGCCGCGCTTGAGGGCGGCGTGGCGGCGATACTTACGTCGTCAGGGCAGGCCGCGTCCACGTTTGCCGTCCTCAACCTCTGCAACGCCGGCGATCATGTTGTGTCGTCCGCCCAGATATACGGCGGCACGTTCAACCTGTTTGCGGTGTCCCTCAAGAAGCTTGGCATCGAGTTTACGTTTGTTGATCCTGGCGCATCGCCGGCGGAAATACAGAAGGCGTTTCGCCCGAACACGAAGTGCGTCTTCGGCGAGACTGTCGCAAATCCGTCCGGCGTGATTCTTGACATAGCGAAGTTTGCGAAGATTGCGCACAAGAACGGAGTGCCGCTTATCGTGGACAACACCTTCCCGACCCCGGTGCTGTGCCGTCCGTTCGAGTTCGGCTGCGACATCGTGACCCACGCGACGACCAAGTACATGGACGGACATTCGTCGCAGGTTGGCGGATGCATTGTGGACAGCGGCAACTTCGACTGGGCTGCACACGCCGACAAGTTCCCTGGTCTTGTCGAGCCGGACGAATCCTACCACGGGCTTTCGTACGTGAAGTCGTTCGGGAAAATGGCGTACATCGTGAAGTGCACCGCGCATCTTATGCGCGACTTCGGTGCGGTCCCCTCACCGTTCAACGCATTTCTGCTCAATCTTGGGCTTGAATCGCTCCATGTGCGCATCCGCCGCCACGCGGAAAGCGCACTCAAGGTCGCGAAGTGGCTCAAGAGCCAGAAGAAGGTTGCGTGGGTTAACTTCCCCGGCTTGCCTGATTCGCCGTACAGACGGCTGATGAAGAAGCAGTTCAAGGGCCCGTCGCCGTGCGGAGTGCTTACGTTCGGAATCAAGGGCGGTCGCGACGCTTCCATCAAGTTCATGGATTCGCTGAAGCTGATCGGGATCGTGACGCACGTTGCGGACGCCTGGAGCTGCGTTCTCCACCCCGCCTCGCATACGCATCGCCAGCTCACCGACGAGCAGCTCAAGGCGGCCGGCATCCCGCCGGATCTCATCCGTCTTTCAGTCGGACTTGAGGATCCGGAGGATCTCATAGACGATCTCAAGCAGGCACTCGCAAAGGTCTGACGACGCAAAGCTCAATGAAGTTCATTGTTGTCGATGTCGGAAACACAAGCACGGCCGTTGGACTGTGGTCTAATGGCCGTGTGGTTCGTGTCTCCCATGTCGATGGCGGGGCTGAGGCGGCAAAGGCGGCGGCATCTGACCTTGCCGCCGCCGATGTGGGCGGCATGGCGTATCTGAGCGTTGTGCCGAGCGCCGACAAGGGATGGCGTGCGTTCGCGAGGCGTATGCGCATACCGTTCCATCAGGTGTCCAGCGCAGATTTCGCGGACGGGACGCTCGGCATCGAACTGGATTACAGAAGGCCGGAAACGATAGGCGCTGACCGTCTTGCCGACGCCGCCGCCGCCGTGGACAGGTACGGCGCACCGGTTCTCGTGTGCGATTTCGGCACGGCCTTCACGGCTGCGGTCGTCACTGCGGACTGCGTGTGGCGCGGCGGAGTAATCGCTCCCGGCCTTCCCCTCATGCGGGACTATCTCTTTGAACGCACAGCCAAGCTGCCGCGCATGGCGTTGGGCGGCAGATGCCCGAAGATCGGACGCAGCACCGAGGAGGCGATGCGGCTCGGCGCACTCGTGGGCTATCGCGGCATGGTCAGGGAGATAGTGAAGGAGCTGGGGCGCAATTTCAGAACCGATTTCCGCCTTGTCGCCACAGGCGGCTTCGCCCGCTGGGCGCTGAAGGGGATTGACATGGATTTTACGGTTGATGCGACGCTTACCCTGCATGGTGCGGGGTTGATCGCATCAAAGGTTGCTGAAGGAAAAGGAGGCCGGATGTGAGCATCGGCAGATTTGTGCGGGCTGGCGCAGCCTTTCTTCTCGCCGCGACGATCTCCGGGTGCGGACTGTTCTGGGACGATCCGTATGTGGACGTGACCGTGACGCCGCTAAACTGGATCGAGATACACTACTACAATGCGACACGCGAGCCGATCAGGCGCGTAAACGTGCGCATAACCGGCTCCGGACGGGTGGAGGTGAAGTCCGGCACGGCTCGGCGCGTCTCTGACAGCTTCGCCAAGGATATTGCGGGAGATACGGTCGCGAACTACCGCGAGCGGATTTTCGATGTCGATGCCGACCACATCCGCGAAATATTCCAGGATCTCGTCAACGCCGGACTTTTCGACAGGGACAGGATGTTCACAAAGACGAAGTATCCGTCCAACGGAAGGTTTGTGGCGGTGCGGGCGGCGATCGACAACAAGACGCATTCGGATTCGAAGAATCTGTTCGAGGAGGATCCGGAACTTGCGGAACGGCTTTACAACGTGGTGCTGGAATTCAACAGACCAGTCCTTGGAAGGAAAAAATGAAGAAAGAGACGCAGTTGAGGGAGCGGGCGGTTCTGCGGGACGTGCGCCGCGTTGTGGTGAAGGTTGGCACTCATGCGCTTGCCAAGAAGTCTGGCCGTCCGGACTATGCCGCGCTGAAGCGCGTCGTGTCCGGGATATGCGCGTTGAACGCCACGGGGCATGAGGTGATATTTGTCTCGTCCGGCGCCGTCGCCGCCGGAATAGAATCCCTCGGGCTGAAGGCGAGGCCGACGGACGTGAACGACGTGCAGATGTGCGCGGCGGTCGGGCAGGCCCGCTACATCACCGAGTACGAGGAGCTGTTCGGCGAGAACGGCGTGAAGATCGGTCAGGTTCTGCTTACCCATGCCGACTTCGATGACCGCCGCAGGGCTTCCAACGTGCGCAGGGTTCTCGACCATCTTGTCAAGAACGGCATCGTGCCGGTGATCAATGAAAACGACGTTGTGGCAGATGAGGAGATAAAGGGCTTGACGTTCGGCGACAACGATCAGCTGTCCGCTCTCATCGCAAGGCTCGTGTGCGCTGATGCGCTTGTGCTTCTGACGACGGTGGACGGACTGCTCGACGATCAGGGGAAGCGTGTGCCGCAGATATTCTCGATCAAGGACGCAATCAAGCTTGTGAAGGCCGGTGAGAAGGGGACGCTGTCAAAGGGCGGAATGGACTCCAAGCTCAAGGCCGTGCGCATTGCGGCGGAGGCCGGCGCGAACGTCGTAATCGCGAACGGGCGCAAGGCCGGAATACTCGAAGCGGTTCTCTCCGGACGCGATGTCGGCACGTTCGTGCCTGGCAGGGCTCTCTGACGGAGCGCGGCTCAGTCGATTCCGAGCAGTCGTTTTGCCGCAGCGAAGATGGGTGCAAGGTCGGCCTTTTTGCTGCCGAACGCGGCGCACGTCTCCGCAAACCGTCTGAACTTATGGCGTCCAGGCTTCAGGTTGTCCATCACATGCACTTCGGCATTCCCGAAGGAGCAGGCCTCGGACAGCATCCCGGTGGACTCCGCCGTGACATACAGGTGCGACGCGAGGGACACAAAGGCCGGGATCGGGTTGAAATGATCCTGCGAATACAGGAGACGGTAGTCGAACGGGAATGAGGCAATCACCTTTTCGACTTCCGGCGGAGTGCGACGCGATGTCGTGACCCAGATCTCCGGGTGCGGCCCGGCTCCGCATTTTGCGGCTGCGAAAATTGCATCCAGCTGTTCCTTCATCCATTCGGGCGTCATTGTGGAGCATTTGTTCGGCCCTCCCACGATGACGGCCACGGCCTCCCGGCCTGAATCTGCATGGCGTTCGCGGAAAGCCTTGACTCCGGCAGCATAGAAACCATCATCGGCGGCAACGAGGTTCACGGGAATCTCTATGACGTTCGGCGCCGGCTTCGGGTTGTCGAATCCCGGTGCGAGAACGCATCCGAAATCTCCCGTGCGGTAGCCTCTCGGATACAGCACAACGGCGGATTTTGTGCCGAGGCGCTCCGCCACTGCCTTTGCCGCGTAGAATGTGCCCGATCCGGTTCCAATTGTCACGCTGTAGCCGATGGACGGGATGTCGGTTTTTTTGAACAGCCCGAGCGAATGCACTCCAATCCAGTCGAATGCGTAGGAGAGCGCCTTTGCGAATCTTGACTTGAAATCAACGCGCACGATGTCGAACTCAAGCCCCATTGCGCGGGCAAAGGCCTTGGACTGGTTTTCATGTCCGGCCTTTCCGTCTGTCAAAATCAACGCCTTGTTCATTGCCGAGTGTCCGTTGCCTTGACGTCTGCGGAGGAGTCGCTGCATTTTTCCCTTGAAGCTCCGCCAGCCCGTCGATTTTGAATCATGTCCTTGACGGCGCGTCGCATCTGCCTTTTGGCGGCAGCCATGCCGCTCTTTGCCGTGCATCCCGCTGCCCGGATGTGTCCGCCGCCGCCGAACAGTTTCGCGAGTTCCGTGGCGTCCCATGGTGCGCGGGTACGTATCGATATGCGGGTTTCGCTGGTGCGGTCCGGTATCTGGTAGAAGAAAAGGGCAATCTGGTTGCCGCTGACGGAACGCGGTATCTCTATGACGTCTTCAGCGTCCGCCTTGGAGCCGCGCACATCGCGGAAATCGTCCCTGAGGAGCGTGACTTCCGCGACCTTCCGGTTTTTCCAGATGTGGAGCGAACGCCATGCCCTGCGTTTCAGCTCCATCGCCTTCGGCGGGAAGGAGCAGTAGATGATGTCGTTTATCATCGCGGTGCGAACGCCCTTCTTGAGCAGATCGGCGGCAGTGCGCAGTGTCCCGGGCTTTGTCGAATCGTATGCGAACCTTCCGCTGTCGGTCACTATCGCCACCCAAAGCGCCTCGGCGACCGCCCTGTCCATGGGCCATTCCATCCACTTGGCGAACTGCCAGATGAGTTCGCCCGCCGAACTTGCGGAGGGGTCGAGTATCGCAACTCCGGACGGATTGCTCGTCGCATGGTGGTCTATGGTTATCGTCGGCAGCTTCTCGGCGAAGGGGCGCACCTCCGGCGGCAGACGGTCGGGCGTGGATGCGTCAACATAGATGAAGAGGTCGAAATTCTTGCGCTTGAGCTTTTTCAGCGGCATGAGATCCGATACGCCCTCAAGAAACCCGATCTTGCCGAGGCTCTTGATGTCCGCCGTCGCCGTAGCCTGCCAGCCTGCGGCGGTGAGCATCCTTGCGAGAGCTATCATCGAACCGAGCGAATCTCCGTCAGGGCTGAGGTGCCCGGATATCAAAATCGAACCGGCGCCCTTCAGGAGCGCCTTGGCCGCCGCGTATTCTGCGCGTCTGTCTGATTTGTTCATCGGTGACATATTAAAGCAAATTACGTGATTCCCCGCAAGCGGTTTGTGGTATAATCGCCCACATGAACTGTGAAGAGTTGAACAGGCGCTACGGTGCGCCGGGAAGAATCGTGTTTCGGGAGGACGCCCATGGCATCCCGGTTGTGGCGCTCGCCAACCAGTATGGCAGCGCAGAGGTGTCGCTTTACGGTGCGCAGGTGCTTTCGTACAGGCCGACAGGGAATCTCCCCGTGCTGTTCACGCCGCCGGTGATGGAGTTCGGCCCCGACAAGGCGGATCACGGCGGAATCCCGGTCTGCTGGCCATGGTTCGGCAAGAACGGCCCTGAAGGTTCGTACGGACATGGCTTCGCAAGGCGTCGCCTGTGGCGTGTCGCCGGTTCGGAGTATTCCGAGGACATCACGGAGGTGACGCTTGCCCTCGACTGCAACGACGAAACGAAGAGGCTCTGGCCGTACGATTTCAGGCTTCAGCTCAAGATATCCGTCTCCATGAAGCTGAACATGGGGCTCAAGACCACCAATGCCGGAGATGTGCCTTTTGAGATCACAGAGGGCTTCCATCCGTATTTTCTCGTGCGCGACCGCAATGCCGTTACCGTTCGCGGGCTTGATGGATGCCAATTCTGCGATGCCCGCAAGTCGCGTACGGCTGATGCCGTGTGGACGGGCGATCTGCCGTTCAACACGGAATACGACCACGTGTTCACGGTGAAGAAGAGCGAATTCGCGATACTCGATCCGGGACTTCGCCGGGCGATCGCCATCGCCTCACGCGGGAACACGAAGCTTGTCTGCTGGAATCCCGGCCCGGAAGAGGCGAAGAACCGCAACCTCGGTGCAGACGACTGGCGCAGGTTCGTGTGCGTAGAGCCGGCAACGCTGTTCAAAGAGGATTCGGTAATCAGGCTTGCGCCTGGGGAGTCCCATGAACTTCTGATGGCGGTACAGTCCGTACCAGAGAGGTGAAGTGAAACGCGCCGCGCTCATCATAACGTCACTTGAACACAGTACCACAGCGCAGGAGACGCTGCGGGTGCAGGATACCGTATCCGCCTTGCGGCGCATAGGGTGGCGTGTCGATGTGCTTGCTCCAAGCGCCAATCCCATGCTCTCCGCCGCGCTCGCCTCGAACGCCAGGGTGTTCGTCGTGCCCTCCCTGCCGCTCTTGAGGCGTTCGCTCATGTGTCTGCGCGGGGTCGCGCTTGCGTCGGGCGGAGACTACTCGGTGCTGCATGGATTCGATGAAGGTGCGGACATCGCAAGGTCGGTGTGCAGGATGACGAGAAAGCATCTTGCGTACATTGCGGAGGTTCATCATCCGAAGATGGTGGGTGCATCCACCGTCGCACGTGCGGCGGCGATCGTTGTGCCGCACGAGCATACGCTTTTGGAGTTTCGCGAACAGCCGCCGATGGCTCGCGTATCCATCCTGCCGGATCCTCATGCGGAGCTTGCGGACAACGCATTCACGGCGTCCGAATTTGCGTCCGCCATCGACGGCATCTACACATATGTGATTCGCAAGCACCCGGAGATTGACGGATGAGGAGAAAGCCTTCAGGTTCATCGCTTTCGTCTGGACGGAAGAAGCGCGGAAAGCGGAAGATAGGCCCGGTCGCGCTTTTCTTCCGCCGCATGGTGTTCTCCTCCATGGCGGTGTTCGTGCTGCTTTCGTTGATCGGCGGATGGTTCGTCAGCCATCCGGCGCAATGGCTCTCGGACAAGCGCGACGATTGGCCGGGCTTTGTGACGACTGTGCTTTTCTATTTTGGCGACCGGGCAATCATGCTCACGGATGGGCTTGGCCTGACGGGTCACGATGCCGTATACGATTTCGATGAGCCGCCTCCATCCAATTCGGTGATGTTCGCAGGCGCCCCCGTTCGCGTAGGCGCGCCGGCTCCCGACGATGTGCGCATTGTGGATCGCGGAGACTTTGTGATTGGCTGGTCGCCGTCGTTGAAGCATCCTCTCTGGGTGGCCTACCATGTCCCTGCGGAGAAGGCGTACGAGCCGGGGAAGCGTCCGAATTTCAGGGCCGATCCGACCGTCTCCGGTTCGCCGGCGGCAACCTGGTACAAGGGATCTGGCTACGATCGCGGACACATGGCGCCGAACTACGCCATAGCGACAAGGTTCGGAACGGACGCACAGAAGAAGACGTTCTACATGTCCAACGTCGCCCCGCAAAGACCGGGGTTGAATCGCGGACCGTGGCGCGAGATGGAGCACCGCATAGCGGATCTGTGGACGGCGAAGTACGGAGAGATCTGGGTCATCGTAGGCTGTGTGCCTGGGCATGAAGAGGAGCGTCTTGCATCCGGCGTGGATGCGCCAAGGGCGTTCTGGCAGGTGGTGGTCGCGCAATCCGCAGATGGCGTGAGGGCTCTTGCCGTATATATGCCGCAGAACATCCCGTATTCGGCGTTCCCTGTCCACAACATCGTCACCATCGACGAACTTGAACGCCGCACGGGGTTGGACTTCTTTCCTGATATGCCCGACTTCCTTGAGCGACCGCTTGAGGCCGACCTGCCTACACGGCTCTGGCCTGTGCGCTTCATAGACATATTCCGTCTCATCCTTCTCAGGTTCGTGTAGCGGACAGAGTTGGTTGTGATTTTTTTTTGACTTGCCGATTGAATCCATGGATTCAAAGGACTGTGCATATTGGGTTGCGGCGGCAGGTATGTACTAAAAATGCGTAAAAATGAATGTTCTCTCTTGACATGGGGGGGGGGGGGGTATAATGCGTGCATTTTTCTGATTGGGCTGGAAGGATTCATTGAGATTCGTTCGGCGTTCCGTCAAGGTGACGGTTCGCCGGAGGGAGTGGCCTCCCGCCCTCGGAGGAAATGGGGGAAATGAATGAAGGCGTGTAAGTTGTTGGCGGCGACCTGCGGGTGCTTTACGCTGCTTTTGTGGACGGCTGCGGCAAAAGCCGATGAAACGGCAGCGGCGTCTGGCGGACAGACATATTGCGTCATCGACCTGTCTGGCGGGGCTGCTGCTGAATCCTATCCCGTCTCGTATCTTGGTGCCGAGCCGGCGGGCGGCTGGACGAACGAGTACAAGACGACGAAACTTGTCCTGCGCCGAGTAGAGGCGGGTTCGTTCATCATGGGTGGCGGCACGACGCCGGAATCATGTCGCGTCACGATTTCGCAGCCGTTCTACGTGGGCGTGTTCGAAATTACGCAGAAACAGTGGGAACTCGTGATGGGGAGCAATCCTTCAAAGTACGAGGGCGACACGCGGCCGGTCGAACAGGTCTCCTACGATGCCATTCGTGGTTCGTCCGTCGGGACGAACTGGCCGGCATCGTCCGCCGTCGATGCAACGAGCTTCCTCGGCAGGCTGCGGGCGAGGACTGGGTTGGACGGCTTCGATCTTCCGACGATTGCGCAGTGGGAGTACGCCTGCCGCGCAGGGACGACCACAGAGTACAACAATGGTGGTTCGACGACGAACGATCTGAATACGCTGGGGCGGTACAGGGATAACCAGTCTGACGGACGCGGCGGGTACACGAATGCGCATACGGCGGTCGGGTCGTACGTGTCGAACAGTTGGGGGCTGTACGACATGCACGGAAATGTCTGGGAGTGGTGCCTGGATTGGTGCGGAGAAAAGGCCTACGGTATCGACCCGGTTGGGCCTTCGTCAGGTTCGTCCCGAGAGGAACGCGGCGGCGGATGGGACACCTTCGCCCCCGGTTGGAGTATCTGCACCTCGTCCAGCCGTGACGGTGTCAACCCATCCGTCCCGCACGATAACCTTGGTTTCCGTCTTGTCAGCAATGTCAGCAGTGCCACTGTGCTGCCATCTGTGGCGGGCGATGCGGATGCGACCGTCACGGGCGATGCGAAGGTGGGCTACACCGTCACGCCGAGTGCCACCAACAGGAATGTCGAGGTGACGATTCCCGACGGGGTTTCGGCGACAAAGGTGACGGTCGTGGTCGGCACGGACGTCGCGACGGTCAGGCCGAACGGCGCGAACGTCGTCGTCAAGAGCTACGGCTACGACATCACGGCGTTCCTCGACATTCCGGCGGCGGTCGGCGGCGTGGTCAATCTCGCGTCCGCGACGGTGAAGGCGGAGTACGCGAATGAACCGCTTGATGTTAAGAAGGACGCAGTGATCGACCTGGGCGATCCGTCCAGTCCGTTGCTGAAGACCGCGCCGACGCGGGAGGGGCTGGTCTACACGCTCCGCGAGGGCGAGACGCTCGACGCGATGCAGGACGGCGCGACGAAGGACGGCGACGGCAGCCCGTGGACGCCGGCCATCACCGTGAAGGGCGGCGCGAGCGGCTTTTACACCATTCGCGTTGACAAGTAGCGGAATGGACATGCCGGGAACAACAACGACATTCCGGCGTGGGGACGCTACAGGTTCGAGAACATCTCTGTGTCGGGGCGGCAGTAGACTCGGCGGCATGGCAATGTTGAAGTCTCAAGTGGGATTTGGTATACTGCACGAAGTTTTCTTTGGATACAAAGGAGTTATAAGATGAAAATCAATTTCGGCGGCGTCACCGAAGACATCGTGACGCGCAAGGAATTCTCGCTCAAGAAGGCGCAGAAGGTTCTGAAGGGCAGGACGGTTGCTGTGCTCGGATATGGCATTCAGGGGCCGGCTCAGGCTCTCAACATGCGTGACAACGGCATCAACGTCATTGTCGGTCAGCGCAAGAGCGCCGGCAAGAACAGCTCGTGGGGACGCGCTCTCGCCGACGGCTGGGTTCCCGGCAAGACGCTCTTCTCGATCGAGGAGGCCGCCGAAAAGGGCGATGTGATCATGATGCTCACGTCCGACGGATCCGTGAGCGACGTCTGGAAGAAGATCTCCAAGTACGTCACGGCCGGCAAGGCGCTCTACTTCTCGCATGGCTTCGCCTACGTCTACAACAAGATCACCGGCGTGAAGCCCGGCAAGGATGTTGATGTGATCATGGTTGCGCCGAAGGGTTCCGGAACGAACGTGCGCCGCAACTTCCTCAACGGCGCCGGCATCAACTCTTCGTATGCCGTTGCGCAGGATGCGACCGGCAAGGCTCTTGAGCTTACGATTGCGATCGGAATCGCTGTCGGCTCCGGCTACCTCTTCCCGACCACGTTCGAGAACGAAGTCACGTCCGACCTCGTCGGCGAGCGCGGCATCCTGATGGGTGCGCTCTGCGGTGTGATGGAGGCTCAGTACTACACGCTCCGCGCCAACGGCCATACGCCGAGCGAGGCGTTCAACGAGACGTGCGAAGAGCTGACCCAGTCGCTCGCCCGCCTTGTTGACGAGAACGGAATGGACTGGATGTACTCCAACTGTTCGCAGACTGCGCAGCACGGTGCGCTCAAGTGGCGTCCGTTCTTCCGCAAGGCCACCGAGCCGGTGTTCAAGAAGCTTTACAAGAGCGTGAAGAACATGACCGAGGCCAAGGAGGTCATCCGCGACACGGGACGCGCCGACTACAAGAAGTTCATGGCTGAGAAGCTTCAGGATATGCACGACAGCGAAATGTGGAAGGCCGGCGAGGCCGTCCGTTCGCTGCGTCCGCACGAGAAGGCCAAAGCCAACGCGGCGACCGCCGCCGGCGTGAAGGGCCGCAAGGTCACCAAGTGACGCTTGGCGTGAAATGAAGGAAAAGGTCTCTTCCGTTCGGGAGAGACCTTTTCTGTTTCAGTGCAGCGGCTTGAGGCGCCGCGGCCGATGCCGTCTATCCATCACCGCATGCGAAGACTTTCGGCAAGCGCCTTCAGTTCTTCCATGTCGGCCTTGTGGTTGACGAACGTGATTTCCTCCTTGCCGTAGCGCGGGACGATGTGGAAGTGTATGTGCATCACAGTCTGTCCGGCCGCTTCGCCGTTGTTCTGCAGTATGTTGAATCCGTCGCAGTGGAGTGCGTCCTTGAGATGTGCGGCGATCGTTTTGACGCGGCGCATCATGGCGGCAAGCGTTTCGTCAGGCGTGTCCAGCAGCCCGGCGCTGTGGCATTTGGGGATCACAAGGGTGTGACCCTTTGAGAACGGGTTGATGTCGAGATAGGCGAGCGCGATGTCGTCTTCGTAGATCTTGAAGGACGGAATTTCGCCATCCGCAATCGCACAGAATACGCAGTTGTTTTTCATGCGGCGATTATAGCACAATGTCCGCTGCGCTGTCGGGGGCCTGCAAAGAGCAGCGTCACGCGAATGACGCCAGGAGGCGGATGTCTCTTTCAGTTCTCGCGCACGAAACGCAGCATGTCGTCATAGCACTCGTCCAGCTCGGCTTTCTGGTCGGCCGTGAGCGTGACGTCGCTGAGTTTCCATTTCGTGTTGTCGCCCACGGCGACCGTGCCCTGCTCCTTCTTCTCGGCATTCAGGTATTCGCGTGACACGGTAGTCTCGAACACGCCCAGCCTCTTGAGATAGTAGAGCGAATAGCCGCGGAGGCCGCCCGGATAGTTGCGCTGGTCGATCAGCAGACGCAGCAGCGCATACGCCACCGTGAGCGTTCCCTTCGGGTCGTCCGCCTCCATCTGCCGCCAGATGTAGCCGAGAAGCGGCGCATAGGCGCACCGTTCCGTGATCAGTCCTTCGCTCCCGCAGCGACGGCTCTGGTGGAGCCACTGCCATCCGCCCCAGGCGCTGAACACCGTGTGGATGACCGGCTTTGCGGCGTTCTCCTTCTTCATGCGCTCGTTCGCCTCCGCGCCGCCGCTCTCCTCCTTGATGTAGCCGTAGACCTTCGGCCAACGCTTCGACAGGTCGATAAGCAGATCAACCGCCGGCGCCGGACACGTGCTGTTCACATATGTCTGGATGATGACGGGCCGCTTCGCCACCCCTGCAAGCTTTTCATAGTAGAACTTGATGTCCGCCTGCGTCTTGCCGGTGTCCGGCGGACGCGAGATGATCGCAATGCGGGTCTTCGGATACTTCGCCGCAATCTCCTCGACGGCTTTCGCCTCCTTGACCATCTGCTCCCACGTCGGGCCATTGCAGCCGAACGCCATCACACAGTCCACGCCCTGCATCGCACAGGCGCAGGCCTCGTAGCCCCTCTTCTTCTCCTCGAACGTGAGCAGGTCTATTGAGTCATTCGACTGGCACCAGATCACCCCCGGACAGCCCCACTTCGCCGTGAACAGGACGCCGCGCTTCAGTGATTCGTAGTCCACGCTTCCGTCCTTGTGGAACGGCGTCGACAGAATCGGAAACGGCCCGCGCATCATCGGATCGCCGCCGCCGGGGGCTTTGGCCACCGCCGTCGATGCAGGACGCTTCACGGTCGCACAGCCGGCGAACGCCGCACCCGCCAACCCCAATGTCAGGAAGTCTCTTCTTTGCATTTTGTTCTTTCCCTCATTACGCATTCAGTTCCCAGCCCTTGCGGTATGTCGTCTTCAGGTACTGGTTGGCCGTCTCGTCGTTCGTGAAGCGCGTCCCGTCCCAAAGCAGTTTCTTCTTGCCGGCGCGT
>CAYTWE010000009.1:4604-62465 GCA_964440985.1 uncultured Lentisphaeraceae bacterium | reverse complement strand
CGCGACAATCTCGTCGGCGAGCGCATCCCCGGAGAGGGGACGACCCATCTCTTTCAGCCTGCGCTCCGCATCGGAGAGAAGGCGCGACGACTCCTTAGCGTTGCGCTTCGATACGTTTGCCTTGGCATGGGCGGCGCGAGCCGACTTGAGCTCATTCAGGGCGGGCGTCAGTTCGCGGCGGCGCTGCGAAACTCCACGCGGCGGAGTATCCGTATCTGCAGATAGGTGAATCCAATCAGAGCCACTCCAAGAAACCAAGCCATCGTAGTTGCCGTGGAGAAGCGCAGATTGTTGTACGCCTCTTTCCAAATGGCAAGCGACAGGACGTTCGTTGCATCACCCGGCCCGCCGAACGTAAGCAGGAAGATTGAACCCATGCCCTGAAACGCCGCTATGAACGCTCCCACGAAGTTTATCACCATCAGCGGCATCAACTGCGGAAACGTGATGTGGCGAAGTCTGGCGAATATCCCGGCACCGTCTATCGCCGCCGCCTCGTAGTAGTCCGGCGGCAGACTGCCGAGTGCTGCGACGTATATGAGCGACGACATCCCCATCCCCGCCCAAACGCCAGGCAGGATGCAGCACGTCATCGCCCATGCCGGATCCTGCAGCCACGACTGACGTCCGACGCCGAACACAGCCAGCAACTGGTTCAGCATTCCGCTCTCTGTGGGGTCGAACATCATCTTCCACAGCAGCATGATGACAAGAGCGCTCGTAAGATGCGGAAGGAAGTAAACCGTACGGAAGAACACCTTTCCCTTCGGTATTTCCGTGAGAAGCACTGCCAGCACAACCGGCGCCGTGAATCCGAGCGCCATCGTAAGCGCCACGTACTGAAGCGTACGCCCCCATGCCTTCCAGAATCCGGGATCGGACGCCACACGGATGAAATTGTCCAGTCCGGCCCATACCGCATCGCCCACAATCCGGTAATCCTGAAACGCCATCATCGCACCCTTGATCAGCGGATAGTAGCTCCACACCGCTATGCTCGCAACGGCAGGTGCGAGAAAAAGCCATGGCAGCAGCGAACGGAACGACCGCGCCGACGACTTCTGTCCGCCGTCACGGCAAGGATTGCCCTTCCTGCGGTGCGAGGATAACGCCACACCGAACGCAACAAGCGCACAGCATATCAACACACCGAACACGACACGCGCCGCAGGACGCTTCGCCTCTATGCGCGAACGGTCGGCATCGAACATCAATCCTCTGTTCGCCTCGGCGGTGATGGACGACAGCGCCGCCCCGCAATCGAGATCCTTTCCCGAATCGCTGAGCAGCAACCCGAGAAACCGACGACTCACAATGTCGCTTGCCGCCTGCCAGAAGCCAACATGCGGTTCTGTGACTGCCCTAATCCTTCCGGCCTCAAGGTCATCGTACATTTTCCTTATGCCGAGCGGCACCTCCGCAAGATGACGCTCAAGCCCAAGGCGCTTCAGGTCGGACGGCATACACCAGCGGGCACGGCCTTCGCGGGCATCAGTGCGCACACGTTCATCGTACACTTCATTCGATGCGAGAGCCATGAGCGCCGCCCAAACCTTGTCGCGCTCCTCCTTCGGACGGTGCGCGACGCTTTCAGTCATCGCATAGAAATGCTTGTGCGCCTGAAGGACAGGCTTCTGCGTACCGTCTGCCGCAGGGAACGGCATCAACCCTATGAGGTCGGCCGGGAAGTTCAGGCGTTCCGTCAGATGCGCAACAAGATCCTCTCCGCCGAACACGCACACAATGCTGCCGTTCATGAACATCTCCGCAACATCGCTGGAGACCGTCAGCACCGGAAGACCGCGCACGAGATCCTGCCTCACAAGACGCTGCAGGAAATTTGCCGCCCTTACGCACTCCCGGGAGTCGAAGCAGGCCTCCCATTCGTCCTTCATCTCAGCAGACGGCTTTTTTCGCACCACATCGCCACCGGCCGCACCGACCCACGGGAGGAAGCCCCAAGGCCTGTTCTCGATGGCGAGTGCGCGACGGCCGGGCCTGCTCAACTTTCGGCACCATCGCTCGAAATCATCCCACGTCGCCGGCGGCGCTTCGGGATCCATCCCGCACTCTTTCACGATGTCCTTGCGATAGAGAAGGCCGTAATATGACATCCCAGGCGTAGGGACGGCATATATGTGGCCATCCCTGCTCGCAACCTCGCGCCAGAGCGGCGGCGAATTCCGCCAGCCCTCCCATTCGCCGTCAATCCATTCATCGAGCGGATAAGTGAATCCCTGCTCAATGTCGTGCCGCAATATGTGAAACCATGCCTTGTACACGTCCGGAGCGCTCCCGCCTGCAAGCGCAAGCATGAACTGGGCGCGTCCGCCTCCGCCTGGAAGGATAAGCCCGCCCCACTGCTTCGGATGGATGTCGGGGTTCGCTTTTGCAAAAGCATCCAAAGCCTTTGTCGCAGGATCCTCCTTGTGCGTCGGTCTGTAGCACATGAAAAACGTGACGTCAGTCGCGGCTGCGTTCCACACGAGAAGCGCACACGACAGCAAAGACGCAAGTTTTCCGAATCGAGCCATATCCTACAACGCGCAGAACGTTTCCGTATCGCCGCGCGAAACAGCCGCAAGGAAAGCAGCAAACGGAGCGTTCCTCTCCGTTGCGCGGAAATCCATCTTGGGCGCATCACATCCCAAATCCCGGCATATGTGACGGTATGCAAAGAACTCAAGCGTCCGTCCCATTGCACGGCAGCTCATTGCAAAATCCGTGACGGTGCAGGACAGGACATCGGCAACCGCATAGCAGACGATCCCCATTTCGCCAAACCTGTCACGAAGGCGAAACACGTACACGCGCTTTGTCGGGTCGGCAATGAGGACGTGAAACTCGTCCGCCGTCCGCCGGATTGTCGTGGCATTGAACTGGTTCGTCCTGCTTGCCATCTGCGCGAGACGCGGCACGTCCGCCTCCGTCGCCAGCGACGGCGCGACCTTCAGCTCAAGCGTCTTCAGGTAGTCCCCTTGAGAGAATGCCGCCTCCGCAATGTTTGCCTGCGCCGCCGGACGCAACGCGCGAAGCCTATCCTCCTCCGTCACGCCTGCATCAGCAAAATATGTCGTCTCCAGATGCTTCGATAGCGCATCCATTCCCGATGCCGTCCAACGCTCCATGTCTTCAACGACCATCACCTCCGGAAGACTCTCCCTCATCTGGCAACGTTCGTTTCGGCTGTCATCCACAAACACAAAGCTGTCAGTTCCCACATTCAGCGCCCTGGCGGCAAGACGCAGACCCTCCGGCTTGGGATTCCAGCCGACCCCGATGTAGGAAAAATCGTCAAGCGACAGCGGAACGTCGGCCCGCGCAAAAACCCGCTCTATCGGCGATGTCCCGCCGGCTGGAGAATCGTTCTTGCTCAGCAGGACAAGCAACACGCCTTTCGCCTTCATGGCGAGCAGCCCTCTCTGGAACCCTGCATACGGAACAACGCCATCCGGGCCTTCATCTCCAACAACGCCGCGCCACAGCGTATTGTCCGCATCCACGGCAAGCACCTTTGCCGGGCGGAGCGGAAGCCTGAAGTAGAAATCGGAGAATGTCTTCAGCCGCTCTACGTCAGACAGGTCTATCTTGGCGCCCCAACGCGCCTCAAGCTCCATGACGAGATTGAAATGGCGGATTGAATCCCAGTCGCCATGTTCTGGATTCAGCCCAAGCGAGTCGAGCGTTTCGCGGAACTCTCTCTCCGAAACCACATTCACAGCTCGATCACACCCCTCCTGAAACCACGCAGCGTCGTGGCCGCAGCAGCAGCGCTCAGCCCTGCGCCGAAACCTGCGAGCAGAGCCGAGACAGGCCTATCGGCGTCGCCCGCACCTTCTTCCGCCAACGCCAGCGCCGCCGAACACGAACCGGTGTTCGCATATCTTCGCCCGGCCGCAAGCCAACTCTTGAGGCCAAGGGCATCCGCAAGCTGCCGCACCATGTACATGTTAGCCTGATGCGGCACAAACACCGGAGATGCATCGGCGATAACGGAGGAGCGACGCATGAACGCCTCGAGAAACCGCCTTACGGGACCCGCGACAAACCTGAACACCCCGAACCCGTCCATCTCAATCCTGTCTCGGCACACGAGCGTTTCTGCGCCTGACCCATCCGTAAGAAATCCGAACTCCCATGCAGCGTCGCCAGGCGCAAGCAGCGTCGCTGCGGCGCCGTCGCCCATCACCGCCAAAGTGCCGACATCCGTTCCGTCCGTCCAGGCACTCTGCACATCGCCATCGACAAGAAGCACTTTGCGTCCTGAAGATCTCACAAGCTGAACGGCGGAGAGAAGTCCGTATATCCATCCGCTGCAGGCCATGGACAGATCATACGCCGCGACATCCACGCCGAGTCCAAGTGCATTCTGGAGGCGCGCAGAGAGGGAAGGGAACCTGTCACGTCCCGAAAAGCTTACCGCAACAACGCCGCCGATATCGCCCGACGCAACTCCGTCAAGCGCACGTTGCGCCGCAGGGAGCATCAGATCGAACACGTCGCATCCGGCGGACGCAACGCGGCGTGTGGTGAAACCAGTTGCGCGAACGATCGATTCGGCCTTCTCCCGTCCGACGAGTTCAGAAAGGACGGAAAGATTATCCACCGCATTTCGCGGAACACAGCCGAACACGGCCTCGACATCTACACCGTCAATCCTCATGAGACATTGTCCTGACAGTGATTTCGTAGCCATACTTCACGTTGCGGAAATATACGCCGCCATCAGTAAGCGTCTGCCTGACAGAGTGCAGTTCGCCAACGCCATCGAGGACAATGCGCCTTCTGCCGTCCGCAGTCTCAGACACCTTAAAGCCGTCATCAAGCGAACGCGAAAGCGCAGCGGTCGGCAGTATGACAAGCGCGAGATCGAACATTACATATTCCGGATCGAGCATCGCAGGAATCTGGGGAACGCGCTCCCAATGCAGGGTGTGCGGCCTTTTGAGCGTCAGTGTCGCGAGCCGCATCTGCGGTGCAAGCAGCACGGCCGTGAACTCCTCGCCGTCACCTTTGATCACACATTCGGCCGTGAACGCTTCATCCTTCCACGCCCCCTCCACAATCTGCACATCTGTGCCGCGCACATGGGCAAGCAGCGCCTCCGCAATCGCGGCGTTGTCCGGCTCGTCGCGCACCACCGTAGTGCTGCAGCCGCACAGAAGCGCGGCCGCAGCCGCGCCAAGGCAAATCGCTCTTATGCTCATTTCCGTTTCATGGCCGCCGTCAGGCACACCAGTGCAGAGACCGCCACGAACGCAAGCGCGGCAAGTCGGTGACTCCAAAGCAGAAACTCCTGCCCATCGCTGCCGAACACGTGCATCATCGGCATCACGGCGGTGAACACGGTTGCCGCCGCAAGGACGAGCCACAGCGTCCAAAGAACGGCGGAAGCGGAACTGCCCGTTCGCTCACCATGACGCAACAGTGCCATTGCCGCAACCGCCCCGGCCAAAGCCCCTCCTGCGACCATGTGAAGCATAAGCCACCACCACGTCATTCCGCCAAGGCACCAGCCCGCTATTCCGGAGACCGATAGATAGAGCACGGCGACTACGAACCCGGCGTCAACGAGCCACTTGAATGTGCGCCAGAGGAAGCCTGTAGCGCCGGCGGACACCTTGGCGGCGATGCGGTTCACGGCAAGCGCGGCACCGGCCGCCGCGAACACGCATAGCAACGCAAACACCGCCCAAAGAACCACCTTGAACAGAGGCCGTCCAAGGAAGGCAAGGTTGAACGCCGAAAAATACACCGGATCTTCATACCCGTCAAAGAATCCGCTCTTCGCGTCGTGGCAGGCGGCGCACCTGTCGGGATCTGCGCCACGCGCCGCCCGTGCGGGACGGACATCATGCGCAAACGCCCAATAGACGTGATTCGTGCCATCGACGGCGGCGCGACGGCAAAGCTCCACTTTGCCCTCCGCATTCCTTCTTGCGAACGGCTCTTCGATGAACGGACAATCCGTCTCCCAATGTGCTTTGCCGTATATGCCGATCCTGTTTGCCCGCATAGTACGAACCTGCACTACACCCTTTTCAGGTGCAACGCCAGAGTGGCACACGGTGCATGAGAGCTTCTGGAAGTGGACGAGCGGGATTCCGGTATGCTTCGGCTTCGGACCGGAGCCACCCTTTTCCATGTGGCATGAAGCGCAACTTTTGGTCTCAACCCTGTGATCCATGCCGTTTTGATGGCAATCTATGCAGCGCATTCCGCGCTGCAGGTGGACATCCCCGGCAATCTTGTGGGACGGCTCACCAACGACCGACGCCGCATGGCAGGCGAGACAGTTCTCGTTTCTCGGCTTGCCGACACGGAACGTGGCGCGTCCCTTGTCATCGAACTTCGCCGAATCGTACACGATCTTCTGCGGCACCTTGAACAGGTGGTCGTCCGGATTCTCCGCGACGAACGAATCCCATGCTGGGTCGAGCCGTGAGTTCATCCCCTCCACGCGAGCGAAACCAGACGCAGCAAGCGCGGCGCCGCTCCAGTTCTCGCGCATCGTCTGCTTCGCCCATTCGCTCACGTCGTAGTCATCCTGCGAATGGCAGGCGAGACAGTTCATCTCAAGAGGGCCGGTCACGAACCAACGCTGACGGTCTCCCGCCACCTCGGACATCGCTGCCGGACACGTTCCCATTCCGCCGCCGGGAAACGCATAGCCGAACGTGCGCACCCATTCCCACGCAGAAAGTCCGCCGCGATCCGCAAGCGTAACCGTGCGGCTGACACCATTCGTGGAGCACAGGAACCACGGCTCGCGGTTCACCGTGTTCACCGCATCGTTCGTGCCGCCGGAACGGAAATGCGAACCGCCCGGCATCTTACCGACGTCATGGCACTGTCCACACGTCTTCTCCTGTGACATGGCGGACGGCAGACGGGACATTGCGGAGATCTTGTCCCCATCCCGGTCGACCGGCGCAAAGCGATGCACCGGAACCGTTCTGCCTCCGTTGAAATCGCCGGCTGAAGACGCAAGCGCGGCCATGGCGGCAAACGCCAGCGCCGCAAGGTTTCTCATGTCGCAAGTCATTGATGTATGTCCGTTTTGTGTTATGTCGCATCGGTGGCGGCATATGCGCCGCCTACTTGAAATCGTTCCTGAAATCCGCGACGGACTTGCGGGAACGCGCCTTCATGAACATCCTTAGCGGAGCGCCCTCAAGTCCGAACCGCGCCCGGATTGCCTTTTCAATGTATGACCGGTAGGCAGGGACAACCAGTTTGGGGTCATTCACGAAAAGACGGATGGTCAGCGGATCTGTGCCGACCTGCAGCCCGTAGTACACCTTCAAGCGTTTGCCGTTGCGCATTGGCGCAAGCGTCTTCTTCGTCGCAACCTCTATTGTGCGGTTGAGGACTCCTGTGGGCATCTGCGTCTTCACGCTCGACGCCACCGCGTCTATCGCATCGACCGTCCTGCGGATGTTGTATCCTGATTTAGCGGAGCAGTAGACGATCGGTGCGAACGACAGGAAC
Source organism: uncultured Lentisphaeraceae bacterium (assembly GCA_964440985.1). GTDB lineage: Bacteria > Verrucomicrobiota > Kiritimatiellia > RFP12 > UBA1067 > UBA1731. The sequence goes on along the minus strand of CAYTWE010000009.1, from coordinate 54,974 downwards.
GGCATCATCTGGCGTATCACGTCTGTCGCATCCTTCTCGGATATCCCCTTCTCGACGGCGAGATCCCACTTGTTCATCAGGATCACACAGGCCTTCTGCGCATCGATTATCTTGCCCGCAATGCGCATATCCTGACGCGTGGGGCCAATCTCCGACTCCATCGTAAGCAGGACTACATCGGCTTCCTCGATCGCCTTTTCGCTGCGGAACAGCGAGAAGTTGTCCACACTCGTCTTCGACATCTGCGTATGGCTTTTCATGCCGGCCGTATCGACAAGCGTGTAGTGCCTCGCCGTCGGGCCCTCGCCGATCGTGAACGGAACGTCTACGGCGTCACGGGTTGTGCCGGGAATGTCTGAGACGATGACGCGCTCGGCATTGAGCAGACGGTTTATGTACGAGCTTTTTCCTGCGTTAGGACGCCCCACCACGGCCACGCGGAGAGGTTTCTCCGCCGTCGTCTCCTCCTGGGGCGGCAATGCGCCAACAACACGCTCCATGAGCGACGTCATGCCGCGTCCATGTTCGGCGGATACTGGAAACACCTCCATGCCGAAACGGGCAAAGTCGTCCGCCCGATAGTCGTCCTCCGGACGGTCGCACTTGTTCGCCGCTATCACGGTCGGGCATCCGGACTCGCGCACGCGCTTCAGCACCTCCTCATCGAGCGGCGTTATCCCGCTGCGCACATCCACGACGACAACGCAGAAATCAGAATCGCCGACGGCAAGCGCGGCCTGTGCGCGGGTCTCCTCGGACAGCGGATCCTGCGAGCCGGGCGTCTTGTCAAACGCAATGCCGCCGGTGTCAACGAGCATGAACCGCTTGTCGAGCGCCGTCACCTCACGCGCAACGCGATCCCGCGTCACGCCGGGCTGATCAAACACTATCGCAATGCGTTCCCGCGCAATGCGGTTGAAGAGCGCGGACTTGCCTACGTTCGGGCGCCCCACTATCGAAACTGTCGCCATATTATTCTACCAGACTATCTCTTCCGCCCTGAAGACAGGGCCATTCACGCAGCAACGCGCATTCCACTCTTCGCCGTTCGGTTTTTTCAGCCTCTGCACACAGGCGAAGCAGGCACCGACTCCGCAGACCATGTGGCGATCCATCGATATCCAGCCCTTCGCTCCGGTCGCGAGCGCCCGCTGTGCAACCGCCTTCAAAAGCCCGTCGGGACCGCAGGTGAAAAACTCGAAGCCGCGCTCAGCTTTGCGCAGTTCGACAAGCGCCTCGTCAAGAGGCTGAGTCACAAAGCCCCTCGCGCCTTCTGAACCGTCGTTCGTGGCGGTGCGCACCTCAACGCCAAGGTCACGAAATCTGTCGACCTCAAGCAGATCGGCCTTTGTGCGTCCCCCGACGAAGAGGATCGGGCGTTCCGCAATTCCCTGAAGCATCATACGCCGCGCAAGGAAATAGAGCGGCGCGACGCCGTAGCCGCCGCCAACGAGCAACGGTGTGCCGGTGCATTTCACCGGGAACCCGTAGCCGAGCGGGCCAATGACCTCCACCTCCGAACCTTCCGGCGCCTTCGACAGCGCAACGGTGCCCCGCCCGACAATCTTGTACAGCACCGTCACCGTGCCGCCAGCGCCGTCTTCATGGCGCGGTTCTGCATCAAACACCGAAAACGGACGGCGCAGCGCCGATGCCTCAAGACCCGGCACTCTTACGTGCACAAACTGCCCCGGCACGACGGCTGCGGCTATCTGCGGCGCATCAAGCACCAGCATCCTGTATCCTGGTGCGGCGTCGCAGTGCGCGGCGATTGTGCATCTCTCGTTTATGGCCATTGCTCTCTCCTGACAAAATCCGTCGGCAATTATACCATAAACGATCCCATCAACCGCACTTTATGCGATGGAGATGGACTTCGCCGACTCCCACAGCCCATGTATGTTGCAATAGGATGTGGCATAGAGCGTTCCCGGCTTGTTGACTGCAGCCGAAACTGTAACAGACGGTGCGGACTGCACCTGAACCGGCGCGTCCGGATCCGTCTGATGAGCCGAAAACGAGTAGCGGCCAAGCTCGATGGAGAGCTTCGACCCTTCAGGCACGAAGTGCAGCGCAATCCAGCTTATGTGGTGCGCCGGCGTGTTCGGGTGCGGGATCTCGCTTCCAACAGTGACAGCGACCGTGAACGGTTCGCCGGCCTTCACGGAATCTGCACACGCAATCACCGGCACATGCTTCTCCGTCTTGAAATCCGCCGTCTTAACAAAGTCTGCCAACATAGCAACCTTCCTTTCCTTAGTTTGCGCAGGGCGCACCCCGCGACATTACCTTGTCATCGAACTACCGTGCATTATACCACAGGTGATCTGGCACACAACGTATGTCAAAACAAATATGGTGAGCCGTCATTTGCCAAACGCAATGACTTTCGAGCGCCAGCTGGCGACACCGCGCTTCGTCGTCGAGAAGTTGATGCCGGCGTTCGTCCGCTCCTCCGGCAGGACGCTGAGGCCGACGAAATTCAGGATCACGGTTAGGATGACCATAGGGATCGGCTCAAGGAATTCTTGCCGACACACCCTCTTTACAAGTCAATGTTCTGCAACGCCGGACGTATGCGCGCCCTGCCCGCAGATCTTCGGCACAGACATCTCCTTGAATCCGGGCGGCAGTGTGCGCAACCTTGCGGCAATCGTTCGGGCCAGACGCAGATGTCCGCGACCGTTAGGATGCAGATTGTCCTTGCCGTTCTCGCCGCCGTCGCGGAAATACTTGGCGTAGGCGAAATCAGCCGGATAAAGCCCGCAGTCGCGATAAAGGTCGATAAGCGGCACCGACCACACATCCGCCGCTTCGCGAATGACGGCGACGTAATCCTCAATGTAAAATCCAAGCGCGTTTGGAACGCTCTCCGGCGGCTGCACATTCGTCTCTCCAAAAGTGGCGTAGCCGCGATGCAGGGGCGTCATCAGAACTATCTGCTGATCCGTAAAATTGCGCTTGAGGTATTCCATCACGGTATTGATCCGTCCTCGAAACGTCTTCATGCCTTTCGCAAAACGCCGCCTCGGCATCCGCGCCGTCACTCCGTTCCTGTTTACGTCCTCTTCCGCCACATCATACCACTCCCCGATCGGAACGCTCGCATTGTAGTCGTTCGTGCCGAGAAGAATGAGAATCGCATCCGGCGAATTCCCCATCTCCTCCTTCATCTTCTGCGTCAGGGGATAGATGCGATCCCACTGGTATCCGTTCACCGCATACACATGAGGTTCAATCCCGTGAAGTTCCTGAAGATACTTCCAGTATACGCTGTGTCCGCAACTCTTCACCTGTGCCGGATCGGTGATCGAATCGCCGAAGTAGACCACCTTCTTTCCGCTCCACGGATGCGGCTCCACGGCGGCATACGCACACAGCGGCGCAACCGCAGCCGCAACAAGCAAACCTTTAAACGACATCTTCACTTCTCCTCTTCTTGATTATCCACTGACAGGCTGAAACGAACGGAAGGCGCATCCAAAGACTGCACCTTGACAGATTCCGAAACACGATATCCCGGAACCCACAGCACCTCACCCGTACCAGCATCCGCAACTATCGGCACGGAACGCCGCACATCCGGCGGCACCTTTGCCGTGACAAAGATGTCCTGCAGCTTGCGGCGGTGCGGGAATCCGCATGGACGCATCCAATCTCCCGGCCTCCACCTCCGCACCTCTATCGAACGCCCTCGGAGCGCGTCTGCGTCAAACGAGGCACTGGACGGCAATTGACCAATCCCTGGCGCAGTCCGCTCAAACCCCACTGCCTCGCCAACCTCAAGGACATATCCAGTCTGTTCGCCGACGCCGCAGCGTTTCGATCCTGCAGTCACCGGCGGCGCAGCAATCCCCGATCTTCGCGCATGGAGCGCACCTCCGCAGCACTCGCGAAGATATCCGGCGCTGCGGCAGATGTGCGCCACTATGTCAGGATCCAGCTCCCGTTCAAGAAACGGCAGAATCACATGGCGCACCTTGTTCCGGAGAATGGACGTATCGGCGTTGGTGGCATCCTCTCGCCAGGACATTCCGCGTTCCGTCAGAAACCTCCGAAGATCGCATCCGCGCACATTGAGGAGAGGGCGGATGAATACGATTCCGTCAACAAAGCTCACTGGCTTAAGACCGGCAAGCCCGTCTGCGCCGGAAGACCTCTTCAGCCGCATGATGAACGTCTCCGCAACGTCATCCATGTGGTGTCCGGTGGCTATGCAGTCAAGATGATGGCGCTTCATCGCATCCGCAAAGAATCCGAGACGCACACGTCGCGCTGCCATCTCCACCGATTCGCCCTTGCGCCGTACGACCTTGGCCTTGAATCCGCGGAACGGCAGGCCGAAATCACAGGCAAGCTTTCGCACAAACGCAGCATCCTCCGGAGATTCCCTGCGCAGCCCATGGTCTACATGCAGAACCTCCGCATCAAACCCGTGCGATTCCCGCAGCTGCGCCATCAGCACGAGCAGCGCAGTGGAATCGGCTCCGCCGGAGACCGCAAGCCCAACCCTTAGACGCTCACCCCGCATCCGAAATCTCCATGCCCGCCTGTTTCACGCCGTCGGCACCGTCTGTCACCCCTGTATGAGCGTCTGCACGGCATCGTATATCCTGTGCGCGATGTAGGAGTTGTTCATGGTATAGAGATGGATTCCGTCAACCCCGCCGGCGACGAGATCGGCAACCTGATCCACGGCGTACGCAATCCCGGCATCGCGCAAGGCTGCAGGGTTGTCGCCGTACTTCTCAAGGACGCGCATGAACTTCTTCGGAAGCTCTATCCCGCACAGCTTGACCATCCGCTCTATCTGCCTCTTGTTGGTCACAGGCATTATGCCGGCTTCGATCGGGATGTCAATGCCGGCTATCCTTGCCTTTTCCATGAAATCGAAGAAGAACCTGTTGTCGAGCGACAGCTGAGAAATCAGGTGGTTCACCCCGCAGTCCACCTTGTGCTTCAGCCACTTCAGGTCGTCAATGGCATTCCTGCTTTCTGGATGAACCTCTGGGTAGCACGCCGCAATGACATTGCAGTCGTATCTCTCGCGGATGAACGACACCAGATCGCTGGCGTGGAGGAAATCTCCCGGCGGCACTTCGCCCTCAGGACGGTCGCCACGCAGCGCCAGCACATTCTCTATTCCGTTCTGGCGCATACTGTCGAGAATCTCCACCGCAAGCTCCTTCGTGAGACTGATGCAGGGCAGATGCGCAACGCTTTCAACTCCATATTTGCTTTTTATGTCAGATGCAATCTGTATCGTCTTGCACCCGTTCCTTCCGCCGCCCGCGCCATACGTGACACTTATGAAATCCGGGCTGATGTCGGTCAACTGCTCAAGCGTACGGTATATCACGCTTTCGTCGGAATCGGGTTTAGGAGGAAAAATCTCAAGGGAAAATACGGTTCCCTTGGCAAACATCTCGGCGGTTTTCATTATATGCCTTCAGATACTTCGTTCTATCTTCTTCATTCGGTATGAACGCGCATATTTTACCACATACGCCGCATTGCCGCCATATGCACCGCGAAAATTCAACAAAATGCGCTACCGTTCGACAAATCCAAGAACACCGCAACCGTCACCTACGCAAAACGAACCCGCTATCGCCCTGTGTACATAATCCTTCGCGCCGCGTACGGCATCCGCAAGGTTGCGTCCTGTCGCAAGGTCCGCCGCAATCGCAGCGGAGAGTGAACATCCTGTACCATGTGTCGAGATGGGGGATGCAATCCAAGGCATTGTAACGGAAAGGAACGTTGCGCCGTCATACAGCGTATCCTCCGCCTCCACAAGGTCACCGACGGCGTGTCCGCCCTTCACGAGAACCGCACATCCACATTCGCCGTTGATTCGCTTTGCCGCCTCTTGCACATCCGCCCGGCAGCCTATGCCGATGCCGGAAAGCACCGCAGCCTCAGGGATGTTCGGGGTTACGACAGTCGCAAGCGGCAGAAGGCGCTTCATGAACACCTCTACCGCACTTTCAGCCATCAACCTGGCGCCGCTTGTCGCAATCATCACCGGATCGACGACCTTTGCAATCTCCGGATGCGCCGCAAGACGCCCTGCCACCACTTCAACCGCCGCCGGATCGGCAACCATCCCGGTCTTCAGCGCCGCCACCGAATATGTGCCGAGCACGGAATCAAGCTGCGCAGCGATGAATCCGGGCGGCACGGCGTGGATGGCGGATACTCCGCCCGGATTCTGCGCCGTAAGCGCGGTGAACACAGTGCAGCCGTGCAGACCATAGGCATGGAACGCCCTGAGGTCGGCCTGTACGCCGGCGTTGCCGCCGGAATCGCTGCCGGCGACAGTCAGGCAGCACGGCTTCACCGGCGGTTTCACTTGCCGCAGACTTCCTTGAACACGGGAAGGATCGCGTCGAACCAGATCTTGTACCCCTTCTCGTTCGGATGAAGCAGGTCGTTCATCACATCCTTGGAGAGAGTTCCGTCTTCACCGAGGAAGTTTTTGTTGAAGTCGAGCCAAAGCACGGTCTTGCCGTCCGCAAACGGCTTGATGAGCGCATTGACCTTCTCGTTTGCGACGCGGCGCGCATCCTGCGCGGTCGCGCCACGCGGGAAGATGGGCATGAGCGCAATCTTCGATTCTGGATGCTTCGCCTTTATCCCGTCGACAATGCGCTTCACGCCCGCCGCGACTGCAGCAGGATTCCGGTCATCGTTGTTCGTGCCGATCATCACAGTGAAGAGTTTGGCCTTGTACCCCTCAAGCTCTCCGTTCTCCATGCGCCATATCACGTTTTCGGTGCGATCGCCGCCGTAGCCGAGATTCAGGATGCGGTACGTCTTCTTCAGTTCCGCAAAGAGCTGGCGTCCCTCGCCGCCGTCGCGCTCCCAGCGGTGCGTTATGGAATCACCGACCATCACGACGTCATACTCCACGCCCTTGCCGTCCACGATCTCATTGCGCTTTTCAAGGCAGCGAGTCGCCCACCATCCACCGGTGAATGAACACGCCACCGGCTGTGCGGCAAGAGGCTCGTCGTAGACGTAGCCACGCGCACAGGCCGGCCAGACGGACGGAATGCACTCGTCCGGCTTCGCCGCAAGCACAGCGTCAATGAGCGGAATCACCGCACTCGCCCAGATCTCGTAGCCGCGCCCGTTCGGATGCAGCAGATCCGGGAACAGTTCACGGCTGAGCCGCCCCTGCGCATCGAGATACTTGTCGGAGAAGTCGCACCAGATCACGCGCTTGCCGTCCGCAAACTTGGAGATTTCCTTGTTGACCACATTGTTGCGGTGCCGCCCGGAATCGGACGGATTGGCGCCACGCGGAAAGATCGCAGTGAGGATCGTACGTGCATTCGGCTGCTTCTCCGCAATGACGTCGAGAATCTTGCGTATGCCCATGATCGTATCGACCGGCGGCTCATCCTTGAAGGAGAAATGCCCGGAGTTGTTCGTGCCGATCATAAGGAGGATGCACTTCGCCTCGTAGCCGTCAAGCTCGCGTCCCTCGGTCAGACGCCAAAGCACATGCTCAGTGCGGTCTGCGCTGATTCCGAGATTGAGCGCCTTGTACTTGCCGGACGCAAAATAACGGTTCCACTGAACCTCGCCGCGGCTCTCCCAGAAATGCGTGATGGAGTCGCCGATGAATACGACCTTAGCGCCGCCTTTCTTGACGTTCTGCATCATTCCTGCATGGCGTTTCATCTGCCAGCAGTTCGGATCGCCGTCCCAGGCGGTTGGCGTAACCGCACGTACGGCGGCGAACGCAGAGGTGAAGGAAAGGGCGCAAACGCCCGCAAGGATAAATCTGCTCGTTTTCATGCCTGCGATTATATCACAACCTCACCGACCGGCGGACAGGTCACTTTCCCGACCCGAACATGCTCGAATCAAAATTGAAGAAGATGAACGCCGGAAGGAATCCCGTTTCGTTCACGCAGATAAGCCCGAGCTGGAGCGACGCACTCTTTGCGTTGTTCAGGAATGCGACCTGGCATCCGTTGCGGACGGTGTCGGCTTCGTTGTACCCTATTGCCACCTGCGCACCGCTCTTCACCTCGCCGGCCTTGTTCAGGCAGAGCGACACCTGCGAACCGGTTATGCTCTTCACCTCAGAGGCCAAACCGAGCGCCGCACCGCGCATCTCCTTCGCGGAATGTTCCGCAGGGGTGCCGATCCACCAGCTCCATATGCACTCGGCATTCGCCGCCAGACCCGCCATCATCGCAATTGCCAACACGAACTTTCTCATCTCATCCGCTCCTTGTTTTGGCTTGAAGTCGCGCCGATGCACTGCGCACAGCACCCGCATATGCCTCCGCACCGGACATTCTTCAACCATTTGCCCCCACATTCTATCAGAGCGTCCCTCTTCTTGCAACGCATGGCAAGCCGACGTGACAAATCGCACCGTCAGCCGGAGACAAGCGCACGGAGCTTTGCATACGCGCTTCCTGAATCTATCGAGGCGTATGCGCATCCAAGCCCATCCTCAAGCGAATCGGCCTTGCCGCCGGCAAGGATCGCGGCGGCGGCGTTGAGCGCCGCTGCGTCCCGCCTGGCGCCGCGATCCTTTCCGGAAAGGATCTCCAGCGCAATCCGCGCATTCTCCGCAGGGCCGCCGCCGCGAATCGTCTCCACCGGACTAAACGCGCCGAAGACCCTCTTCGGATCAAACACATATTTCTTCACTTCGCCATCCTCGCCCAGTTCGGCGACCTGCGACGCACCGGCAAGCCCCAGCTCATCAAGGCCGTCCGGACCGCAGAAGACGATCGCCTTCCTTACGCCGAGCGCCTTCAGCGTCTCCACGTACAGCGAAATCACGCCTGGCGCATACACGCCGAGCGCATAGCGTTTCACTCCTGCAGGATTCGAGAGCGGACCGAGAAGATTGAAGATTGTCCGGAACGGCAACGCCTTGCGCACAGGTGCGGCATACATCATCGCCGGATGGCAGCGGTTGGCGAAAAGGAAACCTATGCCGTTCTCCCTGATTGAACGCTCAACCTCCGGCAGCGGCTTCATCAGGTCGTAGCCCAGTGCGGCAAGGCAGTCCGCAGATCCGCTTCTTGACGTCGCCGCCCGGTTGCCGTGCTTGGCGATTGTCACACCGGCGCCTGCGGCGATCATCGCCGCCGTTGTGGATACATTGAAGGTGCAGAATCCATCACCGCCCGTACCGACGATATCGACGGCGTCTTCCGGCACATTCACGCGAATGCAGACATCGCGCATCGCCCGCACGGCCCCTGTCACCTCCGCGACATCAGGGCCGTTCATCTGCATGGCGGTGAGCAGCGACGCCAGAACAGCTTCGCTCACGACCTCTCCGTTCATGACTTCGCGGAAGGTCGCGAATGCCTCCGCTTCCGTGAGATGGCGGCCGGACTGCGCCTTGACCAGCGACTGCACGATCATGCCCGCACCTCCTTTGCCATGATGAGGAAATTGCGCATCTGCCGCATCCCGTCCGGCGTTCCGATCGATTCGGGATGGTACTGCACGGACTCCACCGGCAGAATCCTGTGCCTCAGCCCCATGATCTCACCATCCTCCGCCTCCGCCGATATCTCAAGGCATTCCGGCAGCGTATCGCGCTCAACGGCAAGAGAATGGTAGCGCATCGCCTCGAACCCCTGCGGCATTCCCGTGAATACGCCTCGTCCGTCATGGCGGATTTTGCTTGTCTTTCCGTGCATCAGACGCTTGGCATGGACAATCTTCCCGCCAAACGCCTGCGCTATCGCCTGATGCCCAAGGCATACGCCAAGGATGGGGATCCTTCCGGAGAACGCGCCGACCGCCGAAAGCGTGACGCCGGCGGAATCGGGATTGCCGGGGCCGGGCGACAGCACCAAAGCCGACGGCGACAAGGCGCGGATGCCGTCAATGTCCGTCTCGTCGTTGCGGACGACCCGCATATCCGCACCGAGTTCGCGGAACGCCTGCACAAGGTTGTACGTGAATGAATCGTAGTTGTCAATCATCAGAATCATGGATGCCTCTTCTTTCTGTTTCTGGTTCAGAGCGTCTCCGCGAAACGGACTGCCTCGAACACCGCCTTTGACTTGTTTATCGTCTCCTGATACTCCTTTGCCGGATCCGAGTCGGCGACAATGCCGGCTCCCGCCCTCATCGTGAGTGTGCGCCCGGTCTTCACGAGCGTACGGATGATTATCGCAAAGTCCATGTCGCCCGTGTTGCTGAAGTACCCGGCCGCGCCGCCGTATGCGCCGCGAGGCGACTTTTCGTACTTCGCTATCAACTCCATGGCGCGGATCTTCGGCGCACCCGTGAGCGTACCCGCCGGGAACGCAGCACGGAGAAGGTCAAACCCGTCCTTGCCGCCGGCAAGCCGCCCTTCAACCTCCGACACAAGATGCATCACGTGCGAATACCGCTCAACGTGCGCGAACGACGACACCTTTACGCTTCCCGTTTCGGAGACCCTGCCGAGATCGTTGCGCCCGAGATCGACAAGCATGACGTGCTCTGCGTTCTCCTTCGAATCGGACGTCAGCTCCCTTTCGTTGGCGGCGTCCGCTTCAGGCGTTGCGCCTCTCGGACGCGTTCCCGCGATTGGGCACGTGGTGCATCTGCGCCCTTCAAGCTTCACGAGCTCTTCCGGCGACGATCCTATGAGTGTGCGTCCGCCGATCTTCATGTAGATGTTGTACGGCGACGGATTCACCATGCGAAGTGCGCGGTACAGCGATACGGAATCCGCATCGGACTCCTTCGTGAACTTTTGCGACGGAACGATCTGGATGCACTCTCCGTTCAGGATGTCCCTTTTGCACTTCGCAACAATGTCGGCAAATTCGTCTGAGGACATCTCAGGCACGAAGTCCCCCGAATGTTCGAATGCACGCGAACGCACAGCGCACCGTTCTCGCAGGAACAGACGTGCATGGATCTCGTCTATCCTCTCGCGCCCGCGCCGGTAGGCATCCGGTCTGTTCGCGTCTACACAGACTATGACCGTCACCGTGCGGCGCAGATTGTCGAACACAAGCACCGTGTCCGTAAGCATGAACGCAGCTGTCGGCGCATCCGCCTCAGGCGTCACCCGCACACGCGGCTCGAAATCCGAGATCGCGTCGTAGGCGAGATATCCGACCGCACCGCCCTGAAGCGGGGGAAGCGACGGATCTGCGCGGAAATCACGCGCACCGAGAATCCGGCGGAGAGCCGCCAGCACATCGGCATCCGGAAGGAACTCGACATCCCCGCCTGCCTTGCGCGAAAACACTGCTCCGTCCTTTGCGAACACGGTCTCCTCCGGATTCAAGCCGAGGAACGAATAGCGTGAACCCGAACCGCATCCCGCAACACTCTCCAACAGGAAGGCGTCACGATCGCCAATCCTCGCCAGCACCGACACCGGCGTATCCATGTCCGCGAGATACTCCCTGTACACCGGAACGGTTCCGCCCCCTGCGGCGCGTTCCGCGAACTCTGTCTCAGTCAACTCTTTCAGCATATGCATACTCCTTTTGAATTTCAATCTGCTCATTCGCAATCCTGTGAAGCGACCTGCAAATGTGCAAGTCGCAAAAACGAAACGGCCCCGCTCGACTGGAGCGGGGCCGCTATCGGACATGTGTCTCTGGGATTTCAGTTCACCAGTTCCGGGCGCACTCACTCGCTCCGGCCGAAAGGCCGAAGTTGCGCCACCACCAAAACTGGAACTGTCCGTTCATGACACTTATTCTCTTGAACGGCGCGCATTATACCACTGCGGCCTTTTCTGATACAAGCGTTTTTCCCTTTTTCCGCCATAGATAATTCCGATGATCCGGCATCGTCCCGTTTGCTATAATTCAGCCCCGTTTTGGATGCCTGAAAAGCCCTGCCGCACAGACATCGAAGGCATCGACGAAAATGGATGAAGGAACTGACATACCCGGCGAAACGGCCGCGAAGCTTGAAAGGCTTCGTGAACGCCTTCGCAGGCTCGGAAGCGCGGTTGTTGCGTTTTCGTCCGGCGTGGATTCCACATTCCTGCTGAAGGTTGCCCACGAGGAGATGGGCGACGGCTCCGTTGCGGTGACGATCAGGTCACGCACGTTTCCGCACAGGGAGCTTGAGGAGGCTGCATCGTTCTGCATGAACGGCGGAATCCGCCATGTGATTGTCGACTCGGCGGAACTTTCGATCCCAGGATTCACCGCAAACAATCCAGACCGCTGCTACCACTGCAAGAAAGCCATGTTCTCGAAACTGGCCGCCTTCGCCGCAGAGAACAGACTCGCCGCAGTGATCGAGGGCGCAAACCGCGACGATGACGGCGACTTCCGCCCGGGGCGACGCGCAATACGTGAACTTGGCATATTGAGTCCGCTCCACGAGGCAGGTCTCACCAAGGCGGAGATTCGTCTGCTATCCAGAAAGATGGGACTTGCGACATGGGAAAAGCCGTCGTTCGCCTGTCTCGCATCCCGCATACCCTACGGCGAACGGATCACCGCCGAGACGCTTGAACGCATTGAGCGGGCGGAGCAATGGCTCATTGACTCATATCCGTGGCTTTCGCAGCTGCGTGTGCGGGTGCACGGCGACATCGCCCGCATCGAAACGCCGCCGGCCGACATTCCGCGGCTCGCCACGTGTTCAGGCGAGATTGCAGACGCATTGAAGAGGCTCGGCTTCGCATACGTCACGCTCGACCTCCATGGCTACAGGACTGGCAGCATGAATGAACGGCTGTCGGAAACGGAACGCGGAACGGCACTTGGACAGATCTGACCGCAACAGTGATTTTCTCTGAAAGGACAGCGTACAGATGAATGGCATTGACAGAGACGAGGCGTTGGCGCTGCTCAAGCCGGAAAGGCGCAGCGAACTGCGTGATCGGGCGCACAGGACAACCGAGGAGTGCGTCGAAAAAAGATTCGACTTCTGCTCCATCATCAACGCAAAGTGCGGACGCTGCTCCGAGGATTGCAAGTGGTGCGCACAGTCCGCACACTGGCAGACGGGGTGCGACGTCTACGGCTGGGTGGGCACGGAGAAATGCGTCAACGCGGCGAAGGAGGCGGAGGCGAACGGCGCAGACCGCATAGGCATCGTCACATCCGGCAGACGGCTCTCTCCGCAGGACATCGACAACGTATGCGCCGCGCTTGCGGCAATGCGGAAGGCGACGAAGATCGGCCTGTGCGCCTCCTTCGGACTTCTTTCTGAAAACGACCTCCGGCGTCTCAAGGCTGCGGGGCTTGAACGGATTCACTGCAACATTGAAGCGGCTCCATCACTCTTCAAGACGCTCTGCACAACGCATACGACCGCCGACAAGATCGCAACGCTGAACGCCGCGAAAAGGCTCGGCTTCCAGATATGCTGCGGCGGGATCATCGGCATGGGCGAAACGGACGAGCAGCTGGTGGAGTTCGCGTTCGCCCTGAGGGACATTGCGCCGGACTCAATTCCGGTGAACATCCTCCATCCCATAAAGGGAACGCCTCTCGGCGATCGTCGAACGCTTGACGCCGACCGCATAATCGACTCCGTGGCGCTGCTCCGTCTCGTAAATCCGTCCACACCCCTGCGCTTCGCCGGCGGACGGCGCGACATGAGCGACGAGACGGCCGCCATGTGCATCCACGTCGGAATGTCCGCCGGAATAGCGGGAACACTGCTCACGACGCCTGGAGCGGACTTCAACGATGACCGCGAACTCGCGCTCCGGGCGGGATATTCCGTTGGGGGCGCAAAGCGCTAACCGATCGACGCCGCAAGAGACTTGATGCGCCGCGACGTCCTTACGGCGCAGAACTGCTTCCCGCACATCGAGCAGTGGTCGTCGTCATGCGCCTCATCCGTGAACGCACGGGTTCTGAGCCACCGTTCCTTCGCGTGCTTTGGATCAAGGCTCAGCTCGAACTGCCGCTCCCAGTCGAATGCGGCACGGGCATCGGCCATCTCATCATCGCGCTTCCGCGCACCGGGAAGTCCACGCGCCACATCGCCGGCATGGGCGGCGATCCGGTACGCGATGCATCCCTGATGCACCTCCTCCGCATCCGGAAGGCCAAGATGCTCCGCAGGTGTGACATAGCAGAGAAGCGATGCGCCGTAAGTTGCGGCGGCGGTTGCGCCGATGGCTGAAACGATATGGTCGTAGCCGGGGGCTATGTCGGTGGTCACGGGGCCAAGCACGTAAAACGGCGCCTTTGCGCACACGCTCTGCTGCCGCTCCATGTTCATCCTGATCTGATCGAACGGAACGTGCCCAGGCCCTTCGACCATCACCTGAACGCCACGCTTGCGGCACCGCTCCACAAGCTCACCCAGAACGTCCAGCTCACCGAACTGCGCTGCGTCCGATGCGTCCGCAAGGCATCCGGGACGAAGCCCGTCCCCAAGCGACACCGTGACATCATGCTCCGCGAGGATGTCCATCACTTCATCCCAATGCACGTAGAGCGGATTTTCGGATCTGTTCTCCATCATCCACTCCGCCATGATTGCACCGCCACGCGAAACGATCCCCATACGTCGCTTCATCGCCTGCGGAATATGCCGGAGAAGCAGACCGGCATGGAGCGTCATGAAATCCACACCCTGCTCCGCCTGCGAACGTATCACGTCAATCAGGAACGCAGGGTTCATCTGCGGAATGTCACCCTCAAGACGTGATATCGTCTCGTATACTGGCACGGTGCCGAGTGGCTTCGGGCTGGCGTCGAGCATACCCTGTCTTATGGACTTGAGATCATCCGTCCCGACCGAAAGATCCATCACGAAGTCCGCACCGGCGGCAAGCGCGACATTCAGCTTGTCGAGTTCGTCGCCGCGTCCGGAATGTGTGACGCTTCTCCCGAGGTTGGCGTTTATCTTTGTGGTGAACATCCGCCCCACGCCCACAGGCATGGCGTTTGCATGGTTCGGATTGAGCGGAATCACCGCCTCGCCGGATGCGACGGCGGCGCACACGGCGGCCTCGCTCAAGTTTTCGTCGGAAGCCACGGTCTTCATGGCTTCAGTCACAATGCCCTTGCGGGCTGCTTGCAGCTGCGTCATCTTATTTCCTCCGCAGGAATTACCCTGTTCAGGTTCACGGGTCTCATCTCAGCCGGACGGCACCACGCCGCCAAGCACCCCGATCGATGGCGCGACATTATACCACATCCCACAGTTATTTATGGTATACTTTTGCGCATCATGAAAACACTCAAGCCATTCATCGTCGCGGCGGCACTTGCGCTCGCCGGTTGCGTTTCTCAGAACTGCCCAAAGGACTCCGGCACGAGCTATGTCGCCGACGCTGTCGCTCCATGGGTTGAAAAAGGTGAGCTGCCGGGAGCGGTGAGCATCCTGTACAACAACGGTGTGCAGGAGACTTCATGCATCGGTTACGCAGACGTGGAGAAGAAGCGTCCGATCACGCTTGACGACGTATACATGCAGTGTTCGCAGACGAAGGGCTTCTGCGGCGTCACCGCGGCCATCCTCGTTGAGGAGGGCAAGCTGAATCTCGACGACCCCGTCTCCAAGTATCTTCCGGAGTTCGGCAATCTGTGGGTCAAGCAGTCTGAATCGAACGGTGTGCAGACGATCGCCAAGGCGAAGAACACGCTTACTGTCCGCATGGTTCTGAACCACACCGGCGGTTTCGCGTTTGAGCTCCCCTCCTTCACGGCAATAGGCGGATGGTCCCGCCGCATGCCGCTCCGCTCCGTCGCCGCCATGGCCGCCGCGCTTCCGCTGCAGTTCGAGCCTGGCACAAAGACGCAGTACTCCAATGTCGGCATCGACATCGGTGCGGCGGTCGTCGAGAAGGTCTCCGGCAAGCGCTGGGAGGACTTCCTGAAAGAGCGCGTCCTCGACCCGCTCGGCATGAAGGCGTCAGGCTTCTGGCCGACGGATGCGCAGCTCGCGGACCAGATAGAGATGTACGAGGTCAAGGACGGACAGCCGGCGAAATGGAGAAGCGAGAATCCCTCGATGGGGCGTCCGTACAACGATGACCGCGTGTTCTCCTCCGCCGGCGCCGGCCTCTGGACCACCGCACGCGACCAGGTGAAGTTCTACAAGATGCTGATGAACCTCGGCGTCGGCGAGAATGGCGTGCGCATCCTCAAGGAGGAGACGGTGAAGAGCATTCTCGCTGTGTCCACGCGCCCGAAGGGAATGGGCGGCTACTCGCTCGGCCTCTCCGCGCCGGAAACGGATAACGAGAACAGCTGGTTCGGGCACGGCGGCGCATGGGGCACGAACTGCATGGTCAACTGGCACAAGCGCCAGCTCAAGCTCTGGGCAGTGCAGCTCGTCGGAAATCCGCGCCCGTGGGATGCAGCCCGCAACAAGGCTGCGGACGAATTCTTCAAGACGAAGATTGACAATTCCGGCTCCGACGCCTATACCGGCCGGATGAAGTAATCCAAGCGAGACTGAAAAATGCCTGAATCCCGCGCGGCCACGCCAGCATGGTCGATACTTCCCGATGAATGGAAGGCGATGCTCAAGGAGCGTGGCCTGCGGGCATTCCGCGCAGACCAGATACTCCAGTCACTCTATCGCGACTACATAACCGATTGGGATCAGGCGACGACGCTTCCCAAGGATTTCCGGGAAACGCTCAAACAGGAGTTTCCCATCGTTCCGGCGGAGGAGGTCGCCTGCGACACTTCGCCCGACGGAACGAAGAAACTGCTGCTGAAGATGCACGACGGCGAACTCGTGGAGACCGTCGTGATACCGGTGTACGGGAAAGGCGGCGATGGCGGACGCGAGACGGTGCGCCTCACGCAGTGCGTATCGACGCAAGTGGGATGCGCAATGGGGTGCGCGTTCTGCGCAAGCGGCTCGAAGGGACTTGTACGTTCGCTGAAGGCGGACGAGATCGTCGCCGAGGTGATGGCCGCCAGAAAGTACGGAACGCTCACAAACATGGTTGTGATGGGGATGGGCGAACCGTTCGCCAACTACGACGAAACCATGCGGGCGCTCAAGCTCATCAATGCAGGGAAAGGCACCAACCTCGGCGCACGACACATCACCCTGTCGACGTGCGGCGTAGTGCCGGGCTTTGCGAAGCTCGCCGCCGAGGGCATCCAGTTCGAGCTTTCCGTCTCTCTCCATGCTCCGGACGACGCTCTCCGCGACAGCCTCATGCCGGTCAACCGCCGGTGGCCGCTCGCAGAGCTGATGTCCGCCTGCAGGGACTACACACTCAAGACCAAGCGCATAATAACGTTCGAGTACACAGTCATTCGCGGCGTGAACGATTCGCGACAATGCGCCGAAGCCCTTGCCCGCCGTGTGCGCGAAGTGCCGATGGCAAAGGTCAACCTCATACCGCTTTCGCCGGTCGACCACAGGCCTGACTTCAAGACGCCGGACGAGGCGACGATGATGATGTTCCTCGACGTGCTCATGAAAAACCGCGTACAGACGATGATTCGCCGTTCGCGCGGCAAGGAGAGCCAGGCCGCCTGCGGCCAGCTGCGTCTGCGTGCGATGCCGCCGCCGACATCCGCCACCTGAAACGCAACCTGGTGCATCCCGTGAAAGTGTGGATCGTAAATCCGTTCGACAACCTTCCGGATGAAGGATACCGTCCACAGCGATACTGGCTCATGTCTGAGGCGTTCGCCAAAGCCGGACACGAAGTGACGTTCTGGACGCAGGACTGGAGCCATGCAAAGAAGATGCGGCGCGATGTGCGGCGCAATCCTGAGACAACTTTTGCCGTCAGGGCAATCCATGTGCCGGGCTACACCCGCAACATATGTCTGCGCAGGATATGGAGCCACGCGAAGTTCGCGGCGAACTGGAGCAGAGCGGCATCCCGCGAGAGTGCGCCTGACCTGATTGTAGTATCAAGTCCGCCGCTGCTCATAGGCAGAGAGGTGCGGCGGTTCTGCCTGCGATGCGGCGCAAAGTACGTCGTCGACGTCATGGACGCATGGCCGGAGACGTTCGAGCGTGTGCTGCCACGCTGGATGCTTGGCTGGGCGCGACGGATTGTCCGGAGAAACTACTGCGGCGCCGGCGGCGTGACCGCAGTGGCCGAGCGCTACGTCGATCTTGTCGGGAGCTACGGCGCGAAATGTCCGGTGCGGCTTTTTCATCACGGCATCTCCATTGACCGGAGCAAGACGGGGCGCGACATTTCCGCACATACGCCGTCGACGCCGCTGCGCATCGCCTATGTCGGGAACATGAGCCTGAGCTACGACCTTGCGACTGCGGTCGAAGCGGTAAAGCGAGACGCAAGCGTGTCGCTCGACCTTGCCGGATCAGGCCCCGACGAGCCGTCCCTGCGCAAGAGAGCCGCCGGATGCGACCGCATCCGTTTCCATGGATATCTTGACGAAACGAATCTGCGGGCATTGCTGTCGTCGGCTGATGTCGGACTTGTGCCGATGTTTGATGAATCGTGCGTAGGTGTGCCGTACAAGCTTGCCGATTACGCTGCGGCCGGATTGCCGGTGCTCAATTCCCTCTCCGGCGAAACAGCCCGCCTCCTGGCGGAGAGCGGTGCAGGCGTATCGTATGCCGCCGGCAATGCTGCGTCCCTTTTGTCGGCGGTGATATCATTGAGGACGCACGACTGGCCGCGTTTGGTCGCAGGAGCATCCGCCCTGGCGGAACGCTTCGACGCCACCGCCATATACCGAGACTATGTTGCGTGGACGGCATCCGTCACGTCACCGCATCCCGCATAACCACAGTGGGCATCAGGCAATGCACATGCTCATAGTTGAGGTTGACGCAGCGGGCGCAACGTTCACCGTCACACTGCCGGCTCACCCCTGACGGTCAGCCCTTCCGCAGATCGCGCTGCGTCAGTCGATCTTGATGCGCGACCATCCCGCCGGATGGAGACGGGACTCCGTCGGCACATCGTCCACCATCGTCGTCGCCGAAGAATCCGGCGTGGTGAGATAGGCCTTCTCGACGGTCTGCACACCGCGTCCACCCTCGCCGGAAAGCAGCACCTCGGCATCGCCGTAGACGGGTCTGCTCCAGTCAAGCTCCATGAACGAAAGCGGTACGGCAATCTCAGCCGCATACCCTGCCCCATCCGCATCCACGGTAAAGGTCACCTTCGCACCTGGCACCTCACCGACATACTCGAACGCTGCAACGCCGCCGGCCGGAGTGGCGTAGGTCTGCGGCATCTTCGCGCCGTCAGTGAATGGCTTGAACGCCACCACGACGTCACGGCCGCCCATGCGGGCCGCAAGCACCCGCACGAACCCAGTGTGCCGCCGGGACGGCTTTCGCTCCGGTATCATCGGAGGTTTCTGCGACAGGCCAAGCTCATACCCCACGGCATCGCCCCCCTTGAAGACCTCATTCGCCATCGCCGCGACATTCACGAGTGGCGTCGGATCTGCAACCTTGGCGCGGAAGACAAGACTGTCGCCACGTCGCGCAAACGACACGCTGCCTATTGGCTTCCTTTTCGCGCCCGGAAAGACAAGCGGCAGAACGCGCTCAAGGTTGACGCGCCCTTCAGTGCGCCATTCGCCCTTCACACGTCCACACTCAAAACCGGACACACGATACGTATGCCCTGCGTTGTACGCCCACACTTCATTACGCGAGGGATAGTACTGGATGCGTCCCGAGAAATCCTCGCCGCCGAAGGAATACGGGATTCCGCGTCCCGGCAGACCAGGAACGTCGAAGAGGCTGTCAACGAAGAATCCGTCCTTCGTATAGATGGTGAATACGCCCCATTCAGAAGCCGCCACCGTATACTCGTCATTCACCAGTCCTGCATGACACCAGTGATGCAGCATCTCGCCCGGCTTCATCCCGCCCACCGCCTTGCGTCCGGTGCGCCAGATCAGTTTGCCGTCCGGCGCGTATTTCGTCATGAACACCGCTCCCACGCCAGCGGTGTGTCCCATCCCCTGATGCATATGCTTTGTGTATGCCTCGCTTGCGTATTTCGGATTGCACGAAACCGCCGCATAGAAGTTGCCCGCCGCATCGCGCCTCAGTCCGACGAGACCGCACCGCCATGTGCAGTAAAGATTTCCGATTCCGGGGATGATTTCAGGAATCGCAATGCGGGCGGCGGATGCATCCCACTTCGGGACGCCATCAGCTGTGAATCCACGGCACGGAACGCCAATCACAAAATTGTCCATCGTGAGGATGAAGATGTCTCCGTTCGGCGTCATGTGGAACGCGCCGCAAGCGCTCGCCAGCCTGAACGTGCGTCCGTCAACCTTGTCGATTCGCACCTTCTCCGCATCCTGCATCCTGTTGTCGCCGTTAGCATCCATCCACAGTTCGATGCCGTGTGTGCGTGGATTGCCCGATGCCGCCTGTGCGCGGTAGTATCCGGCCACAGGCTTCATCGCATCGCCGTCTATCAGGCACACCGTCATCGGCATCGCGGGATTGCGGTGTTCAGGCGTGGAATCCGGGACTATGTACTTCCTTCCGTTTGTGCCGCGCACGATCTCCGGCATCGTCATGGTGTTCATCACGCAGCCGAACTCGCCGATGCCTGCGCCGCGAAAATCCCAGACGGCGTCGGGTGCGGCCGTTCCGCCCGCATCGGGGACACGCGCCCGCGCAAACGTGTCCGGACCGGACAGTGAATAGTACTGCAGCAGCGGATCGTCGGGGTCGGGAATGTTCGACGGAGAATACGACGTGTAGCCGTAGAAGCGGCGATCCACCTTGCCGGACTTCGCATTAAGCACGGTGACTATCTTCGGCGCAGATGCCTCCGTCACAATCAGTGCACCCGTCCTGTCCGCCGCAATGCCGAACGGATACTGGAACGAATCGCGGTCTATCTTCCCAAGAAATCCTCTGCCGCCGCGCTTGCCGAGTGTGCGTATCGGTCTGCCGTCCTTGAACGTCTTTATCTGCTGGCTTCCTCCAAGGTCGCTCACATGGATGCATCCGTCTGCATCCACGGCCACGCCATGCGGCGCTTCAAGCCCGGAAGCGACAAGTACGGTTGATGCGCCTGTGGCGGGATCGACCTTCAGCACCGAACCGGGAATCGTAGCCACGACAAGCGAGCCGTCTTCCGACAGCCACATCCCACGCGGCCCGCGCACCGCAATCTCGCGCACCTTCAGCCCCGTTGTCGCATCGTGCACAATGATCCTGTTGCCGATGAAGTCAGACATGAAGACCTCATTCCCCTTTACGGCGATGCCTGCGACGTCAAAGGCATACTCCGTCCGCACGGCGCAATTCGCCGGGAGCGGAACTTCCGCCGAATCGATCTCCACGTCAACGGCGTCCGCGCCGCTTGGCCACGGCTCATAGTTGCCGGTGGAGGCACTGACTTTCACAAGCTTAACAGCGGACGCCTTGCCGTTTGTGCGCTTCTCGTAGACGAGATACACCTTGCCGCCGGATGCGGCGAGGCACGAATAGAAGCCGTTGCCGTCCACGACGAACGGAACAGTGCGCCAGATCACGTTTCCGCTGAAATCCGTCTTCACGATTCCCTTCCCGCTTTCGCTCATGTGCCAGACGAGATAGCGTCCCGTATCGTCCACCGCAACATCCACGACCGGGCCATGATCTGCCCCCCATCCGCCTTTGCGGTCTTTCGTATCGTACGGCGGGTTGCCGCTTGTGCCGACCGTGCCAAAATACTCGACATCCAGTCCGTCATGCGCATATGCCCCCCAGCGGTAGCGGCGCCCTGTCTCGCACGGGAAGCCAAGGGCATCGCGCCCGTCCCACCGCACTGTCATCTCGCCCGCGTCGTGCCATTCGCCGCCCATCAGCTCACGCACAACTCCGCCGTTTTCATCGAAGATGTTCACGGAGACCTTGGCGCGCTTTGGAAGCGAAAAGCGTATCTCCGCGCTGCCCGTCATGTCCACCGCGTTTCTGTTCTTGGCCGCAGCGGCAATCGATGCATACGTCTCTTTGCTCGGCGGCAGGCCGCCCTTTCCGAGAAACTCTATCTGTCCCCACGTATCAAGGTTCAGGAACGCAAATGCGCCGGGGTTCTTGCGGTAGATGGTGGCCGTGTAGTGTCCGTCCGTGCCGGGATGCCATTTCACGTCCACAACCGCCGTCATGCGTTCACCGACGGAGAACGGGCATTTGCCGTCCTTTACGCCAAGTGCGCTCCACGGCAGTCGCGTCTCCATCGTAAGCGACTTGTCGCCCGCTACGCTGCACATTGCGGATCCTGCGGGGAACTTCACCTTTGCGCAATCGAAGTTTGCACCCGGCGTCACATACAGGTTGTCCGTGCCGTCTGTAGAGTTCCGCCATATGTTGACGCACGTCACGGCATCGTTTCCGCGATAGTGCGCAGCAGGGTCTTTTCTGTTCAGCGGCGGCATGGGATACGGGATCTTCCTGTCCGTGCACAGGCGGAGCTGTATCAGATCACCCTGCCAGTACCTGTCCTCCGGACGGTTCTCGTTGTGTACGTCATGGTCAAAGAGCGCCATCTCCGCCGCAAAGTAGAGGTTCGTTTCGTCGTACATGATGTACAGCGTTGCGTTCTGCCTGTCCGCCAGCTCTTCTGCGTTCCAGCAGAGAATCGCACCAGACCTGTCCCAGTCGTCAAGCCTGCCGTCTATCACCGGCGGAACGCCGCCCTTTGTCGGCAACGCCTTCGCAACGCCGTCCCGGCACGTTGTTCCCGCAAATGCGAAACAAGCCGCAAACGCCACCGCAACCGAACCGCAGATACGCACAGACCTCTCCATTTTCCTCTCCTGTCTCCGTTAACCTTTTCAGAACTCCCACACACCCCACATCGACGGATTCACCCGCGCCTCCGACGGAATGTCGGACACCTCCTGACTGCCCGGATCGAACAGATACTGACGGCGCATCACGCGTGTGCCTGTGGAATCGCCGAAGATGACGCCGACATCCGCCCGGCGCAAACCGCCCTTGAAAGATCCCGGCTTCTCTCCAAGCTCCGACCATGGGATGTCGATGCGCACGGCATACCCGCCCTTGCGCCTCTTCACATCAACCTTTGCGGACTTCACTTCCTCAATCCTCGCAATCGAAGCGCGTCCGGCGGGGGAGACGAACTCTATCGGCGGCTCATTTGCCGATTGATCCACATAGACGTACCGAACGACAGCAACCCTGCCCGCATACGGCGCAATGACAAACCGCTGATCTCCGGCGACGGCTTTCGTCCGCCCCCTCTCTGCCGAAGCATTACCCTCCCACCTGAAGTCAAGCGCATCGCCTGAATGGAACAGGGTCTTCAGATCCGTGCCGCCGTTCTCGAACGGTGACGCGTCCTCCACATCGAAGTGCAGCGTGACGTTATGCTCACTCCATCCGACAGCGACGCGAGCCACCGGGTCGAGCATCGGAAATGCGTACTCTGCCAGTTTCCACCATTCGTGGTTGAGGTTGAATCCACCCGCCTTGACTGTCCGCGCAGGACCGCGTTCAGAAAGCGGAACCGCTGAAACCGGCTTCGCCATTTCGGTCAGCGCGATTTCGCCGCCATCCAGTCTGCAGATCGTGTCCGTTCCGCGCAGTTCGCAGATGTTGAGAGAATCCTTGCCTTCGATCAGATACGCCCGCCCGCCGACATCGCCCATCCAGCCGCCGAAACATTCGTCGGAGAGCGAGTTGCGCGAGAAGACCATGCCGCGTACTGCGCACGGCAGATTCTGCGTAGCCTCATGCGTTCGCATGTCTCCGAACAGCTCCTGCACGAAAAGGCCGTCCTGCGTGAAGAGATATCGCGCACCCTTGTTGCCGTTCAGCAGAAAGAGCAGCCCGGCCGGCGAGGCGGAAAAACCTTCTACGCCAAGCGTATGGCGCAGCTCGCCCGTGCGCGGCAGCGGCGAATTGTGCGTGTTGGACGGATATGGGTTCGGATACGTCCACAGGACGCGCCGTCCGTCACGCGAGACCGCGCCGAAGAGGTTTTTCGGAGACCCCTGGTTTCCGCATCCGCCGTTGTTGATGATGAACGACGAACCGTCGGGCGACATGGAAAGCGAACACACCGTTGACATCGCCGGCGGCAGCGGCACGACTTCGGCTTTCGCGAAATCGTAGTGCAGGTTTTCATCTGGCGAAAGCAGCGCAAGCGACTTGCGGTCTTTAGTCCGCAGAACTATCTCCATGTTCGGCCCAAGCCGCATCGCCCATTCAGCCCCGTAGACGAAATCCGAGCTCTCCGTCTTTGCGCCGTCCTGCCAAAGGAACGTGCCGCCGTTTCGGCTCCGGCCGAACATCAGCCTCGGACGCATAACATCTCCGACCACCTCGCCGGCAAGCGTCGCAGCGCGAACCGCTCCGTCGTCCGCGCACAGCAGCGTCCTGCCGCGCCAGCGCCGCACATCCGACGGGCCTATCATCTCCGACGTCAACTTCTTTTCCGTCAGCTCCTGCAATTCGGGATGCGCTGCAGGATCGAACAGTATCGCATCCAGCTCCGCGCCGGAGAAATCCGGTTTCAGCCGAAAACGCATTCCGCAGTAGTAGGCGAAGCCATCGTCACCAATGGAACCGCCGCCGCCATAGAACGGAGTGCCCACGTAGTCGCGGACAAGCGCACCCTCACGCGTCCATACCGACACGCGCTTGGGCAGCATCGAGTTCTCGGCAACCCAGAGAAGTCCACGCGCATCCACAACGACATCTACGGGATTCCCCATCGCGAGCGGATCGTAGCGGCCTTCACGCCGCCCGCCGGGACGCCCAATGCGGCGCAGGAATTTCCCTTCCGGCGAATATACCTTTACGCACTGCTCTTCACGGTTCGTTGCGCATCGATAGATGAGGCCCTCCGCGTCCGTGCAGAGACCGCGAAAGATCTTCGTGCAAGGCTTGAACATAACGGACTTTGCGGACGCAAACGGCTCGTCATGATCCCACAACGCCGTCTTGCGGTCGAAGAACGAAAGCCGGTTTCTGTCCGTGAACGCAACCGCAATGTGGTTTGACGTCAGGTACAGTCCCGCGATGCCGCTGAAATTAGTCGAACTTTCGCGCACGAACGCGGAGTCGTGCTGGATATGGCGGTCGCGAATCTCCTTCGGGTTCTGCACGAACGAATAGTTGCGGATGTTGAAGCGGTTTACGCCCATGCGTTCACCCATCCATCCGCGTTCGGCGGCGACATACAGCACGTCACCGTCGGTGCACATTGCATCCGCTCCGGAAAGCCCAAGCCACAGCGTCCCCCAGACCTTTCTGCCGTCAAGATCGCATTGGATGATTGCGTCCCCCGCCTCCGCTATCTTGCATCCGATGTAGACGTGTGAATCGTCAGCATAGAGGCATTGCGGCGCGGCATGGTCGGAGAGCCAGCCACCTGCGCCGCTCGGACGCAGATTCCATCCGCCGGGGCGCGTATGCTGTTTCCACGGCGTAGCGCCGGGTGAATAGAACTCACCGAGCCAATTGGCCGTTATCTCGTCCGGACGCGATATGCCGCGCCAACGGTAAGTTCCCGTCGGCACGGGATTGCCGTTGTCGTCATGTCCATCCCATGCCTCAACGACAGAACCAGCCTTGCGCGGAGCATCCGAAACGAGATTGCGAACGCGCTCGCCCTTTGCGTTCTCTACGACAAGCGACACCCGCGCATCACCGTCAAGCGAATACCTGAAATCGACCGCCGCCGATACCGTCGCGACACACAGGACGGCCACCGGCAGAACGGCGGCGAAGCGCATTCCTTCCATCATTGTCCCAGCACCTTCACCTGATCACTATCTGTGTGCCCCACTTCGCCGCTCTGTACCTGACAATCACGATTCCGCTGCCGCCAGATGCGGCGTCTATCTGATCGTTTGCGTTTGCACCGCCGCCGCCACCACCACCGCCAAGACCGTTCACACCTGCGGTCGCAGGGACCAGCGCATTCGTTCCGCTATACTTGTACGCTCCCGTCCCGCCGCCACCAATACCGCCAGCGTAGCCAGATGTTATGGCCGCGCCGCTTCCGGCTCCGCCACCGCCACCGTAGCACACGTCCTCACCGGAAATGTCGCACACAACGCCAGCGCCGCCAACGCCCAGTTCGCCTGCCGCACCTGCGCCGCCACCGCCACCCGGAATGCCGTTCCAAACAGATTCAGCATAGTTGTTTGTTCCGCCGCTGAATCCCTGCCCGTCCGTTCCTGCGCCGCCGGTGCCGACCCTGTTATTTGCGCCAGCACCGCCGCCCGAACCGCCATCCGAGCCAGCGTACTGGCCTTTCCCGCCGGCGCCGCCGCCAACCGCCGTGTAGCCAAATGCTGTGGAATCGCCGCCGTTTTTACCGGGTGTGCCGCCAGTCCCGACAACAATCTCATGCGTACCGGGAATGATGTGCACACTCCTTTCCAACAGGACGCCGCCACCGCCGCCGCCACCGCCGGCCCAGCCATATGTGTCGCCACCACCGCCACCGCCGCCGACAAGCAACACCTCGGCGAGGATTGGCGTATCAATGGTGAACGTGCCGCTTTCGGTAAACGTGTGGACGCGCCAGCCCTTCCCCTTCTTTGCAACGCCACCAACGGCAACAGCCTTCGTCTCCTCCTCGTATTTTGGAGTCATGCGCACAATGACCACGCCGTCTCCACCATTTCCGCCGGCAAATCCCTTCCAAGCACCGTCCGCATAAGCAAACGCCCCACCGCCGCCACCACCGCCAAGGCCATCCGTCCCAGACGAACCGGCGGACACGTTGTTGCTGCCGGCCCCGCCACCGCCAAGGCCTCCCTGCCCGCACACAGGACCGCCTGGACGTGTGCCGCCGCCGCCACCGCCGCCATAGACAACAGACTCACCGGTAGCGTTGAACTGCGAATAGGCTATTCCATTACCGCCATTGCCGCAGGATCCGTCCGAATTACTGCTTCCGCCATTGTCCATGCCGTCCATGCCTACACTTCCAGCGCCACCGCCACCTCCGCTGACAACAATATTTTGACTATTGCCCAACACTCTGCCGCTACCGCCGGCATGGCCCTGTTCTTCAGTACCTTCGCCGCCGTTGTACACCTTGTTCTCATTCTCCGCTCCAGACGCGCCACCGCCGGAACCGCCACTTCCACCGACAGAGCCGCCGCCACCGCCGCCACCGCCGCCCACTGCGACAATCTCGGCAAACGATGAGTTGCCGCCGTTTGCGCCAGAGCCTCCGTTCGTTCCGCCCGCGCCACCGACACCGACGACGACTTCATATGAACAGCCCTTCTCAATCGCCTGCGCCGCGACGTATACTACGCCGCCGGCACCGCCGCCGCCGCCGTTTTTGCTTCCGCCACCACCGCCGCCAGCGACAACAAGGATTTCTGCCGCGCCCGAATATGGACTGGTGAATGTGGTCGATCCAGTAAACGTATAGATTACAGAGCCATCAGTCATCACATCCGTCTGCGGCGTCACTTCGTCAGCCGAAATTTGCGCTGCGGCAAATGCCGCAGCGGCAGCACAGAGTGTTCGTATTTTTTTTTTCATCACTAATCTCCTGTCTCCGCCTGTTCAACGCGTGTGATTATACCACAGCGTCCCTGCCACAAATCGCAAATATGTGTTTTTTTTTTTGCCATAAATCACAGCGGCGCACTGGGGCACAATAAGCCGCCATAATTTCTGCCCGTACCGCGTCCCCTACCTGCCACGCATTTGAGAATCATGCTGTGGTGCATGATGTTTCGCGAACGACGCTATTTGAGCCGCGAAGCGTTGAACGCCTTTTCAATCTCCTTACGTGGAAGAAGTGTCTTCATGTACAGCCGCGAACCGGCGGGGATCGTCACGCCGCCATCTTCGGATGTGACTTCGACCGGCTTTCCTGCGAACTCGTCAAAGAGCGAAATGTCGCCGGATGCAACAGGCAGCCACAGCCGCCCGTCTCCGGTGCAGTTCCAGTACACGACCCAGTTCGCACCATCCTTCTCGAACAGGAACGCCCTGATTGGTCTTGCCTCATCGCCGCCGATAATTTGCTCGTAGCGGACAAGTTCGTAGTCCCCCTTCGCATTGACGAGAAGGTGATGCTCCTTTGAATGGTCTTTTATCTGCTCACGCCACTCTTCGCGGAAAAGCCCCTTGCGACGCACATCCGCCCACCGCTTCATAACGCCGAGAACATCGGCGGTTCGCGGATGCCGATTGAGGTTGTCCAAGGACATGAGAATGGAAGCCGCACAGTCCCAGGCCGTCGCCACGGAAACGCCGTACTCCCACAGGTCGGCCTGTGTGCCAAGCGAACCGGGATGCGTTGCACTGCCCTTTCGCGGAACGCTGAAATTCCACCATCCGAAATCGACGCGTGTCATGTCCTGCTGGGTTATCGGCGCCTGGGCGAACGGATATGCCCGAAGGTTTTCCTTGAATATTTCAGGGGGGAAGCAGTCGAACGCATTTGCTCCGGCGAGCATATGCCATCCGAAATGCGTCTTCGCGGCCGCTTCGCCGAATATCGGCTCCGGTTTCAGAAGCCGCCAGTAGCGGAGCTGCGCATTCGCGACATGGAATCCGAATGGACGGTTCACGCCCTCAGAGCCGTCCAGATACACGTAATCGAATCCGCAGTTGTAGGCCCGCGCAATCTTTGCCGCCACTTCGTCCTGCAGATCGGTGTTCTGATCGATGTAGCAGCTCGCGGGAGTGCCGAACTCGCTTATGTCGAGGATGCCGCCGACCTCGCCGCGCCCGTGGGCGACAACCTTTGTGGCGTGTGCGCCGCGCCTTACGCCGAAGAACCTGTACGGAGGTTCGGAACTGCAGCTTTCGTACGAAATGAGTTCTCCGCCGAACTGGAGGACGCGGCAGGCCGCAAACTCAGGCACGTCCACTGTAGGCTCCATCACGGCGATCTCCGTGACGTTCGTATCGGCGGGAAGCGGTGCGGCAAGCGTAAACCGGCGCGTCTTGTTCAGACGCGGATCGGCGACAGGCGTAACGTATCGGCTGTACAGCCCAATGTGTGAATGAAGCGTGTGGAATCCGCAGAGAAGTCCGGCCTTGTGGAACTTGTCAATCATTGCACGGACATCCGCCTCACCGTTCGGAAGGTCATCGCGCCAGTCGTAGTCTCCGCAGAGTCCCCAGCTGCCCCTCTCCTTGAAGAGATTGTGATAAGAAAACGTCACAAGACGGAATCCGCCCATCTTCGCAAGTCTGATTGCTTCATCCGCATCAGTCGGCTTGAAACTCCACGAAAGATGGAAGATAGGCTCTTTGACCGTCTCGGAACGGCGGCTCTTCACGCCGCGTGGCAATTTGAGGGCAATCTCAAATGCATCCATTGCGTCAAGAAACGCTTCGCGCCCTGGCGCCGCGATGACGGCGGCCTCTGCTCCACGCAGTTTGATTCCCGCGAGAGCTTCGGCATACAGCACCTTCGTCCCTCCGCGATCTTCATTGTCTATGTCAGGATGCGGCGACGCACCGGCCACGCACACAGCAGCCCTTTCGTCCCAGCAGGCATTCAACCAGTTTCCGAAGTTTCTTCTTCCGCGAACGGGCAGTTGCAGAAAGCGGCATGACGATGCCTGCGGAATGTCCATCCTCAGATATTCGTATGATCCCTTTCGCTCCGTCAGAAAATTCTCAAGCCTGAAGAGGATGTATCGCGGAGAGGCGGAGACGCGCACCGTTGCCTCGTACAATCCGTGTCCGAACCCGAACACAAGCAGTCCGCTGTCGTTGCCGTCGCGACGAACGCTCACCGCCGGATAGACGATTCTCTTGTTGGGGTGAATGAGCTTCAGTTCGTTGTCGAAAGGACGATCCTGCGTCACCGTCAGCATGGGTAGCTTAAGTGATGAGTCAATGCACTCCTCGCCGGTCGCCTTCACCACAAGCGATTTTGCGCAGGCGTCGTCACCTATGACGAGCCGGCAATCTTCGTTCTCAAGCGTGATATCCGCCAAAGCGGCGAATGACAATCCAGCCGCAACGACGGCAGACACAATGCGTTTCATCCACTTTCTCCTGACCTTATCAGCGCCGCTGTCGCATATCCACATGACCCGATACATTGAAATGCAACGGACGGCGCACCTGCGTTCCAAGTGGGCGGCATTATCTCATAAGTCGCCCCACCTTTCAACCGCAGATGCGCCGCCTTGCGCAGCTTGTAGCATGTCAAGTTACAGCAAGATTGGAGGTCCCCATTTTTCCTGGCGGACGAGGCGTTGCGTCTATCTGTATCATGCGGACGCGGAAGTTCGTTGCTTCCGCTGCGTGGAGTTTTGAAGTATCGGAGTTCGGGGCGAATTGTGGAACAACCTCGCGCCTCCAAGCCTCCGAAACTCCCGGCGGAGAAAGCAACAGCAGCCCTGCGGCATCTGCCCGCAGTCGATCTCTTCAAGGGTGCGCGGTCGACGCGCTCCGCGTTCCCGTAACCGGGTTTACTTGGCGCAACGTGAAAACAGCGACGCCGCCCTTTGTTTACAGGGATTCGGCGATTTTCTTACCCGAAAAACCCCGGGATCTCCAAACAGCAAAATCCTCCTGTCTTCAATTGATCAAACACTGCCTTATACTTTGATATAATACGCGGCTATATGCACTGAGGCTTGTTATTGCCGATGAAGCACCATAAACACACTAAAAACCATATTTTATGTTATGCAGCATAGCCTGTTCATAATCGGTTCACAAATGTCATTATTTTTCCTTTGCATTTCTTTTCAAAATATGATGACAAGGAAAATTTTACATATTGATGACATATTTGGCAGTTTAAGATTATCATCGATGGCGGATAACTTATTTTGGCAACTTGTCAATAAGTTATTGGTTTTTCCGCACAACATCATTTATGTTGCGCAATCATGCAAGCACACATGTAAACCTGATAATTATCCACCAACCTACATAGTCTTTAACAATCGTTCTGCCTCAATCAGGCGATTGAGTTATATTTGAACCATGGAGTTCTCTTCTGCATATCGTGTACATGCATTCCCGTTCTTCATGTATTAGTGCGCACCAACTCAGATTTTGTCGTCGCAATGCAAACCCGTGAGGTTCAGACTTTGTTCATTGATCTAATGCCGTCCTACATCCTATTCTTTTTTTCTAATGGAAACAATTGATCATGTCATACGATCCTGAAGTAATTGTCATAGGTGGTGGCCATGCCGGAAGCGAAGCGGCATTGGCCGCAGCGCGAATGGGTATATCCACCCTTCTCATTACCGGACGCGCAGATGCAATTGCATCCATGCCCTGCAACCCGTCTATTGGTGGATTGGCCAAAAGCCATCTTGTGTACGAACTTGACGCACTCGGCGGTGAAATGGGACACAATGCCGACCTATCCGCACTGCAAATCAAAACACTTAACACTTCCCGAGGACCGGCTGTAAGGGCAACAAGGGCACAATGTGACAAACGTCTTTATGCGGCAAGAATGCAACGAACCATCAACAGCCAACAGAATCTTGTCGTCATTGAAGATATAGCAACAGACATTCTCACAGACAATGCCACTGGATTGGGCTACACCGCTGTATCCGGGGTACGCACAGAACAACATGGCTGCATTTCCGCAAAGACCGTTGTCATCACAAGCGGAACTGCCCTTCGCGGACGTATCTTCATCGGACATGACGCAGAAGAATCCGGTGGCGACAGTCGCCCTGCCGCCAACCGCCTCTCAAAGTCGCTTGAGACATTGGGATTCAGTCTTATTCGCCTTAAAACCGGAACACCACCGAGACTCAAGGCACAATCTTGTGACTTTTCAGTATGCGTAGAACAAAAAGGTGAAATGCCGCCCCCTCTTTTTAGCTTGCGGACACACCATTGTTCCACGTGGAACAATGGTGCCATTCAGCAGGGTTGCACAGAATGTAGCGGATTGATTAGTGGTGAATGTGGTATCAACGAAAGCGAACTGCGTAGCATCATCTCATTGAATGGACAACAGCGCAGAAATTCTCACTGCGAGATGCCCTCTAACCAGAAAAACATATGTTCCACGTGGAACAATATCATGGATCATGAAGCACAACAACCTCATGACACTTGTGCCGAACAAAACAAATGTTCAGTATTGAACAATGGCATTATCAATCTATCTCAACTCAAAGACATACATGACACATTGCTGGAATGTTCCATGTGGAACATTCCAAACATCTCATGCTGGATGACGCATACAACCCCTGCTACGCATGAAATAATACGCTCGCATTTATCCGACTCCGCCCTGTATGGTGGATCAATCAAAGGTACAGGAGTACGGTACTGTCCATCAATAGAGGATAAGATAGTACGGTTCACCGGTGTAGATCATCATCATGTCATGCTCGAACCGGAAGATCTTGAGGGAAATGTGATATACCCTAACGGGTTATCCTGCTCATTGCCGCGAAATGTACAGGAACAGATGGTACGTTCCGTGCCAGGTCTTGAGAATGCAGAGTTCTTGAAGTACGCATACGCGATAGAGTATGATGGCATTGATGCCCGGGAACTGAAGCATACGCTGGAATCAAAGCGGATATCCGGGTTGTTCTTTGCCGGTCAGGTCAACGGTACTACAGGATATGAAGAAGCCGCCGCACAAGGAATAATGGCCGGGATAAATGCTGCGCTTCAGGTAAAGGGCGAAGAACCTTTGGTGTTCAGCAGACAGGATGCATACATTGGAGTCATGATTGATGATCTGGTGACGAAGGGAACAGATGAACCGTACCGAATGTTCACTTCGCGAGCGGAACGCAGACTGATATTGCGTCAGGACAACGCAAGGTATCGTCTTATGGAAGCAGCAGATCGCTTAGGAATACTGACGGCAAGTGTACGGGATGAGACGCATCAATTTTCAGAATTGATAAAATCTCATCTGCATGACAAGAACATCTCCGCCAAAAATTTGCCTCCACAAGTGGTTGAGCAAATCCAGATTCAACTTCAATATGAAGGGTACATTGCACAGGAGAAAATAGCGGCGGAACGGGCGAAACGCGATGAAATGACGGTGATTCCGTCATGGCTTGATTACGATAAGTGCAAGGCCGTAAGATACGAGAGCCGCGAGAAACTGAAGCGTTGGAAACCGGAGACACTTGCACAGGCATCGCGGATACCCGGCGTAAATCCGGCAGATGTTGCCATATTGGCCGTAATCATCCATCGTGGACATCACTGAATCAAAATGAGGTGAGATCAGATACATGTGTGCATAATGCTTATGTACAAGTAATTGATATATGTTATGCGTCATATGCACGCCAAAAAAAGGAGTTCGCACATCACACAAGTTATAAACAAAAGCTGTTCATAAGTTGTGCACTACTTTGTGTTTTTTACTGTTGAAGTTTACATCACATTCTGATTTAATGTTCAAGTTTCAAAAAGAGAAAAAAGAGAATTTGCAAAACAGGAAAATGGCATGCGCGCAGAATTGTGGGACATAGCAGTTGCACTCTACAAAACCTCGCTGAAATCACAGGAGGATGTGGGGAAGTGGGATCGTCATGCCCCTGCTTTTGCATCACACTCATTGGATGGCAACATATTCACGATAGGCGTAGCAGATGAGTATTTAGCGGAATTCTATACCTCCACATATGCTGAACCGTTGAGGATAGCATTGGTTCAGGCAGGAGCGCCGGAAGACGTAACAGTCGTCTTCAAAGTCAGTGAAAAGGCAAGAATTGACGCAGAGGAAAGAAGGCGGCAGGAAAGCAAGCGGCAGATTCAGACAACTGTCGATGTTCAGTCTCCGGCAAGGCAAAGATTTGCATCAACGGTTCCGCTCAACGCGAACTACACCTTTGAGAATTTCGTCAAAGGCCCATCGAACTCGTTCGCATATGCGATAGCATCGGCAATCGCCAAGGAGCCTGGCGGCAACACGAACAATCCGTTCTTTGTCTGGGGAGGGACAGGTCTCGGAAAAACGCATCTCATGCAGGCCATTGGGCATGAGGTCATGAAAAGCAATCCGTCGAAAAGCGTGTGCTACCTCACAAGTGAAACGTTCCTGAATGAATACATAAACGCAATCTCAAACAAAGCCATTGAGGCGTTCAGGAAAAGATACCGCCATATCGATCTCCTTCTTCTTGATGACGTACAGTTTGTTGGCGGAAAAGTGCAGTTTCAGGAGGAGTTCTTCAACACCTACAACGATCTGATGACGTACGGCAAGCAGGTGGTGATGACCTGCGACGTACCTCCCAAAAAACTGAACGGCTTTGAGGAACGCCTTGTCACGAGGTTTCAGCAGGGAATTGTCATCGAGATAGAGTCGCCCTCATATGAAACTCGAATCGCCATCTTAAAAGCAAAGGCTCGAAACTGTAGATACAACATTCCAGACGAAATATTCAATTTCATAGGCGAAAACATAAGATCGTCCGTAAGGGCGATGGAAGGGGCTCTAAACCTTATAGTCCGGTTCATGGACGCAAATCCGAACACCGAGGTCACAAAGCAGGTTGCACAGGTGTTGCTGAAGGAACTCACGGAGGAGGAAGTCACGATAAGGCGTCTGTCTGTTGAAGAGGTTATAAAGGCAGTATGCTCGTTCTATGAAACCTCCTATGCAGACATCCAGTCCTCCAACAGGACGCAGCCGCTTGCCACTGCGCGTCAAGTCGCAATGTTTCTTGCGCGCAAGCTGACCGGACAATCAACGCCTACTGTTGCAAGGGAGTTCAAGAAGAACCATACGACCGTCATATACGGCGCTGAGACAATCCAGAAAAGACTGTCGGTGGAACCCAAACTGAGGAAATCAATTGAGCAGATAACGGAACTGCTCGGAAGAAAACCATCGGAGCTGTTCGATTGATAAACTGTTCGCTGCCTGTTCAGAACCTGTATGCAAAAAGGCGATTTATGTACACCTATCAACAGCCTAAGCGAGATGCAAAAAGAAGCAACAAGGTATGCAGAGAGAAATCAACAGGTGCGACATTCGTTTGAGCCTTTAAAATCACGCCTTCCAGAGACTTATGCCACTTGCTGACAAACCTAATAATAGATAATATATATACTTTACTTATTAACCAGTAATAGGGTACAATACACGCCCAAGGAAACCAAAGGGAGTTTGCCATGAAGATAAAGATCATACGCTCAAAGTTTATCGATGGACTGAAGAAGGTCCAGAACATAGTTGCTGGAAAAGGTTCGCTTCAGATCATTCAGAATGTGATGCTTGAAGCCAAGGACGGCAAACTCAGCCTCGTCACCACTGACCTTGACATATCCATCAAGTCGACCGTTGAATGTGAAGCAGTGGAGGGAGGAGCGACTACGATACCTGTGCGCCTCCTTTCAAGTACGATATCATCTTGTGCTGAAGGCGTTGTGGAACTTGACTCAGATATTCAGGATCGCACACGCATTTCGGCCGGCAGTGCATCGTTCAGGCTTTCCGGAATGCCGGTTGCCGATTTCCCGGCGCTTCCCGTCTCTGAAGATGCGTTTGCCTACACGCTGCCGCAGGCGACGCTTCGTGAAATGCTGCGGAAGACCTCATATGCCGTTTCTCAGGATGAGACGCGCAAAACGCTCAAGGGCGTGTTGATGAGCTTCAAGGACGGCAAACTTACGATGGTAGCCACAGATGGACGCAGGCTCGCTCTCGTTGAACACGAGTTGGATTTCCCGGTAGCCGCTGAAAAGGATATCATTCTCCCCTCGAAGGTTGTGGCAGAGCTGCAGCGTTCGCTTTCCGGTGACGGAGACGTGAAGGTGACCATCGAAAAGTCGCAGGTATCGTTCAACCTCGGCGACACACAGATATACTCCAAGCTGCTTGACGAGATATATCCCAACTACCGTCAGGTGATTCCCTCCTCCAGTCAGGAGAAGATCATGGTTGACCGCAAGCTGCTTCTTGACGCCATCGACCGTGCAAGCGTTATGACGATGGAGGAATCGTCATCCGTGCGCCTTACGTTTGATTCGAACCAGCTCCTTGTATCGTCCGTGGCGGCAGACATCGGTGAAGCGAAGGATATTGTGCCGATCAAGTACAGCGGAGAGAAGATTGAAATCGTGTTCAATCCCGCATTCGTCAAGGATCCTCTCAAGGCGATTGATGAGGATGAGGTTTCCATAGAACTGAACAACGGGTCTTCGCCGGCTATCATCAGGTGTTCAGTGCCTTTCCTTTACGTGATGATGCCGCTTCGCATAAACTGATGAATATCTGGAAAGATAAAAACTTTCCGATTATCGTATCCTGCGCCAAGACGCTCGCTCCTTGGACAGAAAAGGAGCTTGTCGGTCTCGGGTACAGGCCAATCGACAAATCGGACAACTATGTTGTCGTGAAGGGTGCGCTTCGCGACGTGTTCAGACTCAATCTGTGGCTTCGCACCGCACAACGCGTCCTTGTTCCGCTTCTGCGCTGCCAGTGCCGCCATGTGCGTGAACTTTACGATAAGGTAGGCTCGATTGATTGGGAGAACCTCATCGCCAGCGACGGGTATGTGAGCGTGTCGTCGGTTGTACACAATAGTACGATACGCGATACGCGGATGCCGTCGCTTATCGTAAAGGATGCCATTGTTGATCGCATTCGCATGAAGGTTGGGCAGCGTCCGAATTCAGGCGGAGACTACGATCTTGGCGCCTGTGTGTTCGTACACTGGAACATGGATACCGCAATTGTGTATCTTGATACCTCAGGTGCACCGCTGTCAAAGCGCGGATACCGCAAGATACCCGGTTCGGCGCCGATGCAAGAGACACTTGCCGCTGCCTGCATCGATGCGATGGACTGGAACGGAAAATCGCCGTTCATATCTCCGATGTGCGGATCAGGCACCCCTGCAATCGAGGCTGCCCTCAAGGCCATGAACCGTGCGCCCGGTTCACTTCGTGCAAGGTTCGGCTTCATGGGCATAAAGGGCTACAACAGCATAATTCCTGGAGAGACCGCCCCAAAAGCCGCTCCAAGACAGCGTTTTGGCGTTTCGCCGGAGCAGATATTCAAAAATATGCTCATAGAAGCGGCTGAAGGCGAGAAGGACAGCATTCCGCCGATAATCGCTACGGATATATCGCCTGAAGCAATCCAGAATGCGCAGATAAACGCAAATGCCGCAGGTGTGATGAAGCACATAACGTTCAGCGCGTGTGACTTTGCCGCGACCGACGTAAACACGTTCTACGGCAAGGCGAACGGGGAAGGTTCAAGTGGTTCGCGTCCTGCGGTGTTCTTCAATCCAGAGTACGGAATAAGGCTGGGAGATCCAGAAGAGCTGAAATTGCTCTATGCCCGCATCGGTCAGTTCATATCTGAAAGGTGCGGCGGCATGACTGCTGGACTTATCACCGGAAATCCCGATCTGGCGCAGGCTGTGGATCTGAAATATCTACAGCGCATACCGTTCTACAACGGTCCTATCGACTGCAGACTTTTCCTTTACGAAACATGATTGTTCAGAACTGAACAATACCTCTGCATCTTATCAATAAGATACCCGGCAAAAGGGTATCTTATTTTTTGTGGTATGCACTTATGTGTGGAAGTACTGATTATTGAAAAAGTTATAAACACCTTATTATAACCTGTTTATAACTTAATATGTTTATAAACCTGTTTATAAGTGTTTATAAAACCCCCCTTGTCATGATAAGGGAAAAAGGGGATAATATGCGCCGTTGAGAGTTACCAGATGAACAACATTTCAAAGACAGTATGCATGAAGTTCAAGGACGCACGTCGCGCCCTTGGCCTTACGCAGTCTGCGTTGGCTGCGGAGATAGGCTGCCATCAGGCGGCGCTGTCGATGTTTGAGAACGGGAACTCCACGAAACTTTCCGAGGAATACGTCAACAAGCTCACAGAACGGCTTGGCATTGATCTCAAGGAAATCTGTGATTTGGCGGCCGCCGAGGAGAGAGACGCAACTAAAAGCCTGAGCGTATCCGTAGGGTTCTGCCCCGAACATGAGTGTCCGTCAAACGTTCCGTATTCCGTTGCCGGGCGTACGCTTTACAGAGTAACCTTGCAGAAGGGCAGATACTGTGCGCATTGCGGCGAAGTTCTTGAGACGAGATGTCCGAACTGCGGCGCGGCGATCAACGAAGGTGCCTGCTGTTCATCCTGCGGTGCGCAGTACGTAAACTGAACGCCTGCCCGCATTGGAGCGGTGCTTTGGGCGGTGTAAGGCGGTTGGCGTCACGCGCACGTAAACTGAACACCTGCCCGCATTGAAGCGGGCAGGCGTATTGCTGAATCTGCGTTGCGCAGATCACCGGTTAACGATGACACCGGCTATTGCATCGCCAATTTCACTCGTACCGACGGCTTTGTCGTTGGCAGAGGCAATATCCGCCGTGCGGATTCCGTCCGAAAGAGTTTTCAGTACGGCATCCTCAATTGCCGTTGCCTCTGTCAGAAGACCGAACGAGTGTCGCAGCATCATTGCCGCAGAAAGGATTGTGGCAATCGGGTTGGCGATGTTTTCTCCTGCGATGTCAGGCGCCGAACCGTGAATAGGCTCGTACATTCCGAAGCCGTCTTCACGCAACGATGCGGACGGCAGCATTCCGATTGAACCGGTTATCTGAGATGCCTCATCCGAGAGAATGTCGCCGAACATGTTTTCCGTAAGCAGCACATCGAACTGGTTTGGGTTGCGCACAATCTGCATCGCGGCGTTATCCACATACATGTGCGAAAGGGTTGTGTCGGCATATTCGCTGTCGTGTATGCGCGTAACCGTTTCACGCCAGAGACGTGAAGTTTCAAGCACGTTGGCCTTGTCAACGCTTACGACGCGTCCACGCCTTTTCCTTGCCGCCGTGAAAGCCATTCTTGCGATGCGTTCAATTTCCGGAACGGAGTATTTCATAACATCGCTTGCCGAAAGGCCATCGGACGTTCGGGTGTGATCGCCGAAATATATTCCGCCTGTAAGTTCTCGCACTACGAGCATATCGATTCCGTCTGAAGTTCCGGATTCCGGATATGACTTCCCGGACACGATTTCCTGACGGAGCGGGCTTGCGTCCTTGAGTGGTTCCCATACCTTCGCCGGGCGGAGGTTGCAGAAAAGCCCGAGACCGGAACGAAGTCCAAGAAGGGCGCGCTCCGGCCGATCCTTTCCCGGCAGGGTATCCCACTTTGGACCGCCGACCGCTCCGAGAAGGACTGCATCTGCGGCTTTGCACGTTTCGAGAGTATCGTCGGGGAGGCACTTTCCGAAAGCATCGTATGCGCATCCGCCGACAAGTCGGTGGTTGAAGATGAATTCGTGGCCGAATGTGCCGGCAGTCGCATCAAGAACCTTTATCGCCTCCTTCACGATTTCAGGTCCAACGCCGTCACCAGCAACCACTGCAATCTGCTTTCTCATTTCTGTTCCTTTCTCATGTATGCTGCGAGGCCGCCGGCGGCGATCAGTTCCTGCATGAACGGCGGGAACGGCTCAGCCGTGAATGTTTCGCCGGTGGTGATGTCTGTGATTATTCCTGCAGCAAGATCTACCGCTACTGAATCACCGGCTTTGATCGCCTCTGCGGCTGCGGGACACTCAAGTATCGGAAGTCCGATGTTGAGGGCGTTGCGGTAGAATATGCGGGCAAAAGTCACTGCGATGACGCATGAAATGCCGCTTGCCTTTATCGCGAGCGGTGCGTGTTCGCGTGAACTGCCACATCCGAAGTTGCGCCCGGCGACCATGATGTCGCCATTGCCGACGGATGATGCGAACTCCGCGTCGATGTCCTCCATGCAATGCTTCGCAAGTTCCTTTGCATCGGCGGTGTTGAGATAGCGGGCGGGGATGATAACGTCGGTGTCGACGTTATCCCCGTACTTGAATGCCTTGCCCTGAATTTTCATTTCTGCTCCTTCATGCTTGCTGGTGAAACGATCTTGCCTGCAATTGCGCTTGCAGCGGCGACTGCCGGAGAAGCGAGATAGATTTCGCTTTCGACATGGCCCATGCGTCCGACAAAATTTCGGTTCGTCGTTGCCACTGCACGCTCACCCTTCGCAAGAATGCCCATGTGTCCGCCGAGACACGGCCCGCACGTCGGCGTGGAGACTACGCAACCGGCCTCTGCGAAGATTTTGAGATATCCGAGTTCAAGCGCTTCAAGCCAGATGCGCTGTGTTGCGGGAATGACAATGCAGCGCACTCTGTCCGCAACCTTGTGTCCGCTGATTACTTCGGCGGCGATGCGCAGATCCGAGAGGCGGCCGTTTGTGCAGCTCCCGATCACTACCTGGTCGATGGCGATGTCGTCGATCTCGTCCACGGTGTGCGTGTTTCCCGGAAGGTGCGGGAACGCAACTGTGGGGCGGAGTGAGGAGAGGTCAATTTCAATTGTCTTCGCATACACGGCATCAGCATCAGCCACGTATGAGGTTGGCTTTTTCCCGCCATGCACCTTGATGTAATCGAGGCAGACGTCATCCACCGGGAATATCCCGTTCTTTGCGCCGGCCTCTATCGCCATGTTGGCGATTGTGAACCGGTCATCCATGGTGAGCGATGCTATGCCGTCGCCCGTGAATTCAAGCGACTGGTATCGTGCTCCGTCAACGCCTATGAGACCGATGAGGTGGAGGATGAGATCCTTGCCGCTTACGTATCTCTGAAAGGTGCCGGTGAGATTTACGCGGATTGCCTCAGGTACGCGGAACCATGTCTTCCCCGTCGCCATTCCACACGCCATGTCTGTGGAGCCGATGCCGGTGGAGAATGCGCCGAGCGCACCGTATGTGCAGGTGTGGCTGTCAGCGCCGATCACCAAATCGCCGGCGGTGACAAGACCCTTTTCCGGCAGGAGGGCGTGTTCGACGCCGCAGTCATGGCCAACTTCAAAGTAGTTCTTTACGTTCTGCGCATGGGCAAAGCCTCTCATGCACGCGCATTGCGCCGCCGCCTTGATGTCCTTGTTCGGGGTGAAGTGGTCCGGCACAAGGGCAATCTTCTCGCGGTCGAACACCTTGTCGCGTCCGAACTTAGGGAACTCACCTATTGCGACCGGCGCAGTGATGTCGTTGCCGAGCACAAGATCGAGGTTTGCCATTACGAGTTCACCGGCATGGACTTCACTTCGTCCCGCGTGTGCCGCCAGTATCTTCTGGCTCATTGTCATTCCAGACATATCAGTTCTTCTCCTCGTTTTTCTGTTGCTTGTCGGTATGCCCGCCGCCGAGCATATCGTGTGCGAATGAATGTTGGGCGATCGACGCCGCACCGGTGCCGATCCCGGACTGGCTTTCGTCAAGCATCCTGTTAACCGCGGCGAGGCAGGCCAGTATCGAACCTTCGATGATGTCCGTAGAGACGCCGCGTCCGCGATACGTGCCGGTGGCGTCGGATATCTTTACGGTTACCTCACCGAGGGCGTCGCGGTGTTCCGTGACGGCCTGGATTGTGTAGTCGTCAAGGCTGAACGGATGGCGGATGATCTTCTCGACGGCGCGGATGGAAGCGTAGACAGGCCCTGTTCCGAGAGCGACCTCCTGATACGTCTTGCCGCCGCGCTTCAGCGTGACGTCTGCCGTAGAGCTCATCCTGTTGCCGCTGTTGACCACAAACGATTCGAGGGTATACTGCTTTGACGGATCTGTCACGGTGATGGCGGAGGCTTCGGCCAGTGCGGCGATATCGCGGTCGGATATCTTCTTCTTGCGGTCGGCCAGTTTCTTGAACTGGGCGAAAAGTTCGTCGATCCTGTCCTCCGCGAAAGAGTAGCCGAGCGTCTTGAGACGTTCGCTGAATGCGTGGCGTCCGGAGTGCTTTCCGAGAACAAGTTCGGTCTTCTTCACGCCGACAGATTCGGGCGTCATTATCTCGTACGTCTTTGCGTTGCTCAACACTCCATGCTGATGTATGCCGGATTCGTGCGCGAATGCATTTGCTCCCACTATCGACTTGGACGGAAAAATCTTCACGCCGGTGATCGATGAGAGCAGCCGCGCAGTGCGTCCGATTTCCTCAGTGCGTATTCCGTGGGAGAGGCCGTAGTAGTCGCCGCGTGTGCGCAGCCCCATCACGACCTCTTCAAGCGCGGCGTTTCCGGCGCGTTCACCGATGCCGCATATCGTACATTCGACTTGACGGGCGCCGGCGAGGACGCCGGCGAGTGAATTGGCGACTGCGAGGCCAAGGTCGTCGTGAACGTGCATCGATATGATTGCGCGGTCTATGTTGGGGACGCGGGTCTTAACGTTCGTCACCATCGCCGATATCTCCTGCGGCGTTGCGTAGCCGACGGTGTCTGGGAGGTTGACAATCGTCGCACCGCTTTCTATCGCTGTCTCGATGACGGCGCAGAGGTAGTCCGGATCGGTTCTTGTGGCGTCCTCTGCGGAGAACTCCACCTCGGCGCATTTGCTTCGTGCGTACGAGACCATCTGCTTAACCTG
Source organism: uncultured Lentisphaeraceae bacterium (assembly GCA_964440985.1). GTDB lineage: Bacteria > Verrucomicrobiota > Kiritimatiellia > RFP12 > UBA1067 > UBA1731. Next base: position 12,724 of record CAYTWE010000009.1, on the reverse strand, counting down.
CTCTATGGCGCGTTCGCGGGACATCCTGAGCTTGCACTGGAGATGCAGGTCGCTTGTTGCGAGGAACGTATGGATTCGCGGATGCGCGGCGTGTGCGATTGCGGATGCCGAGGCGTCAATGTCCTTCGTAAGGGCGCGGGAAAGCGAACATACCGTGCAGTCGCGGACTGTGTCGGCGATTTGCTGTACGCTCTCGAAGTCTCCCGGTGACGCCGCCGCGAAGCCTGCCTCAATGACGTCTACACCGAGCCGTTCGAGCTGCTTTGCCATGCGCACCTTCTCTTCGAGCGTCATGGAATATCCTGGCGCCTGTTCACCATCGCGAAGGGTGGTGTCAAAGAATCTCACTCTGTCTTCTTTCATGAATTTATCCGTTTCCCATAAACAGAAACGGCCCCGCTCGTCTGAGCGGGACCGCCTTGCTTGAACACTGCTTTTCTTCAGTTCGTTTTAGTTCAAGTGCGCGAAATCCCGCCCCAGACCGTAAGGCCAAGGGTAAAAAGTCGCGTAAACTCGAACATTGCGTTCATCGTAATTCCTATTGTTCCAAAACGCCGCGTATTTTATCACAGGCGCATATTTGGAGACAACAGTTTTTTCGCACTTGATTTGCACCGGCGACATATTGAGAAAAAAAAAATACATTTGATAAAATTACGCGCATTGAGGTAGGTATGTTTTCAAACAAAGTGGTCAAATCAGAAAGGAAGTGCGTAATGGATATGGCAAAAGGCGGAGTTGCGCTGGCGGTTTTTGCGTTGGTTGCGTCCGGTGTGGCATCGGAGTGGATGTACTCTCAATCGGACGGGACGATGACCGACGGGAACTGGACATTCAAAGTCCATGTAAATCTCGATCAGAATCATGAGGAGTATCGATACGTCACGTTTAGTTCGTTTGCATATGTCAGCGGTGAAGGGGTGCTTGACATGACCGACCTGAAGGTGAACGGATTTGATGTCCCGCAGGTGTATATGGACAACCAGGCGTTCCGCACTAACAATGCGATAACCGAGTTTCGCTGCGATCGCTACACGCAGAATAACATAAATTGGGGATGGGCGATATTCAGAGGATGCGCCAATCTGACGAACATCGTTCTTCATGGGAACAACGGAAACGCGACAAAGCTTGGGTCATCTTGGTTGTCGGACTGCCCATCACTTAAAAGCGTCTCCATTTCGCTTCCGAAGCTTGAATACATGGAGGATGGCGCCTTTGGCGATTGCAGGGCGCTTGAGACGATCGACATCGCATCGTCCTCAATCACCGGATTCTGGGGAACGGCTTTCAAGGATTGCAGCGCACTGACCAACATCAATCTCTGTTCATCGAAATTGCAGACGGTTCCGCAGAAAATGTTTGAGAACTGTCCAAACCTGAAGAGCGTACATTTCAATGCGCCGGAATTGAGATCTCTCGGTTCCCGCGCATTCAAGGGAAAGGCTGCGTTGGCAGATGTTCGCCTTGAATCGCCGCAACTTGAGAATATCGGCGATGAGGCGTTCATGAACTGCACCAATCTGACTACGGTTGATTTCGGTTTCATTCCAGAAGCACCTGCACTGACAAACATAGGCATACATGCATTCAGCAGCTGCAAAAACCTGACTGCCGACATCGCCACGCTCGTCCCGACATCCGTCGTAGTCGTCGGACGCAGTGCGTTCGGAAGCTGCACAAAGTTGACCGGAAAACTGCTTCTGCCAAACATCCAGCGCCTCGGTGACGGAGCGTTCGCCTGGACGCGCATACAGGATGTCGATCTGCGCGGCCCCATCGACAACGAAGGGTGGTATGACGAACAGTACAAGGCAGGAGTGCGTTTCCAGGGATGCAACGCTCTCACAAACGTTGTTTTTGATCTGCCGAATCTCACTGAGTTGACGAAAAAGGACTTTGAGGGAGTATGGAGCCTTAAAAGCGTCCGCTTTCTCCAAGATCCATTCCCACCGCAGTCGCTGCAGCGTCTGCTTCTCGGCAAGGTCGGACTTAAGGATTGCGTCATATCCGTCTCGCAAAGGGTGTGGACGTCAGATGAGCGCATCAAAAGCGGATGCTGGCGCAGCCTGACGGATGCCGAGAAGTCCTCGAGCAGCAGACCGGAAGGGTGTTTTGGAATGTGCGACGTCACAGATGCGGATAACGTCCAGGTAGATGAAGGTTCGCGGGGAGGACAGCGGGAGGCGTGGTTTGTCAAATGCAAATCGCCGTACGATCCGTATGTGCCGAAAGGTTTCTTCATCGGGGTGAGATGAATGCGGGGGCGATGTGAAGCATAAATGGACATATGCCGTTCTTGCGGCGATTGTCTCGACAGCGTTTTTCAGCGATGCGTACGCCATTGGCGAAACAGCGCGCCGTCAGCGGAGCGCATCGTATTCCGCCACGGGGACGTTCCATCGAGCGACAGGGTTCTTCCGCCTTGAAAAGGAGGCGGATGGGCGTTGGGTTGTCGTCAATCCGCGTGGACGCGATACGTTTTTCCGCGCCGTAAACTGGGTGATCTACGATGGCCATCACAACCGTGCCGAACGTCGATACGCATATCGCGAGAACAACGACATTCGTTATCCAGACCGTGAGGCATGGGAGACAAATACGCTTTCACGTCTGGTGAGGATGGGTTTCAACGCCCTCTCGTCTGCGGATCGCACACTGATGCGACGTGGGCTTGCGCACCTCGCCGGCGTTCCGGTAGGTGAGACGATGGTGCGGCACGAGCGTGAGGAGGATAGATTCATATGTCCGTTCTCTGGCGGGCCGTGTTCTGCATTCCCGAACGTGTTTCACGAGCGGTGGGAGGAACTCTGCGATGTGCGTGCTGAACGGATTGCAGGAGCCAATCGCGACGACCCTTGGCTGATGGGCTATGTGCTCGATAACGAACTGGCGTGGTGGGGGCGCGGCAAATCCGACACCGGGATGTTCGATGCTGTTGCGGGGCTTCCCGAAAAGCATAGCGCTCGTATGGCGTTAGATAGGTTTCTTGAAGAACGTGGCCGCAGTGTACCGTCTGCGACATATGACGACAAACTCGACTTTCTGCGTTTGGTGGCTGATCGCTACTTCAAGTCCGTCACGGAGGCGGTGCGGCGGTATGATACTAACCACATTGTGATGGCGACGAACTTCGCGGGTTTTGATGGCGGTCATCCGATAGTATGGGCGACTGCGGGGCGGTATTGCGACGCCATTTCGTTCAACTGCTACCCATGGGCCGATCTTGACCGCAATGAGGTGCTTACGGAACGCCCGCCAAGGGGTGAACGGCTTGCTGACAGGTTGGCGCGGATGTACGAACTTACCGGCAAGCCGATGTTCATCCACGAATGCGGATTCAGCGCAATCGATTCCGGTCTGCCTTGCACGGTTGGCTCCGGACAGCGTTTGCGCACTCAGGAACTCAGGGCGCAAGCGGCGTCGCTGCTTGCACGGACGCTGCTCGCAATGCCGTACGTCATCGGATACAGCCACTTCATGTGGGTGGATCAGCCGAAGGCCGGCATCAGCGAAACGTTTGGCGAGAATTGCAACTATGGGCTTGTAAACGAACATGATGAACCTTATCTGGAATTGACGCAGATGTTCACGGAACTTCATGGGCGGTGGCGCAGTCACCGCGCTTCAAAAGGCCCTGAGGTGCGCGACGTAGCGTATGGCGGCACCTGCACAGCGAATGAGTTTCTGGCGAAATATCCTTTTGCCGGTAAGGTGAAATGTGTGCGAAAAGGTTCAGTGTATTCGATTGCAAACGGCAATGGGTTCAGTCTCTCCGGAAAAATCGGCGACAGCCGGCTTTTTTCGTCGGTGAGTCTGGATGGACGGATCATCGGCAGTTTTGGCGGGTTGGTGTCCACAGAAAAGGACATGAGCCTTTCGTTTGCCTGGTTGGAGCGCGTGACGGATGTGGCAAGACGGAAGACGCAGGGCGGCAATGCGCTTGCCGTCACGGCTGTCGGGCGCACGCCGGAAACGGAGTTCTCGGTCGAATATGAATTCATGATCCATCCGTCAGAGCCGCAGGTCTTCTGCCGCGTTGTGCGAGTGGCCAACAAAGGCAAGGCTGCGCTTGATCTGCGCGGTTGCTACATCCAGCAGCACCCGGCATTCAAACCTGCCAAACAATCGGACAATGAGCGCCGCCGCCGTGGACTGAATCTCTATCAGTCGGCGAAACAGGATGTCTGGATTGATGCGAAGACCGGTTCGTGGGCCGGTGCGTTTTCGTTTTCGCCTGCGGTTGAGATGATTGCATATGTCCACGAAGGTCATCCGGATGCGATATTCGCGCCATCTTGCGGTGTGCGCCTTCTGGCTCCCGGAGAATCCTGGCAGCCGGACGGGACGGCATGGATGCTGGCTGCGTATGGAACAGGCGGCGGCGAACGCTGGGACAGGCTTGTGGATTCTCACACGCGGCGTGTGTTCAAGCTTGGCCGAGAAGGCGCTTCATGCAAGGCCGCCGCAGACGCTAAGAGTGTTGTGGATGGGATGCCGTAAGCGGTGCGTTCCATGTAATCTGTCGCATTGGCGCATGTGGTTTGACTTCGCGAATGAATATGGAGTGGTGTAGACATGAAGAAAACAGGAATGATGATGGTGGCGGTGTTGTCCGCGGGGATGATGAATGCCGGATCGTTTGAGAGCGGCCTAGTCGGGAAGGTGACGTACGATGATGCGCCAGGCTGGCTCATCTCGGCGCGGGTGGAATCGGCTGCCGCCGGGATGGAGACGTTCAAGGTCTCGTTTGCCGCCGACGAGGCGCGGGTGCCTCCGGAGACGCGCTTTACGTTCCGCTTTCCGCTAAAAGACGCTGTCGGCCGCTGGCACACTGGGGCGGAGCTGAACAAGAATTTGCCGCCGGTGTGGGGGTGTGGACTGACAGGCAATCTGGCGAGCGGCGCACCGGTCGTCTCGGTGTTTTCTGATGCCAACGAGAATCGTGGCCTCGTGGCGTGTTCCGAGGCGCTGAGGCGCGTTCACTACTACATGGGTGTTGTCGAGGAGACATCCGAGATCGAGTACCGCGCTGTGCTGTTCCCTGAGCCCGAAGCGCCTTTGAAGAAGTACGATGTGGAGTTCCGTCTTGATTTTCGCCCTGTGTTCTACGCAGATGCCATCCGCGACACATTCGACTGGTACGCGCAGATGCCGGCGTACCGGGTCGGCGATGTGCCGCCTGCTGCATTCGACCCGCTCTACTCGTTCTGGTACTCGTACCACCAGAACGTCTTCGCGAAGCCCGTTGAGGACGAGTGTGCCCTGGCGGCGACATTCGGCATGAAGACGGCGATTCTCGATGATGGCTGGCAGACGGACGACCACAATCGTGGCTATGCGTTCTGCGGGGACTGGAATGTTTCGACGAACAGATTTCCAGACTTCGCCGCACATATCCGCTCCGTCCGCGAAAAGGGGATGAAGTACATGATCTGGTACTCGGTGCCGTACATCGGTGCGAAGTCAGCGAACTACGTGCGCTTCAAGGGCAAGTACCTCTGGTTCAACAGCGAGCATGAGACTGCCGTACTCGATCCGCGCTTCCCGGAGGTTCGCGAATTCCTTATCGGCAAGTACGAGGCAGCGATGCGCGATTGGGGTCTGGATGGCCTGAAACTTGACTTCATAGATGCCATGCAGCTGCGGGGACGCGACCCCGCACTTGATGACGGCTATGCCGGACGCGACATCAAGTCTGTTCCGCTTGCCGTAGACCGCCTGATGACAGATGTGCGCACGCGCCTTCAGTCAATCCGCTCGGATGTGCTGATTGAATTCCGGCAGCCGTACATCGGCCCGGCGATTCGGAAATACGGCAACATGCTGCGTGCCAGCGACTGCCCGATGGATCCGCTGATGAACCGCGTCAGGACGCTTGACCTGCGCTTGACATCGGGTGACGTCGCCGTCCATTCCGATATGTTGGAGTGGAGCCTGGGTGATACGGCCGAAGGGGCGTCCAAGCAGTTCTGGAGCATTCTCTTCTCTGTTCCGCAGATATCAGTGCGGCTGGCGGAACTGCCCGCAGCGCATCGTGCGAAGCTCAGTGAGATGCTGGACTTCTGGACGGCGCATCGCGATACGCTGATGAAGGGTGTACTTCTCCCGATGCGTCCTGATTTGAACTACCCGATCGTCTACGCCTATGGGAAGGGCGAACAGGTCGTCGCCGTCTACGACGCGGGACAGGTCGCGGACATTGACCGTACACGCGGCAAGGATGTCTACCTCGTGAACGCGACGGATGCCGCACGGCTCGTTGTCCGCGAGGGCGGCGTTGTGCGGGAGGTCAAGGCATCTCCATGTTCGGCGATCCGTTTGGACGAACCTGCCAAGTAGGTGGCTTGCGAACATCGCGCAGATTGCCGTGGCGGAACGTTGAATGGCTGATGGCTCGTTGACCGTTGCCCGTCGGTGGAGAGGGTCTTCAACCCCGTCTCGCTCGGGCGGTGCTTCGCCGAGCGGGAGTTCAGGTCGTACTGGTACTTTGATCGGTTGATTTTAGGTCGAGGAATTCTAACGCAGAGGCGCTGGGTTCTTGATTGGATTTCGCGCAGTTCTGACGGAATGTCGCCTGCACTGCCATATGCTCATGGCTTGGTGATTTCGATCAGGTGAGAAAGCGATTTCGCCTGTCGGATGTGGTATAATCCGCAACTTGAAATTCAAGGTAGAAAAGGTGAAAACAAGATGAAGGTTTGCAAATTCGGCGGTTCAAGTCTTGCGGACGCAGGACAGATTACCAAGGTCTTGAACATAGTGCTGGCGGATCCCACCCGCCGTATGGTTGTGGTGAGCGCACCCGGCAAGCGCACCAAGTCCGACACGAAGGTCACGGATCTGCTGATTGCGCTCGCGAATGCCGCGCTTGCGAAGGATGATACGTCCAGGCAGCTTAAGGCCGTGCTTGAGCGCTACGCCTCCATCGCCAAGGATCTGAAGCTCGGCGCAGACATAGTGAAGGAGATAGAGAAGGATCTCAAGGCGAGGCTTGCGCTCCCGAAGAAGGATCAGGGCGTGTTCATGGATTCGCTCAAGGCCGCCGGAGAGGACAATTCCGCGAAGATTGTCGCCGCTGCATTCGCTAAGCGTGGCGTCAAGGCGCGGTATGCAAGCCCACGCGACACCGGAATGATTCTTGAAGGGGAGTCCGGAAACGCCACGCTCAATCCCGAATCGTACCGCAAGCTTGCAAAGGCGTTTTCGGACTTTGAGGGCATCGTGGTCTATCCGGGCTTCTTCGGCTATCGCAAGGACGGCACGGTCGCCACATTCCCGCGCGGCGGCTCTGACATCACCGGCTCAATCCTCGCGGCGGCGATCCGCGCAGACGTGTACGAGAACTTCACGGATGTGGACAACGTCTATCCCGTCGATCCGCGCATCGTGCCGGAGGTGAAGGAGGGCATCGACACGATGACCTACCGCGAAATGCGCGAACTCGCATACGCCGGATTTGGCGTGTTCAACGACGAGGCCATCTTCCCGGCGGTCCAGGCGCGCATTCCGATCAATGTGCGCAACACGAACCATCCGAACGAACCCGGCACCATGATCGTGCAGTCCCGCCGCGTCATTCCTGGAACGGTGACCGGCATTGCGGCGGCGGACGGCTTCTGCAACATCATCATCGACAAGTACTGCATGAACCGTGAAGTCGGATTCACGCACCGCCTCCTCGACATCCTTCAGGAGGAACACGTCGCATACGAGCACATCCCGAGCGGAATCGACTCGATCTCAGTCGTGATTCGCAGCGACAAGTTCACGAAGGCTGCGGAGAACCGCGTGGTCGCCCGCATCAAGCGCGAGCTGTCCCCCGACTCCGTGCTTGTGGCGCACGACTACTCCATTCTCATGGTTGTGGGCGAGGGCATGGCGTTCTCCACCGGAATGTTGGCGAAAGCGACAGCCGCGCTCGCGGAGCATGGCATAAACATCTCTATGGTGAATCAGGGCGCAAGCGAATATTCGTTCATGATCGGCATCAAGAGCGAGGACCGTGAAAAGGCGGTTCGCGCCCTGTACTCGGCCTACTTCGGCTGAGCCTGTGCGGTGGCGGTGCGGCTGCTCCATGCGCCGCGCCACCGCTTCTCGTAGAGCGATTCGCCGATCCT